>JBILHF010000155.1:0-2982 GCA_044350605.1 Opitutales bacterium
CGTTCCATTTCTGGACCCATTCTTTGTAGGCCGTGCCACCGCCGCCGTGGACAAGCACCATGGCCGGCACCTTGCCTTCGCGTTTGGCGGGCAGGCCGATCCAAGCGAAGACGCGCGTCGGCTTTCCTTGCCAAGTGAGCGCATCATAGAAGATGGCGCGGACCGTTCCGTCCGGTTTGAAGCCTTCGGCCTCATGGACCTTGGGCGCTTGGGCGCACGTATCGACGAGCCCGAGCACGACCTTGCGGTCGTCGGCCGGCGTGGCGGAAAGCGTGGCGGCGAGGAGTAGGAGTAAGTTGCGCATGGAGTTAGGGGGCGACGCGGAAGTTGCGGAAGGCGGCGCCATCGCCGAAGACCAGGAAGTCGAGGGAGGTCTTACCCTTGCCGAGGCTCGGGTGCTTTCCTTTGAAGGTCTGGTCGTTGATCTGGACGGACACCTCGTCGCCTGTGAAGGTCAGTCGGACCGGATACCACTCGCCGGCCGCGAGCTTCAGGTTCTTCTTGGCGATGTCTTCGGTGGCGGCGGCGGCTTCCCCCTTCGAGGGGTTCTTCGTGAGGATCGCCGTCGTGCGGGAGATCACGAGACGGAAGCCAGCGTCGCCGGCGCCGAAGCGTAGCGAGACGCGGTTGGCCCCCTTGAGGTTCAGTTCGCAGTGGACCACGCCGTCGGTGAGGGCGAGCGGGGTGCGTAACGAGGCCGGCTTCTCGGAGCCGCCTTTGGGCTTGGCCCAGACGCCGCCGTCGCGGGCCGACCATTCGCCGGCGGAAGCCAACCATGGCTTGCCGGGCAGCTTCGATAGAGATTCTTCCACACTGATCCTGCCGGGCAGGTCGGGGAGGGTGGCGACGCCGATGCGCGGGGGTTTCACGTCGACGGCGGGCAGTTCGCGGCTGAAGCCGCCGTCACGGTAACGACGGAGGAGGTCCTTGAGTTCGGCGACGACTTCAGGATATTCGGCGGAGATGTCCTTGGTCTCGGCCGGATCGGCGACGGTGTCGTAGAGCTGCGAGCGGAACTGATCCTTATTGGCCCTGCGGACCGCATCCTTGATCTCGTCGACCGGCACGCCTTCGATCCATTTCCAGCGTCCTTTGCGGAGGGCGAAGACGCCATCGGCGCTGTGGACGATCATATCCTCGCGGCCTTTGACGTCCGCTGCGCCCGTGAGCACGGGCAGGAAGCTGCGGCTGTCCTCGGCGCCTTTATTCTTGGCCGGAAGCGGTGTGCCGACGATCTCGGCCGTGGTCGCGAGGATATCTACGACGCTGACCATCTGCGTGGCCGTGGAGCCGGCCGGGACCTTGCCGGGCCAGCGGGCTATGAAGGGGACCTTGAAGCCGCCTTCCCAGACGTCGTGCTTGCCGCCGCGGATGGCTCCGTTGACCTTGAGTCCGGCCTTGAAGGCCGCCGTCTGCAGAAGGCGTTCGTTCTGCGGCCTGTAGACTCCGCCGTTGTCGCTCGTGAAGAGGACCAAGGTGTCCTTCGCGACGCCCATCTTGTCCAAGGTGGCGAGGATGCGGTCCACGCTCTGGTCGAGCTCGTGGATCCAGTCGCCGTAAGGTCCGGCGCCGCTCTTTCCGGCGAGATCCTTGTCGGGCGTGACCGGATTGTGGACGGCCACCGGCGTGAAATAGAGGAAGAACGGCCGGTCCTTCGGCTGAGCCTCGAGCCAGGTCGTGGCCTTGTCGGTCAGCACCTTCATCACGCGCTCGTTCTTCCGGCGTGGCGCATCGAGGTCGAGGATCTTGGCCTTGCCGTTCTCCATGTCCTCGGGTCCGTAAGTCGCCTGATAATCGTCGCTGTCGGCGGCGGGTCCCGCGAGCTTCATGCCGGCCGGGATCTTACCGGCGCGCAGGCCGTAGACGAAGCGGTTCTCGACGAAGACGCCGGTGAGGTCGCCATGGTTGGAAGGTACGCCGAAGTGGTAGTCGAAGCCGATGTCCAGAGGACCGGGGGAGAGTTCAGCCTTATACTCCGTGCGCCACTTCGGGTCTTCGTTCTCTTTGCCGTACCCGAGGTGCCACTTGCCGACGGCGGCCGTGGCGTAGCCCTTGGCCTTGAGCAGGGAGGCCAGGTTGACGCGGGTGGGCTCGATATGGAGCGGCGAGAAGGTGCCGAGGACCTCGTGGGTGAGGGTCGTGCGCCAGCAGTAGCGTCCGGTCAGCAGGGAATAGCGGGTCGGTGAGCAGACGGAGGAGGTCGTGTTGCCGTCGGTGAAGCGTCGGCCCTCGGCGGCGAGTCGGTCGATGGCCGGCGTCCGGATCAGTTTCGGGTCGGCACCATAGCAACCCACGCTGCCGTAGCCATAGTCATCGGAGAGGATGACGACGATGTTCGGCCGGTCGGCGGCGAAGGCCGACAGCGTGAGGAGCAAGCAAAGCAGTGAGCGCATGAGATTATTTTCCTTCGGCGGCCCACTTTTTCATCTGGGCGATATTGCCTTCGATCACGGGGCTACCCTTGCCGACATACGGTTTCATGTCGCTGTCATACATCGCCATGGATTCGGGGCCGGGGTCGCGGGTCGTGACGAGCTTGGCGTCCAGCCGGCGGCGGTGTTCGGCCAGCACGGCGGCGTAGGCCGGATCGCCCGCGAGGTTGCGGACTTGGTGGGGATCTTTCGCGAGTTCGTAGAGCTCCTCGCGGGGACGGGTCGGGCTGAAGAGGAGTTTCTCGGAGAGCTCCGGCAGCTGGCCGGCGGCGTGTAGTTCACGCAGGCGTTGCACGGTTGGCTTACCGTCCTTGTAGGCGCAGGGCTGGAGGTGCGGGCGTTCGGGGTGGAAGTTGCGGACGTAGATGAACTTGTCGGTGCGGAGGCTGCGGAGCTTCTCCGTGGTCTCATCACAACGATCGCGCGCGGAGAACGCTTCGTCGCGCTTCGCATAGTTGGCGGCGAGGATGTCCTTGCCTTGCATCCAGGCTGGCACGCCGAGGCCGGCGGCGGCGAGGGAGAGGGCGGCGAGGTCGATGTGTTCGACGAG
>JBILHF010000156.1:0-2957 GCA_044350605.1 Opitutales bacterium
ACGCCGAGGCCCACGCCGAGGATCGAGACCGTCGCGAACGCCGGGAAGCGCTTACCGGGCGGGAAGAGCTGACGGAGGGCGAGATGGAGGAACCAGGGCAAGGGAAAGGACTCAGGCCTGCGCTTCGGGCGCGAGCGTCGGGAACAGGATGACGTCGCGGATGTTGGCCGCGCCGGTCAGCAGGATCACCAGGCGGTCGATGCCGATGCCGAGGCCGCCCGCGGGGGGCATGCCGTGCTCGAGCGCGAGAAGGAAGTCTTCGTCGATCTTCTGGGTCTCGGCGCCGGCCTGGATCTCCAGCATCTTGCGCTGCACGCCCGGATCGTTCTGCTCGGAGTAGGCCGGAGCGATCTCCTGGCCGTTGATGCAGAGCTCGAAGACGTCGATGGTCGAGTCGTCGCCGATGGTGACCTTGGCGAGCGGGCAGAGCTCCTTCGGGATGTGCGTGACGAAGGTCGGCTGGATGAGGCCCGGCTCGATGAGCTTGCCGAAGACCTCGTTGGTGACCTCGAAATCTTCCCAGTCGGCGCGCGGCTCGTGGAGGCCGAGGGCCTTGCACGCGGCGATCTTCTCTTCCTTCGTGCGCGAGAACCACTGCGGGTCGCCCGTGCGCTCAAGGATGAGATCCTTATACTTCGCTTCGCGCCATTCGCCGCCGAGTTCGATCGCCACGCCGTCCGGGCGGACGACGCTGGTCGTGCCGAGGACTTCGGCGCAGACCTTCTGGATCATCGAGCGGACGAGTTCCATCATGCCGCGGTAGTCGGTGTAGGCCTGATAGGCCTCGAGCATCGTGAATTCCGGGCTGTGCTTGACCGAGACGCCTTCGTTGCGGAAGACGCGGCCGATCTCGAAGACGCGGTCCATGCCGCCGACGAGGCAGCGCTTGAGGTGCAGCTCGAGGGCGATGCGCAGGTAGAAGTCACAGTCGAGGGCGTTGGAGTGCGTCTCGAACGGGCGGGCCGCGGCGCCGCCGGCGATGGCGTGCAGGGCCGGGGTCTCGACTTCGGTGAACTGGCGGCTCCAGAGGAAGCGGCGGATCGATTCGACCACGCGGCTGCGGATGAAGAGACGGCGGCGAGACTCCTCGTTGACGACCAGGTCGAGGTAGCGCTGGCGGTAGATCTTCTCGGCGTCGGTCAGGCCGGCCCACTTCTCGGGCAGCGGGCGGAGGGACTTCGAGACCAGCTTGTATTCGGCCACGCGGACGGTGACTTCGCCGGTCTTCGTGCGGAAGAGCTTGCCGCGGACGCCGACGAAGTCGCCGGAATCGACCATCTTCTTGAAATGGGTGTCGTAGGCGTCGCCCAGGGCGTCGCGGGTGAAGTAGGTCTGGATGATGCCGCCGCGGTCGAGCAGCTTGACGAAGCTGGCCTTGCCCATGACGCGCAGGGCGACGATGCGGCCGGCGACGGAGACCTCGGGACCTTCCTCGACGCCTTCGGGCAGGAGGGCCGGGCAATCGTTCGAGACATGGGTCTGGTCCCACTCGGCGCGGAACGGGTCTTCGCCCGCGGCACGGAGGAGGGCGAGCTTCTCTTTCCGGACCGCGTGGAGGTCGTGGGAGATCGCGTTGAGGTCGGGCTTTTCGCTCATGTGGGCTACCCGCAAGGGGTGTCTCCGGGAAGGCGGGGAGGCAAGGGCGAAAGGTTCGGCTTTCCGTGTTGCGGCGGGGGCTTTCCGGAGAATAACCGAGACCCATGAAGGCCTACCTCGACCTGCTTCGCCACGTCCGGCAGCACGGAGAAATCCGGGGCGACCGCACCGGCACAGGCACGATCGGCATCTTCGGGGCGCAGCTCCGGTTCGACCTCGCCGAAGGCTTCCCGCTGGTGACGACCAAGAAGGTCCACCTCAAGTCGATCACGCACGAACTCCTCTGGTTCCTCTCCGGCAGCACCCAGAACGCCTGGCTCACCGAGCGCGGCGTCAGCATCTGGAACGAGTGGGCCACCGAAGAACAGTGCGCCAAGTTCGGCCGCTCCGCCGGCGACCTCGGGCCCGTCTACGGCCACCAATGGCGCAATTTCGGGGCGACGAAGAAGCCGGACGGCACCTTCGCCAACGACGGCGTCGATCAGGTCCGCCGCGTGGTCGAAGAGATCAAGCGCAACCCTTCGAGCCGCCGGCTGATCGTCTCCGGCTGGAATCCCGAGGAAGCCGACCAGGTCGCCCTGCCGCCCTGCCACACGCTGTTCCAGTTCTACGTCTCGACCGACGGGCGCCTCAGCTGCCAGCTGTATCAGCGCAGCGCGGACCTCTTCCTCGGCGTGCCGTTCAACATCGCCAGCTACGCGCTGCTCACGCACATGATCGCGCAGGTCACGGGCCTGAAACCGGGCCATTTCGTGCATACCTTCGGCGACGCGCACATCTATTCCAACCATGTGGAGCAGGTCGATCTGCAGCTCTCGCGCGAGACGCGTCCCCTGCCCCGTCTGGTGCTGAACCCCGAAGTGAAGGACCTCTTCGCGTTCAAGTTCGAGGACATCTCCGTCGAAGGCTACGACCCGCATCCGGCGATCAAGGCGCCCGTCGCCATCTGACGCCGTGGACCTCGGTCGCCCGCTCATCGCCATCGCGGCCGTCGCGCGCAACCGCGGCATCGGCCTGCACAACAAGCTTCCCTGGCGGATCCCGGAGGACTTCGCTTTCTTCAAGGCGACCACCATGGGTCAGGTGCTGCTCATGGGACGTAAGACGTATGAATCCATCGGACGACCATTGCCTGGCCGCACCACCGTCGTGCTCAGCCGCTCCGGTTTCAGCGCGCCCGGCGTGATCGTCGCCAAGGACTGGCAGGAGGCGGCCCTGGTCGAGCCGACCAAGACCCTTTTCCTCGCCGGCGGAGCCGCCCTTTATGCGGAAGCCCTGCCCTGGTGCGCCGAACTGATCCTCACCCACGTGGCCATGGAGCCCGAGGCGGACGCCTTTTTCCCGGACTGGACGGGGCGCTT
>JBILHF010000157.1:0-2939 GCA_044350605.1 Opitutales bacterium
GGACAAGAAGCTGACCCCGGCCTTCGCCGCGGCCGGCTACGGCTACCTGGAGCTCTTCATCACCGCCGAGATTGTCCCGGGTAAGGAAGACGACGTCTTCGCCAAGAACCTCGCCGCCCTCAAGGCGCTGCCGATCCCGACCACTTTCCTGAACGGTTTCATCACCAGCGATATTCCGATGGTCGGCCCGGACGCCCAGCACGACAAGGTCGAGAAGTGGGTCCGCACGGCCTTCCCGCGCGCCCAGAAGCTCGGCGTGGGCGTCGTCACGGTCGGCTCCGGCGGTTCGCGCCGCTGCCCCAAGGGTTTCGAGCCGGCCAAGGCCCGCGAGCAGTTCTCGAAGATCCTCGGCCGCATCGCCCCGATCGCCCGCGATCATGGCATCCGCCTGACCATTGAGAACCTCAATACCGCCGAGACCAACCTCTGCACCAGCATCGCCGAATCCGTCGAAGTGATCACCGCCGCCGGCCCGGACGTCTTCCTGACCGCCGACCTCTATCACATGATGCGTGACAACGATCCTGCGGAGGAGCTCCGCAAGGCCAAGGGTCGCCTCATCCATTGCCACGTCGCCGAGAAGGAACTGCGTTCCGCCCCCGGCACCAAAGGCGACGACTTCCGCCCGCATCTGCGTGTCCTGCGCGAGATGGGTTACGCCGGCGCCTTCAGCTTCGAATGCGGCTGGGCCAAGTCCGTCTCGCCTGACAAGGCGATCGCGGCCTTCCAGCAGCAGCTCGCCACGCTCTGATCACTCCTCGCCGCGCAGGCGGGGAAGGAGGCCGGTGATGCGACGCGAGTCCGACGCGTTGCGCACTGCCATCGCGTAGGCGGTGGGGTCGCCGACGAGGATGACCTGCTTGCGGCCGCGCGTGACGGCGGTGTAGACGAGATTACGCGCGAGCATGATGCTGTGCTGGCGGAGCAGGGGCACGACCACGGCCGGGAATTCCGAGCCCTGGGACTTATGGATGCTCACCGCGTAGGCAAGGTGCAGGTCGCCCTGTTCGCCGCGCTCGAGCTCCACGCGCGCGCCGTCGAAGTCGATCAGCAACGTCCCTTCCTCGTTCTGGCCGAGCACCACGCCGAAGTCGCCGTTGAAGACGTTCTTGTCGTAGTTATTGCGGGTCTGGATGACCTTGTCGCCCGGCTGGATGCGGCCGGGTCGGGCGTCGGCGCCGCGTAGACGGCCTTGCAGGGCTTGGTTGAAAGCCTGGATGCCGCCGGTGCCTTTGTGCATCGGCGCCAGCACCTGGATGTCGCGCAGCGGGTCGAAGCGCAGGGCCTTCGGGAGGATGTCGCAGCAGAGCTTCGTGACCATCGCCACGCAGGCCTCAGGGTCGTCGACGCGCACGAAGTGGATGTCCTGGGTGAAGTCCAGTTTCGCCGGATCCTCGACCGGCGTGGGCGGGGAGGTGTCGGCGTGCAGGATGCCGTGGGCGACCGTGACGATGCCGCTCCGGGCGCCTTGGCGGAAGACCGTGTCGAGGCGCGTGACCGCGGCCGCGCCGGAATCGATGAGGTCACCGAGCACGTTGCCGGCGCCGACGGACGGGAGCTGGTTGACGTCGCCGACGAGCAGCACGTGGGCCGTGCCGGGGACCGCGCGCAGCAGAGCCGCGGCGAGCTTGGTGTCGAGCATCGAGGACTCGTCGATGATGACGAAGTCCGTCGCGAGCGGGCTCTCCGCATTGGCGGTGAAGCCGCCCTCCGCCGGATCGAACTTGAGGAGGCGATGGATCGTCGAGGCCGCCACGCGCGTCGCTTCGGTCATGCGCTTCGCCGCACGGCCGGTCGGCGCGCCCAGGGCCATGCGCACTCGCTTGGCGCCCAGGATGTCGCAGAGGGCCTTGAGGATCGTCGTCTTACCCGTACCGGGGCCGCCGGTGAGGACGGTGACCTTGTTCTGCAGCGCCATCATCACGCCGGCCGCCTGCGCGGGCGAGAAGGCGAAGCCGGCGCGGGTCTGGGCCCATTCGACGGCCTTGTCCGCGATGATGGTCGGCAGGCCGGACGGCGTGGCGAGGAAACGCTGGATCGAGGCGGCGATGGACTTCTCGGCCTTCTCTTGGGGGCGGAGCTGCACGAGGCGCACGCCGCGCGTGGAGAGCACGCCCACGGCGTCTTCCTCCATCAGCTTGCGCAGGCGGTCATGGACGATCGTCTTGTCGACCTCGAGGAGCTCGGTGGCCTTCTCGAGCAGTCCTTCGTCGGGGAAGGCGCTGTGGCCTTCGCCTTCGAGTTCCTCGAGCGTGTGCAGGATGCCGGCGTCGACGCGCTGCGGGCCGGCGGTGGGCAGGCCGAGATTGCGCGCGATCTTATCCGCGGTCTTGAAGCCCACGCCTTCGACCTCGCGGCAGACGCGGTAAGGTTCGGTGGTGAGGACTTTCTTCGCGTCCTGCCCGTAGGCCTTGACGATGCGGATGCAGAGGGAGTTGGTCACGCCGTAGGTCTGCAGGAAGACCATGACCTCGCGCAGGGCCTTCTGGTCGTCCCACGCGGCCTTGATCGCCTTCGCGCGGCCGGGGCCGATGCCGTCGACTTCGCGGAGGCGGCCCGACTGATTCGAGATGATGTCGAAGGTGCGGACGCCGAAGCGGGCGACGATCTTGTCGGCGTAGGTCTTGCCGATGCCTTTGATGAGGCCGCTGCCGAGGTATTTGCGGATGCCGTGGACCGAAGAGGGCAGGCGTGAACTGAACGTGCGCACGCGCAGCTGCGGGCCGTGCGAGGGGTGACGTTCCCAATGGCCGCTGACGTCGACGGTCTCGCCGCACTGCAGGCCGGTCATGTTGCCGAGGATGATGACTTTATCGCCGGCCTCGGGCGCGAGCTCCGCGATCGTGAAATGCGTCTCCTCGTCGAGCCACAGGATGCGCTCGACCACGCCCGAAAGGGTGGTTTCGGGTCCGCGCGGCGGTTCGCGTGGCGGCGACATG
>JBILHF010000062.1:0-8712 GCA_044350605.1 Opitutales bacterium
TCAAGACCGCGGTCGACACCTGCGACGGACTCGTCCCGATCCTCGCCGGCGCCGGCGGCCCGACGCGCGTGGCCATCCAATACGCGCAGGAAGCCGAACGCCTCGGCGCCAAGGGCATCCTGCTCCTCCCTCACTACCTGACCGAGACGAACCAGGAAGGCGTCGCCGCGCACGTCGACCAGGTCTGCAAGTCCGTCAAGATCGGCGTCGTCGTCTACAACCGCAACGTCTGCCGCCTCCAGCCGCATCACCTCGAGAAGCTCGCCGCGAACAACCCGAACCTCATCGGCTACAAGGACGGCTTCGGCGACATCGAGCTCATGGTCTCGATCCGCCGCCGCATGGGCGACCGCTTCAGCTACCTCGGCGGCCTGCCCACCGCCGAAGTCTACGCCGCGGCCTACAAGGCCATGGGCGTGCCGGTCTACTCCTCCGCCGTGTTCAACTTCATCCCGCAGGCCGCGATGGACTTCTACCACGCCGTCGCGAAGGACGACCATGCGACGCAGAACCGCCTGCTCGACACCTTCTTCCTGCCGTACCTCGAGATCCGCAACAAGAGCGCCGGCTACGCCGTCAGCATCATCAAGGCTGGCGCCACGATCGTCGGTCACGGCGCAGGCCCCGTGCGCGCCCCGCTCACGGACCTCAAGCCGGCCGAAGTCGAGCAGCTCGCCGCCCTGATCGCCAAAGCCGGCGTCAAGTAAGCCGGCATGCGCGAGCTCGAGCTCCAGTCCGCGGTCTCCAAGGTCAAATGGCGGGTGCTCCCGCTCTTCGTCGTGATGTTCATCGTGAACTACATCGACCGGGTGAACATCAGCTTCATCAAGGAGCAGCTCGGCGCCGAGCTCGGCATCGGAGACCTCGCCTACGGCTTCGGAGCCGGCCTCTTCTTCTGGGGCTACGCCTTGCTGGAAGTCCCCGCCAATCTCGCGCTCGAACGCCTCGGCGCCCGACGCTGGCTGACGATCATCGCCGTCACCTGGGGAGTGCTGGCGACCGCGCTGGCGTTCGTGCGCAACGAGTATGAATTCTACGCGCTGCGCTTCGCGCTCGGCGCCGCGGAGGCCGGCTTCTTCCCCGGAGTCGTCTATTACTTCACCCGCTGGCTGCCGGCCGCCGAACGCGGCAAGGCCATGGCCATCTTCCTGAGCGGTTCCGCGATCGCGACGATCATCTCCGGCCCGCTCTCCGCCTTCCTACTGCAACTCAGCATCCCCGGTCTGCAGCCCTGGCAGTGGATGATCGTCCTGGAAGGCGCGTTCTCCGTCCTGATGGCGGGCGTGCTCTGGCTCTTGCTGGAATCCGACATCAGCCAAGCCCGCTGGCTGACTCCCACGGAACGCGAGGCGCTCGACCGGACGCTGGCCGCGGAACGTGCGAGCGCGACGCGCCCCGGTTCCGTCGATAAGCTGACCTTGCTCACGTCGCCCATGGTCCTCGGCTTCTGCGGCATTTATTTCGCGATCCAGCTCACGATCTACGCCGTCACCTTCTGGCTGCCCGCGATCATCAAGGAGATGCTCGCGACGCCGGCCCCGCACGGCGGACTCCTCGGCCTGACCGAACAGTTCGTCCGCTGGCTTGGCTACACCGACCCTAAGGCCGTCGCGGCGATGTCGGGCGGCTTCCTCAACTCGCTACCGTGGATCGTGTCCATCGTCGGCATGATCGTCGCCGCCCATGCCGCCGCGCGCTGGAAGCACCCGCAAGTCTGGGTGGCGGTGGCCCTCGTCGTCGCCGGACTCGGCATGCTGGTCGCCGGATTCTCCGCACCCGCCGTCGCCTTCGGCGCCATCTGCTTCGCCGCGCTCGGCTTCAAATCGGCGGCCTCCCTCTTCTGGCCGCTGCCGCAGCAAAGTCTAGACCCGCGCATCGCCGCAGCTGGTATCGCCTTGATCAATTCGTTAGGTAACCTCGGCGGCTGGGCAGCGCCCATCACCTTCGGATGGATCAAGCAGAATACCGGTTCCGTCTATTACGGCCTATACTTCCTCGCCTTCACCTCGCTCCTCACCGCCGCGCTCGTCTTCTTCACCCGACCCAAGTCCAAGGCCTGATTCGTCCCCACGCCTACCCCTACCCCTACCCCAACCCCTTTCTTCAATGTCCTCCCCTCTCATTAAGTCCGTCCGTGTCGTGCCCGTCGCCGGCCATGACAGCATGCTGCTCAACCTCAGCGGCGCGCACGGTCCATTCTTCACGCGTAATATCGTCCTGATCACCGACAACTCCGGCCGCACCGGCCTCGGCGAAGTCCCCGGCGGCGAGAAGATCCGCCAGACCGTCGAAGACGCCGCGCCCTTGCTCATCGGCAAGGAGATCGCAGGCTACGAGCAGCTCCTCGCGGAGGTCAGCGCTACTTTCTCCGACCGCGACGCCGGTGGGCGCGGCCTGCAGACCTTCGACCTGCGCGTGACCATCCACGCCGTCACCGCGATTGAATCCGCCCTGCTCGACCTCCTCGGCCAGTTCCAAGGCAAGCCCGTCGCCGCCCTGCTCGGCAAAGGACAGCAGCGCACCGAAGTCGAGATGCTCGGCTACCTGTTCTTCATCGGCGACCGTCGCAAGACGACCCTCGGCTACCGCGACGAGGCCGGCTCGGCGCACGCCTGGCATCGCCTCCGCAACGAGGAAGCCCTCACCCCGGAAACCATCGTCCGCCAGGCCGAGGCCGCGCAGGAGCGCTTCGGCTTCCAGGACTTCAAGCTCAAGGGTGGCGTGCTCAGCCCCGCCCGCGAAATCGAAGCCATCCGTGCCCTCGCCGCCCGCTTTCCGCAGGCCCGTATCACCCTCGACCCCAACGGCGCCTGGCTCCTGAAAGAGGCCGTCGAGGTCTGCCAGAACCTCAAGGGCGTGCTCGCCTACGCCGAGGATCCGTGTGGCGCCGAAGCCGGCTTCTCCGGTCGCGAGATCATGGCCGAGTTCAAGCAGGCCACCGGCCTCCGTACCGCCACGAACATGGTCGCCACCGACTGGCGTCAGCTCGACCACGCGCTGAAGCTGCAGGCGGTCGACATCCCGCTCGCCGATCCGCACTTCTGGACGATGCAAGGCTCGGTTCAGGTCGCGCAGGTCTGTCAGGAACGCGGCCTCACCTGGGGTTCGCATTCCAACAACCACTTCGACATCTCGCTCGCGATGTTCACGCACGTCGGTGCCGCCGCGCCCGGCGACGTCACCGCGATGGACACCCACTGGATCTGGCAGGAAGGCCAGCGCCTCACGAAGGAGCCCCTGCTCATCAAAGGCGGCAAGATCGCCGTCCCGCAGAAGCCCGGTCTCGGCATCGAGATCGACCCGGTCCAGCTCGAGGCCGCCCATCAGCTTTACCTGAAACTGCCCTCCGGCTCGCGTGACGACGCCGTGGCGATGCAGTTCCTCGTCCCGGGCTGGAAATTCGACCCGAAAAAGCCCTGTCTGGTGCGCTGAAAAGAATTAAGCGGTAGCCAACCTCCGGCCTAGGGCTAAGGTCGGGCCATGAACAAGACGTCCGTCGCCATCACCGCCGCCTTCTGCGTGGCGATCGGTTTCCTCATCGCCCGCTTCATCGGTCCGACCGAAGCCCCGGCCCCCACCAAGGTGGAAAAGCCCGTCGTGACCGCCCCGACGCCGGCTCCGCAGCCGACCAAGGTCGCCGCGGCGCCTAAGCCCGTCGCTCCGACCCAGTCCAAGCGCCCGCCGATGGACGAGGCCACGAAGGCCCGCTACAAGGCTTTCGGCGAAGAGACCCGCAAGATGGCCCTCGACCTCGCCGGTGGCGACGAGAAGAAACTCGGTCAAGCCTTCCGCAACGGGATGGCCAACCCGGCCACGCAAGACCTCTTCAATCGTGGACGTGCCCTCGGCGAAGCGATGCGCGCCGCAGAGACCGACGCTGAGCGCGCCGCGCTGGAAGGCCAAGTGGCCGCGCTCCGCGACGAAGGCATGGGCATGCTCAAGGCGGAGCTCGAGAAGATCGACGCAGCCGCCGCGAACGGCCAGCCCGCGCCCGCCCCGGCTCCTCCCGCCCCGGTCGTCCCGGCGCAGGGCTTGATGTAACGTTATTTGGTGATCGGCTGGGAGATCCGCAGGTAGGCGAACAAATCCCGGAGTTGCTGGTCGGTCATGCCGTCCAGCAGGCCTTCCGGCATCAGGCTGCGCCCCATCGGCGTGAGCAGGCGGACGTCCGCCTGCCGCACGGTGATGTCCTCCCCTTCCAGTCCTCGCAGCACGAGGATCTGCGCGTCGCGTTCGACGAGGAAGCCGCTGAGCGAGCGGCCATCGTTCGTGGTGACGGAGAAATACTGGAAGCCTTCGCGGATCTCGGCGTTCGGATGCACGATGCTGATGAGCATCGTGCCGAGGTTGTCGCGCTGGTAGGCGGTCAGCTCCGGGCCGATCCGTCCGCCTTTGAAGAAGAGCTTATGACACGAGGCGCATTTCTCCTGGAAGAGCGGTTCGCCGGCATACGGATTACCTGTGCCGGCCTTGAGCTTCGCTTCGACGTCGGCGATCTTGGCGATGAAATCCGTGACGCCGGCGGCAGGCTTTTCCGGATAGAGTTCCGTCAGCAACCCTTGGACCTGCTTTGGCTCATGCTGTCGCATCCGCTCGACCATGTCGCGCGGCACGGTGTTCGCGGCGATCCGGCCCGACTTAACGGCTTCCAGCAGCTGCTGCGACCACTCCGCGCGGCTGGCGAGCAAGGCCAGCGCGGTGAGACGCACCTCGCCGGCACCCTGCTCGACGATCGACACCGCCTTGGCGCCGACCTCCGGCTGACCATAGGACATGAGAGAGATGAGGGCGGCCTTACGCAAAGGCGTGGCTTCGGCGGAGCCGGCGATGGCGAGCAAGGTAGCCTGCGCCTCAGGGTGACGGACTTCGCCGAAGACCCTGACCTGGTTCAGCCGTTCGGTCGCGTCCGCCTTCTTGTTCATGATGAGCGCCAGCGATTCCTTGATCGCGGCGGCGTCGCCCTGACGGACGCGCAGGATCAACGGCGCCTTGCCGGACGCGGCCATGGCTTTGAGCAGTTCGTCCGGCAGGCCCGCGAGTTCGCGTCCGCGGTAGGCTTCCTCGAAGCCTTTCATGAGATGGACGGTGTGCGCGGGCGTCGGGGCGAGACGCAGGAGCTGCGCGCAGACGAGCAGGTCGGCCCGACGGCCCTCCGTCGCGAAGCGACGCATGAGGCGCGGCAGCAGATGCTGCTGGACCAAGGGGCGCTCCCAGACTGACGGATTTCTCACGAAGCCCACGACGGCCTCGCGATCGATGGTCACGTGTGATTCTAGAGCGAACCAGAGCAGCAACGGGATATAAGCGTCGTCGGCGTCCTCATCGCGGGAGGCGAGGGCCGCGACGAGCGTGAGCATCTGACCTGTCGGCAGACGACGGGCCGACGATGCGAATTGGGAACGGACCTCGGCATCGGACTCGACCCGGGCCCGGGCGAGAACCGAGGCGAAGACGTCGGTGGGCAGGTCACGAGCTCCCTTGGAGCCGACTCCCGGGACGCCGAGGCCGCGGTTGACGCCATATTTATCGCCGAGGAAGCGCATGGCCCAGAAACGCACCGGAGCATAGGCGTGGGTCAGCGCGGCGACGGCGCGAGCGTCGTCGAGGGCGTCGATCTGAGACAGCGCCCAGAGCGCGCCGAGAGCCCCTCGGCCCTTGTCAGCGGCCAGCAGCGCATCCAGTTGCGAGATCGCCGCCGGATCTCGTCGTTCGGCCAGCAGCTGCAGCGAAGCCGTGCGATGGAACTTGTTCGGATGACCGAGGAGGCCGACGAGCTGAGCGGTCGTCTTCCCCTCGAGGTTCGTGTCGGTCTCGAGCTTGGCGTCCTTGTCGCGGAGGCGGTATAGGCGGCCCGTCGTGGGGTCGATCTGGTTCTGGTAGTGCTGGCCGTGCGCGATGTAATATTCATACATATCGGACACGAAGAGCGACCCGTCGGGGGCGTTCGCGCTGTAGAGCGGACGGAAGCCGACGTCCTCGGACCACATCGCGATGCCCTTGTCGGTCGTCACGTAGGTCGCGCCTTTCGGGATGCGCTCGGAGTCCGTCACGGTGTTATGCAGCGGATCGAGCGAGAAGAGATGGCCCTGGTATTTCGCGGCCAGCGCCGTACCTTCGATGAAAGTACCGAAGTGGGCGAAACGCGGGACCTTCGTCAGCGTGCCGAGGATCGGCAGCTGCCCGAAAGAATAGGGCGTGCGCGGCGGTCCGAACTTGCCGGGATCGACGCCCTGCTTGAGGTAGATGCCGCCTTGGACGTAGTGCCAGCCGCGGGTGGTGCCGCCGTTATGGCCGGAATACATGCGGCCGTCGCCGTCGAACTCCAGACCGAAGGGATTACCCGAGCCTTCGCTGAAGATGTCGTATTCGCGGGTCTTCGGATGGTAGCGCCAGACCATGCAGCCTTCGAAGTGGACCGGCGCGGCGTCAGCGGAATCGAAGCCCGGACGCACGACGCGCGAGGACGACGTGCTGCCGTGCACGCCGTAGAGCCAGCCGTCCGGACCCAGGATGATGCCGTTGCCGACCGAGTGCGTGTCCTCAAGACCGAAGCCGGAGAGATGCACCACCGGGGGGCCGTCGGGAACATCGTCGCCATTGGCATCGGGGTAGAATAGCAGGTAAGGCGGGTTCATCACCCAGACGCCGCCGTGGGCGCGCACGGCCGAGTTAGCCATGTTGAGGCCGTCCTGGAAGACCGTGTGCTTGTCGTAGACCCCGTCGCGCTTCGTCGATTCGTGGATCGAGACGATGTCGGCGCCGCGGTCATGATGGGGCGGAGGCGGCGGGACGCGGTCGTAGTGCGAGCGGTAATACTTGTCGCGGCTGATCATGTTCACGCCCGCGGGATAAGGATATTGGCGATACTGCGTGACCCATAGCCGACCGCGGGTATCGAAACTGAAGTGCGTCGGCTGGGCGATCTGCGGCTCGGAGAGCAGGAAGTCGACCGCCAGGTCAGGGGTCGCGCGCATCTTGGCGTAGGCCTCGGCCGGGGAGAGCGTGGGTCCATGGAACTGCTCGGCGCGGCCCAAGACGCGGTTCGATTCACGGAACTTGGCGAACGAGGAAGAGCTCGGCTGGACCTTGAGCGCCGGGCCCGGGGCCAACGGCGTAGCGGAATATTCCCAGGCGCCTTCGAGGACGCACTCCATGAAGTAGTTCATGATGAACGGCGCCTCGCCGAGGAAGCCGCCCTTCCCCTCCGGCTGCTGGACATGGAAGACGATCTCGTTCCACTCGCCCTTCTTCAGCGTGCCCACCGGGACCTTATGCCGGAAGACTTCCTTCCGGGCGCCTTGGTAATGCGGCGCGAACGTACCGCCGGCGCCGACCTTGACGCCGTTGACGAAGAGCTCGTGCGCGCCCTCGAGGTCGCGGAAGTGCACGCCGACCGATTCCTCGAAGAGATTACGCTCGTGCTTGGTGAAGAACGAGTCGTCGACCTTGACCCAGGTCCGGAGCCAGAAGTCGGGCGCGACGGATGCGCGGGCGGCGGGCGACGGGATCGGCGCGAGGGATTGCGCGGAGGCGCACGCGACGGCCAGCGCGGCGAAGCACCAGAACAAGCACAGACGGAGGGGCATGGGGTTGAGGATGAGACAAGCGAAGCGGGCGTTGGTCGCAATCTTCGGCGACCATCGGGCGCAGATAATCGTGATATCTTCCGATATGACGGAAGTCCCGCATGACCGCCGGGCGCTATGACGCACCGACCGGACAATTTGTCTGGAAGCCCCCGCCCCGGCGGGCAACTTGCCCGGATGCTCGGAGCCATCGCCGGCGACATCATCGGGTCGGTCCACGAATTCAGCCGTAACGAAGACGAGGGCTTCCCTCTCTTCGCCGAACGCTCCTGCCCTACCGACGACTCCCTGCTCACCTGGGCGGTCGCCGAGACGATCCTCCGCGGCGAACGTGACTACAAGCCGCGGCTCGTCGGCATGCTCGGCTATTACGAAAAGAACTGTCAGCACGCCACCCTGCCCGCGGCCTTCGGCGGCGGCTTCAGCGCCTGGGTCGACGACGGAGCCAAAGGCGAGCGTAACTCCTTCGGCAACGGCTCCGCGATGCGCGTCTCGCCCGTGGCGTGGGCGTTCGACGACTTGGAGACCGTGCTGGAGCACGCGACGCTCAGCGCCCGCCCCTCGCACGCTCACCCTGAAGGCATCAAGGGGGCCCAAGCCGTCGCCGCAGCGATCTGGACCGCCCGCAAGTATCGGAACCCCGCCGCCGTCCGCGCGGTCACGGAAAGCTTCTACGGCCCCTTGCCCGAGCTCGCGGAGATCAGGAAGACCCACGCCTATAACGAGACCTGCCAAGGGTGCGTGCCCGAATGCTTGGCCATCGCCGTCGGGACAGCTGACTACGAGTCCGCCGTCCGCTTCGCTTCCTCCATCCGCGGGGACGCCGACACCCTGGCCGCCATCACCGGCTCGGTCAGCCAGGCCCTCTGGGGGCTGCCCAAGGCCATCCGGGAGCAGTCTCTGGCCATCGCCGCCCGGTGCTACCCCGGGATGGAGCGGACGGTGGCCGAATTCGAGGCCAAGTTCGGCGGATATTGAGGATTATATGGCCTTTTGGCGTGTCGGCTTGACAGTGAACAAGTTTTCATCGAACATGCGTTCACTATGGAAGAACTGACCAAGAAGCAGCGGGCCATCCTCGACTACATGAAGGCCCACGTGGCCGAGCACTCCTACTGGCCGAGCA
>JBILHF010000158.1:0-2900 GCA_044350605.1 Opitutales bacterium
TCGCTCTACACCTTCTGGCGCCGCACCATCGCGCCGGTGAACATGTTCGACAGTTCTTCGCGCCAGACCTGCCGCGTGCGTACGGCCGTGACCTCTTCGCCCCTGCACGCGCTCACGATGCTCAACGACCCTACGTGGGTCGAAGCCGCGCGCGCGCTCGCCCAGCGCGTGACCAAGGAGCAGCCGACCGACGAGGCCCGCCTCGCCCGCGCCTTCGCCCTCGTGCTCGGCCGCGCGCCCGCCGGCCAGGAGCCCGCCCTTCTCGCCAAGATGCTCGCCAACCAGCGTGCGGTCTACGCCGCCGACGCCAAGGCCGCGGACGCCCTCCTCGCGATCGGCGAGAGCAAACGCGACGCGGCCATCCCCGCCGCCGAACACGCCGCGCTCACCGCCACCTGCCTCGCCCTTTACAACCTCGACGCCGCCATCACCCGCGACTGAACCCCATGGAATTCGAACTCTCCCCCTCCGAATGGCGCGAGCGCCTGACGCGCCGCAGCTTCCTCAGCGCCGGCGTCCAAGGCATCGGCTCGGTCGCCCTCGCCTCGCTCCTCGCCCGCGACCTCAAGGCCGCGCCGAATCCGATCGGCGCCCTGCCCGGCCTCCCGCACTTCGCCCCCAAGGCCAAGCGGATGATCTGCCTCTGGCAAGGCGGCGGCCCCTCGCACGTCGACCTCTTCGACCCTAAGCCGACCCTCCTCAAGACGGCCGGCCAGGAAATCCCCGCCAGCGTGCGCGGCGACACCCGCCTATCCACGATGTCGAGCGGCTACGCGAAATATATCGCGACGCCGGCGCTCAAGCCCTTCAAGAAGTGGGGCAAGAGCGGCATCGAACTCAGCGAGATGCTGCCCCACCTCGGCTCGATCGCCGACGAGATCTGCGTCGTGCGTTCGATGAACACCGAGGCGGTGAACCATGCGCCCGGCGTGACCTTCTTCATGACCGGCTCGCAGATCCCCGGCCGTCCGTCGATGGGCGCCTGGCTTTCCTACGGCCTCGGCACGATGAACGAGGATCTGCCGGCCTACGTCGTGATGACCTCCTCCGACGCCGCCAAGACCTGCGGCCAGCTGTTCTTCGAGCACTACTGGTCGAACGGCTTCCTGCCCGGCAAGCACCAGGGCGTGCGTTTCCGCGGCGTCGGCGACCCGGTCCCTTACGTCAACAATCCCGCCGGCGTGACCCGCGACGCGCGCCGCACGATGCTCGACGACATGCAGGCGCTCAACCGCGCGCACTTCGGCGAGGTCGGCGACCCCGAGATCGACACGCGCATCTCTCAATACGAGATGGCCTTCCGCATGCAGGCCTCGGTGCCCGACCTGCTCGACTTCAAGAACGAGCCGAAGTCGGTCCTCGAGATGTATGGGCCCGACGTCCTCAAGCCCGGCACGTTCGCCAACAACTGCCTCATCGCCCGCCGTCTCGCCGAGCGCGGCGTCCGCTTCACGCAGCTGATGCATTCCGGCTGGGACCAGCACGGCAACCTTTTCTCCGGCCAGCTCGCGCAGCAGTGCCTCGACACCGACCAGCCGAGCGCGGCTCTTGTTAAGGACCTCAAGCAGCGCGGCCTGCTCGACGACACCTTGGTCTGCTTCGGCGGCGAGTTCGGCCGCACGCCGTTCGGACAGACCGGCAAGGAGGGCAAGCCCCAGGGTCGCGATCACTTCGGCCGCGCCTATTCCTGGTGGCTCGCCGGCGGCGGCATCAAGCCCGGCCACGTCCACGGCGAGACCGACGACTTCGGCTGGAACGTGATCAAGGACCGCATGCACGTCCACGACATGCAGGCCACCCTGATGCACCTCTTCGGCATCAACCACGAGGGGCTGCTCTTCCGCTACCAGGGCCGCCAGTTCCGCCTGACCGACGTCGAAGGGCACGTGGCGAAGGGCATGCTGAAGCACGCCTGAGGGGCGAAACCGGCGGAGAAAGGGGTTAAGTCGGTATTTTGACCGCTTTTCCCCTTGCTCCCGCCCCTTCCACCCCTTTTCTCCAAACTTCCACCCACCTTACGGCCATGACCCAGCACAACAGTTTCAAGTCCAGCGCCTCCTCCTCCGGAGCGAAGCGTAACGTCCTCAAGCGCTTCGAGCGCGTGGAACTGCTCAAGAAGCGCGGCACGGTCAAGGACCTGAAGCGCGTGACCAAGCTTCCGAAGACCAAGCCTGACGCCTAAGTCCGGGTCTCGCGCCTTTGCGAAAAAACCCACCCGGACTTCCGGGTGGGTTTTTTGCTTTTAGGAGCCCAAACCCACGCTCGCCAGCCCTTCCCTCCTTTCCCACCATCCGACCTTCGCCCGCCATGGATTCCCCCCGGCAGAAATACCGCCCCTTCGAGACCGTCCGCCTCCCCGACCGACGCTGGCCGGACGCGCGCATCGAGCAGGCGCCCCGCTGGTGCTCGGTCGACCTGCGCGACGGCAACCAGGCCCTGGCGATCCCGATGAACGTGCCGGAGAAGCACGAGCTCTTCCAGACCCTCTGCCGCATCGGCTTCAAGGAGATCGAGATCGGCTTCCCTTCCGCCTCCGACACGGAGTTCGCTTTCACGCGCGAGCTCATCGAGAAGCAGCTCATCCCCGAGGACGTCTCCGTCCAGGTCCTCGTCCAGGCCCGCGAACACCTGATCCGCCGCACGATCGATTCCCTCAAGGGCGCCCGTCGCGCGATCGTCCACCTCTACACGCCGACCAACCCGGCGCAGCGTGAGATCGTCTTCAACCTCTCGAAGGCCCAGGTCCTCGAGATGGCCGTCAACGGCACCAAGCTCATCCGCGAGCTGACCGACGCCCTGCCGGACACGCAGTGGCAGCTGGAATTCAGCCCGGAGACGTTCGTGCTCACCGAGCCCGACTACGCCCTCGAGGTCTGCGAAGCGGTCGCCAAGGCCTGGGG
>JBILHF010000159.1:0-2869 GCA_044350605.1 Opitutales bacterium
GGTAGGGCTGACCACCCTTGGTCAGCCGCGGTTGAGCGAGGGCGCTCAACCCTACCTGATACAGCTAGGTCGGCACGCAGTGCCGACCCTACCTCAACGCACTCTATGCACATCATAGCCCGGACACCTTTGCACCTTTGCGCAGGCCGTAGGCCGATTTGCACTTTTGCACTTAGGACAGCACGTGGTGCTGCCCCTACCCTGAGGGTTGCCACGACTTCGGAAGAGGCCATCCTGACCGCATGCCCCTCCTCCGCCTCGCCAGCCTGCTGCTCGTGGGCTGCTTAGCCTCGCTCTTCGCTGCGGACCGTCCGCCCAATATCGTCTTCGTGCTGGCGGATGATCTCGGGTGGACCGACCTCGGCGCCTTCGGGAGCAAGTATTACGAGACGCCCAATATCGACCGGCTCGCCGCGCAAGGGATGCGCCTCACCAACCACCACCACTGTCAGAACTGCACGCCGACCCGCGCGGCGCTGCTGAGCGGCCAATACGGCGCCCGCACGGGGGTCTATACGGTCGGAGGCACCGACCGCTTCGATTGGTCTAAGCGTCCGCTCCGCCCGGTCGACAACCTCACGAAGCTCCCATTGGACCGGGACACGTTCGCCGACCAGCTCAAGAAGGCCGGTTACGCGACGGGCTTGTTTGGGAAGTGGCACATCGGCGAAACCGGGCCCCAACATCCCTCCCAGCGAGGCTTCGACGAGGCCCTCGTGACCATGGGCGAGCACTATAAATTCGTGGTGAATCCGCCGACGAAGTATCCGGCCGACACCTATCTGGCGGATTGGCTGACCGATAAGGCCGTCGATTTCATCGGGCGTAATCAGGATAAACCTTTCCTGCTCTACCTGCCGCACTTCGGCGTCCACTCCCCCTTTCACGCCAAGCCCGAGTTGATCGCAAAGTTCAAGGGCAAGCCCGGCGTCGGCGGGCATAATAGTCCGGTGTACGCGGCGATGATCGCGAGCGTCGACGAAAGCGTCGGCCGCGTGATGGCCAAGCTCGAGGAGCTCAAGCTCGCGGACAATACGGTGTTCATCTTCGCGAGCGACAACGGCGGCGTCGGCGGCTACGACCGACCCGACGGCCTGATCCGCGAACCCGGCAAGGAAGCCAAGGGTAAGAAAGCCAAGGCCGCGGCCGATGTGGGCGGCGGCGGCATCACCGACAACACCCCGCTGCGCAGCGGCAAGGGCAGCCTCTACGAAGGCGGCGTCCGCGTCCCCTTCATCGTCCGCTGGCCCGGCAAGGTCGCCGCCGGCTCCGCGCTCGGTGCGCCCACGGCGCACGTCGACCTCTTCCCGACGCTGCTCGAACTCGCCGGCGCCGCGAAGCCGCGCCAGGTCCTCGACGGCGAGAGCCTCCTACCGGTGATGCTGGGCAAGGCGCCCTCCCTCAAGCGCGACGCGATCTTCCAACACTTCCCCGGCTACCTCGGCTCCGGGCCCGGCCTCTGGCGCACGACGCCGGTCAGCCTCATCCAGCAAGGCGATTGGAAGCTCATGGAATACCTCGAGGACGGCCATCTGGAACTGTACAACCTCAAGGACGACCTCGGGGAGACCAAGAATCTCGCGACGGCGAATCCCGACAAGGCCAAGGAACTGCACGAGCGTCTCATCGCTTGGCGCAAGGAGACCAAGGCCCCGATGCCGACCCCGAACAAACCCGGAGCCGACGAGGCCGCCCCCGCCGCGAAGAAGACAGGCAAGGGCAAGAAGAAGGCCGGCGGCTGATTTCGGGCTTCGGTCGGCCCGGTCCTAGGTTATGGTGAGCGCATGCCTATGAGACGCGCCGCCCTCCTCGTCGTCCTCGGCGCCGCCGCCCTGATCGCCGTCGCGCTGGTCATCACCGACTCGCCGGACGACCGCGCGCCGCGCCCCCCGAACGTGCTGTTCATCATGGCCGACGACCTCCGGATCGAGGCCGGCATGGGCGGGCTGAGGGCCCACGCGCCCAACCTGGTCCGGCTCAACACGCGTGCGACGCGCTTCTACGCGACGTATTGCCAGCAGGCGGTCTGCAACCCTTCGCGCTCCTCGCTCCTGACAGGCCTGAGGCCGGATACCATCGGGCTGTGGAATAACTCGGTCCACTTCCGCCAGCTGCGGCCCGACGTGGTCACCTTGCCGCAGCGGTTCAAGCTCGCGGGCTACGAGACGCGCGGCGTGGGCAAGATCTTCCACAACTGGCACACCGCGGAGAAAGGTGATGCGCGCGCCTGGAGCGCCCCGGAGTTCCTGCATTACGCCAACCACGGCGACGACGCCCCCATGGTCGCGGGCGCGCTCCCGCCGAACCAGGTCACCGGCGTACCGGGCCTGAGGAAATACGGCCAGGTGCCGATGACGGAATGCCGCGACGTGCCCGACGAGGCCTACTACGACGGGCGCGTGGCCGCGGAGGCCGTGCGCACGCTCGCCGAGATCAAGGACCGGCCCTTCTTCCTCGCGGTCGGCTTCTGGAAGCCGCACGCCCCCTTCAACGCTCCGGCGAAATACTGGTCGCTCTACCGACGGGAGCAGTTCGCGGACTTCGACGGAAGCCGGCCGGCGGGCGCGCCCGAACAGGCGTTCCATGAAAGCTCGGAGATCCTCGGCAAAGGGCGCCCGCCGACCCCGGCGGAGGCTGCCGAGATGCGGCACGGTTATTTCGCCAACATCGCCTACCTCGACGCCCAGGTCGGCAAGCTGCTCGACGCGCTGGAGCGCTCCGGCGTCGCCGACCGCACGGTGATCGTGTTCGTCTCCGACCACGGCTACCATCTGGGCGAGCACTCCCTGTGGGGCAAGACCTCCAACTTCGAGTTCGACGCCCGCGTGCCGATGCTGATCTCGCTCCCGGGCCAGACCCGCGGTGCGAT
>JBILHF010000160.1:0-2863 GCA_044350605.1 Opitutales bacterium
CCGACGTTGTTCAGGATGCTCAAACCGGCGCGTCCGAGATTGCGTTCGCCGACGAGGCTGACGACCGGCACCCCCATCCAGAGGGCGTCGAGGGTAGTCGTCATCCCGCCGTAAGGGAAGGTGTCGAGGGCGACGTCGATGTCGTGATACCGGGCCAGGAGCGCTCCCTGGGAGAGGTCGGCGGAGGCCGGCAGGTAGTCGGCGAAGAGGATGCGTGCCGCATCGACCCCCCGGCGGGCGAACTCATCGGCGAACCGGCGACGATGTCCGCCTTGTTTGGCGAGTAACTGCAGGCGGGAGCCGGGCGTAGCCAGAAGAAGCTGGGCCCAGGCGTCGAGGACGGCGCCGTTGATCTTACAGTTGTTGTTGAACGAGCCGTACGTGAAAGGCTTCCCGGCCGCTGAGGGCAACGCGTTGACTTCGGGGTAGCCGGTCGGCGGCTCATAGCAAGTCCAGCAGTCCGGCAGCAGCGCAGCCTTCTCCTGGGGGTGGGCGAGTTGGTTGCCGGATGGCGGTTCGAGCCAGGCGTCCGTCAGGCGGTAGTCCATCGTGGCGACGCCGGAACTTTCCGGATAACCGAGCCAGGAGATTTGTAGCGGGGCCGGCTTGAGGGCGAAGACATCGAGGCGGTTGTCCGAAGTGTGCAATGCGAGGTCGATGAGGATGTCCACGCCGTCGGCAGCAATCGTCTCGGCCAGTTGCGCGGCCGTCTTCGTGCCGAGTTCACGCCACCCATGGCAGCGGGCGCGGAATTCGGCGCCGACGGGGTCTTCCACGGTGTTGCCGTAGCAGTAGAGTTCGAAGCAATCAGGGTCAAAACGACGGAAGGAGGGCAGCAGGGCACGGCCGACGACGTGGTCGCGTAGGTCGGGTGAGACGAAGCCGAGACGCAGACGTCGGCCGGGCTCGGGTACATTCGTATGAGGAAGCCGCGGAGAAGGATGCCGGCTGTTCCAGCCCTCGTGCGCCGAATTCAGGTCGGCCGCTATCGCTGTCGGATCGTAGTGCAGCGTCAGGATGAGGTTGCTATGGATCTCGAGGCTGGAGGGCTTCAGCTCGACGCAACGACGCAGCAAGCGCGTCGCTTCACCGATATCCCCGACCTCCTTCATGACCACGGCCAGGTTGTTCAAGGGCGTGGCGTCCTGCGGGGCCAGCCTCACCGCGTGGCGGAAGGCTTCGGCCGCGCCGTCGAGGTCGCACTCGGACTGCAGCAGGGCGCCATGGTTGATACGTAGGGCAGGGTTGTCGGGATGGGCCGTCACCGCCGCTTGATAATGCGCGAGCGCTTCGGAGCGCAGGCCCGCGTTGTGCAGGGCCAATCCGAGTTGCAGGTCGCACATCGCGAAATCGGGCTGGCGGGCGAGCGCCTCCCGGTAGCTGGCGATGGCCGGCAGGTATTTGCCCTGGCGGAAGAGAGCATTACCGAGATTGTACCGCGTCGCCGGGCAAGCGGGGCTGCGGGTCGCGCCTTGCGTCAGCAGTTCCTCGGCCCGTGCGAGGTCGCCGTGGTCGATCAGGCGCGAGCCGAGATTGTTGTAGTAATGGCCGGCACCCGGATTCCGCGCGAGGGCGTCCTCCATCAGGCGAATGCCTTCGGTCGGTTGGCCTAGGTCGAAGAGAGCCAAGCCTTGCAGGTGGCGGATGTCGTGGCTGTCGGGCAGGATCTCGAGCAAGCGTTGGTAGATCCCGGCGGCGTCGGCGAAGCGACCCGCCTGATGGAGTCCCATCGCGTGGTTGAGGGCGGCCTGCGGGTCGGTGAACTGCACGTGGGGAGCGAAGTCGTTGTCGTCGGGATAGCCAGAATCAACTCTTCAGGAGCGGGACGCACACAGCCGGCGGATCATTTGATTTCCTGGTAATCAGAGGTAAGGGTCAGGGTATCGGCGTAAGCATTGATATACCAAGCGGTCGTGCCGGAAGGCAACGGGGCGGAGGTCGTCGTGCCGCCGCCGCCGCTGGCGGCCGCGGCCGGCGTCTCGACCCACTTGCGTGTGCCGGTGAAGCCCTTGTCGGTCGTCGAGACCAGGACGGCCTTGGTAATCGGCTTCGAAGAATGAAAGACCGCGATCGCGTATCCCTCCTTCGTCGTGGCCGAAGGGGAGCTGCCCCATGGCTTGCCGGTCTCGACCACGCTCTTTGCGAAGGCGTAGCTATCGGGCGGATTCCAGCCGGCCGGGTGGCTGTGGCCCATCTTGGAGACGAGCGAGACCATGCGGGCGCCAGGGGTCTGGCGATAGTGTTCGGCCTGGCAGCCGAGCGGGAAGTGGGCGTCCTGCGGCCAGGAGAGCCAGAGCACCGGCATCTTCACGCGGTCGGCGTAGTTCAGGCCATCCCAGACCTGCTTGTAGCCCACGTTGTCATGCAGGGCTCGGCCCCAGTGATTCTCGGCGTCGAACAGATGGCCGCAGCCGTAGGTCGGGATACCGAAGGCGAAGCGCGCGTCGAGGCCGACGACCGTGCTCGTGATGACGCCGCCCCAGGAGATGCCCATCACGCCGATCTTGGCGGCGTCGACCTCAGGGAGAGAGCGAAGCAGCGAGTTCGCGAGCATCGTGTCGGCGAGCGCGTGATACATCCACTGTTCCTTCAGCGGGAGCTTGGTATCGGCGAAAGTGCCGTCGCGGGCCGGACCGGAGAACGGATGCCGCGCCCAGGAGGGTCGGCCTTTCACTTTGTTCTCGTTCACGTCCGTCTGGCCTTCGACCGCGATACTGATGGCCGCGAAGCCTTGGGCGTTCCATTTCTGGACCCATTCTTTGTAGGCCGTGCCACCGCCGCCGTGGACAAGCACCATGGCCGGCACCTTGCCTTCGCGTTTGGCGGGCAGGCCGATCCAAGCGAAGACGCGCGTCGGCTTTCC
>JBILHF010000058.1:0-9748 GCA_044350605.1 Opitutales bacterium
GGATGATTAGCTGGGGGCTTATACCCTCAGTATCTTATCCGGTCTCCGGTTTCCCTTTGAGCCTATTCTAACCGCCAACCGCTAACCGCTGACATTGGTGGCGGCCCCGGGTAGCCGGTGGCAGGACTTCTCAATCCAGCCCAAGGCAAACTAGGTCAGCACGCAGTGCAGACCCTACCCCAAGGCATACACTACCCCGAAACTCGATACTCCATACTCAATACTCTCACCATTCAGTCATCTGTCATCATTCCTACCCCTACCCCTACCCCTTCCCCTATCCATCCTTTATCATTCATCCTCCATCCTCCATCCTTCATCGCATCTCCCCGACCCATGCGCCTCCTCGCCCTCCTCCTGCTGCTCCCGCTGAGCCTCGCCGCGCAGAGCGGAAACTACGCCCCGAAGCATCACGTCCGCATCCAGGCCGAGGCCGACCATCTCTTCCTCCCGGTTTCGATCTCAATCAAGGGCAAGGATCGCGCGGCGGTCGACGCACGCGTCGATGCGATCCGTAAGGAACTCGAGAAGCGCTTCGCCGATCAGCCCGGCTGGGAGCTCCGCGAAATCTCCGCCGACTTCGCCCGGGCCGAGAGCAAGTCCTACGCCTCGCGTCCGTCCGGTGGCTCCAAACTCTTCGGCGACGATGAGGCCGACCAAGGTGACGTGACCTACGTCGCCAATGCGCGATGGGAACTCCACACCGAAGCCGACAAAGGACTCAAGGGAGTCGAGACCCTGCGCACCAAGGCCGACGGCCTCGTGAAGGCGAAGAGCGACGACGAGAAGCAGGTCGTCGGCCATCCGGAATACGTGCTTACCAATCCGCAGGACTACCGCAACGAACTGCTCGACCAGATCAAGGCCGACTTCGAGGAAGCCAAGAAGCACCTGCCTGAAGGCCAGTGGACGCTCGAACTCAGCGGCCTCGCCACCCCGGTCAATGTCGTCGCCCTCGGCGGCAAGCGCTTCGAGCTCAGCCTATCCTACCGGATGGCTTTCCTCACGCCGAAGCCGGAAAAGGCCACGAAATAAGGCGGTTTACGGCCGGCCCAGCCGGCTTGTCCTTGCCCTTCCCCGGCGGACGACTAGTCGTCATTCATGGCCATCCGCCGCCTCACGCTCGTCGTCAACCGCACCAAGCCCGGGGTGGATGATATCGTGCGTTCGGTCCAGGAAGCCGCCCAGAAAGCCAACGTGACCCTCACGGTCGCCGAAGGCTGGCCGATCAGCCGCGCCACCCTCCAAGGGGCCGATGCCTGCGGTGTGGTCGGAGGCGACGGCACCTTCCTCGGCGTCGCGGAAGCCGCCGCGCTCGAAGGCGTGCCCCTCTTCGGCATCAACCGCGGCAAGCTCGGCTTCCTCGCGGCCTATCCGAGCGATGACGTCGGCGCCTCGCTGCATTCCATCCTCAGCGGCGACTTCCGCGTCGAGAAGCGCGCGCTCCTTGAGATCCGCTTCGCCGACGGCAGCTTCGCCCTGGCCCTGAACGACCTCGTCATCAAGACCCGCGATGTCTTCCGCATGGGCCGTTTCGCCGTGCTCGCCGACGGCGCCCGCGTGAACGAATACCGGGCCGACGGACTCATCATCGCTTCCCCCACCGGCACCTCGGCCTACAACCTCGCCGCGGGCGGCCCGCTCGTCGACCCCGCGGCCTCCGTGCTCGTGCTCACGCCGATCTGCGCGCACACGCTCTCCAATCGCTCGGTGATCTTCGACGGCGAGACCGAGCTCGAGATCCGCAGCGAAGACAGCGCCCTGCTCGGCCTCTCCGTCGACGGCCGCGAGACCCTCGAAGCCCAGCGCCGCCTCCCCCTCGTCATCCGCACCGCCAAGGTCCAGCTGGCCCTCCTGCGTCCGAAATCGCTCACCCATTTCGACGTCCTGCGGAGTAAGCTGAAGTGGTCGTAAACGAGGGGGCAAGCTGGCACGGGGGCACGGTGACAAGGGGGAAGCAACCCACCCGCAGCATTAGGTAGGGTTGAGCGCCCTCGCTCAACCGTGGCTGACCAAGGGTGGTCAGCCCTACCCGAGACAGCCTAACCCCTTCCCCATTACTCGTTACTCGTGCCCACGTGCCCCCTCTCGAGGGCGAGGTCGGGCGGTCGCCCAAGCGACCCTTGACCTCGCCCTCGCAGGCCGCTTTATCGCAACTTCGATGCTCACGATTGCCAATGTTTCCAAGTCCTACGGACCCCGCACCTTGTTCGCGGAGGTCTCGCTGAACATCGCCCGGACGGACCGCCTCGGCCTCGTCGGCGCCAACGGCGCCGGCAAGTCCACCCTCTTCAACATCATCCTCGATAAGGATAAGCCGGACGACGGCCTCATCGAGTGGGAACGCGGCGCGAACTTCGGCTTCCTCCCGCAGGAAAGCGCGCCCGTCGGCGACGAGACGATCCTCCAGATCGCGACCAGCGGCGGCAAGCTCGAGCCCGAGAACGACGACGACTGGGATATCGACTACACGCTCGAACCCCGCGCGAAGAAAATCCTCGCCGGCCTGGGCTTCCGCGAAAGCGACCACGACAAACTCGCCAAGACGTTCTCCGGTGGCTGGGTCATGCGTGCGCACCTCGCCCGCCTGCTCGTCAGCGAGCCCACCCTTCTCCTTCTCGACGAACCGACCAATCACCTCGACCTCGAAGCGCTGCTCTGGTTCCAGGACTACCTGACCCGCTACCCGGGCGGCCTAGTCGTCATCTCGCACGACCGTGCCTTCCTCAACGCCCTCTGCACGGGCATGATCGAACTCCGCGGCCAGCGCCTCCATTGCTACAACGGCAACTACGACGACTTCATCGAGGAGCGCGTGGCCCGCAAGGACCGCCAGCAGGCGATGTTCAAGAACCAGCAGCGCGAGATCGCGCACCTGCAGACGTTCGTCGACCGCTTCGGCGCCAAGGCTTCGATGGCCTCCCGCGCGAAGTCCAAGGAGAAGCAGATCGCCCGCCTCGAAGAGGTCGCGATCGACGAGCCCGAAGACGACCTGAAGAAGATCCAGTTCCGCTTCCCCCAGCCGCCCCGCTCCGGCCTCAAGGTGATGAAGCTCGAGCATGTCCAGCAGGCCTACGGCGAACATGTCGTCTACCAGGACCTCAACTTCGAGTGCGAACGCGGCCAGCGCACGGTGCTCGTCGGCCCCAACGGCGCCGGCAAGTCCACCCTCCTCAAGATCCTCGCCGGCGTCATCCCGATCAACGGCGGCCTCCGCGAGGAAGGCGGTAACGTGATCACCGGCTACTTCGCCCAGAACCGCGTCGACAACCTCAACCCGAAGCTGACCGTCCTCGAGAACGTGATGGAGCTCCGCACGACGGAGAACGGCCTCACGGAACAGCAGGCCCGCGGCATGCTGGGCACGTTCCTCTTCCGCAAGGACGACGTCCATAAGAAGGTCTCGGTGCTCTCGGGTGGCGAGAAGTCCCGTCTCGCGCTGGTGAAGCTGCTGATCAACCCGCCGAACTTCCTGCTCATGGACGAGCCGACGACGCACCTCGACATCATGTCGATCGACGCGCTCATCGCCGCCCTGAAGACCTACGAAGGCACGCTGTACTTCGTCAGCCACGACGTACACTTCATCCGCGAGATCGCCAAGACGGTCCTGCACGTGCACTCCGGCCGCCTGACGCAATACGCCGGCGATTACGCCTACTATCTCGAGAAATCTAAGGCCGGCAACGAACGCGCCGCGCTGACCGCCGGCTTCACCGATGCCCGACCTAAGCAGGTCGAAGCCGCGAAGGCCGAAAAACCCAAGGCTCCGGTCAAGCCCTCCGCCGCGGATATCCGCAAGCTGAAGTCCGAGGTCACGAAGTGCGAGCAGCAGGTCGCCGACCTCGAAGCCAAGCAGGCCAAGCTCACCGCCGAACTCGCCGATCCGGCCACCTATACCGGCGGCGCGAATCTCCCGCAATTGAACGCCCAGCTCCGCGACACGATCAACGCCCTCCAGGCCGCCACCGCCGCCTGGGAACAGGCCGCCCAGAAGCTGAGCGAAGCAGAGGGAACGTAACCGTTCCCTCTGCAGGGTAGAGTTGGCACGAGTATCGAGTATCGGGGAGGGGTCCGGCGGCAGCCCCTTTGCTCTTATTCCGCCGTGATTGTATCGCCCCTATACTCGATACTCGTGCCCACGTGCCCCCTCGGGGCGACAGCCCCGTCGCTATTCCTGTCTGGCTCTCCGGGAACCCTTCCCTTACACCCCTGTCCTTACCTGACACCCCCATGCGTTCCCTCACCCGCCTCCTGTGCGCGCTCGGCCTCCTGGCCGCCGCCGTCCCCGCCTTCGGCCATACCGCCGGCGAAGAACTGTCCTCCGCGGCCTCCGCCTTCCTTGGCTCGCTCAACGCCGAGCAGAAAGCCAAGGCGACCTTCGGCTTCGACGACGCCGAGCGCACCAACTGGATCTTCGTGCCTTCCGTCCGCAAGGGCCTCCCGCTGAAGGAAATGAATCCCGGCCAGCGCCACTTCGCCCAGGCCATCCTCTCCGTCGCCCTCAGCGGTCGCGGCCACATGAAGGCTGAGCAGATCATGGCCCTCGAACAGCTCCTCCTCGAGATCGAGAAGGGTTCGGGCCCGAAGCGCGACGCCGAGAACTACTTCGTATCCATCTTCGGCAAGCCGGACCTCAAGGGCACCTGGGGCTTCCGCTGGGAAGGCCACCACCTCTCCCTCAACTTCACGCTCGTCGAAGGTGAGCTCGTCAGCTCGACGCCTTCCTTCTTCGCCAGCAACCCGGGCAAGATCAAAGACGACCAGCCCGGCCCCGTCGGCTTCGAACTCCTGAAGTATGAAGACGACCTCGGCCGCCAGCTCGCCAAGTCCCTCACCGCCGAACAGCGCAAGCAGGGCTTCCTCAACAAGGACCCCTTCAAGGACATCGTGACCGGCAACAAGCAGAAGGCCGACGGACTCATCAAGCACCAGGGCATCGCCGCCACGGCGCTCACCGCCGAACAGAAGCAGATGCTCGGTAAGATCGTCTACGAATACGTCAGCCGCGCCCGTCCCGACTTCGCCGCCCGCGAACTCAAGGCCATCGACGCCGTGAAGGACTCCCTCGTGTTCGCCTGGAATGGCGGCCTCGAAGTCGGCGAGCCCCACTACTACAGCATCCAGGGCCCGACCTTCCTCTTCGAAATGGCCAACTTCCAGGGCGGCGCCAATCACGTGCACGCCTCGTGGCGCGACCTGAAGAAGGACTTCGCCTACGACCCGCTTCGCGAGCACGCGAAGGAACACGCATCCGGCAAGTAAGCCGGTGAAAGAAAAACCCCGGGTGACCGGGGTTTTTTGTTTCTGACGACAGCGGTTAGCGGTTGGCGGTTAGCGGTTAGGAAAGCATAGCCCCAAAGGGAGACCGGAAACCGGATGATTGGCTTCGGCATGTCATGACTTTCAGGTCCCGGGTCTCGGCCATCGGGTATCTGATCCGGGTATTCAGGTTCAGGTGCTGGTCCCGGGTCAGGACCCCGAACCCGATTACCCGCACCTGGCGCCAGAAGCCCGTGACCCGTGACCCGAAATGCTTCCAACCGCTTACCGCCAACCGCTAACCGCTAAAACCTCACTTAACAACCTTCTTCCACCCCTCCATCGTCTCCTTCAGTAGTTCCTTGGGCTCCATCTTGATGCCATAGCCCTGGAAGCCGAAGGGTCCGCGATAACCGGCGGCGCGGGCCTTGGCCACGAACGCACCGACGTCATAGGTGCCGCGGCCGAGCGGCTGGATGAGCTTGTCCCAGCCGAGGTTCTGGGTGTCGCCGGTGTCGGCACCGTTGATGGTGATGAAGTTCAGCCGCGGCAGCGCGTCCTTGATGAGCGGCAGCGGATCGCGCTCGGATCCTTCGACTTTGAGCCAGTGGCAGAGATTGAAGGTCACGCCCAGGTTCGGGTCGTCGACCTTGCTGGCGACGCGCACGCAAGTCTCGAACTGCGCGGCCCAGAAGCCGGCGTGCGGATAGAGCGAGACCTTCACGCCCTTGGTCCGGGCGTAGGCGACCAGCTGACGCAGCTGCGGTACGACGACGGTGTCGCCGTATTCGGGCCCCATGGAAAGACCAAGCGGCAACGTGACCTTGTTGATCGCCAGCCACAGCGTGCCGCCGGTGCCGGCGAGTCCGTCGACCGCCTGAGTCAGCTCGACCGGCAAATCGGCCTGGCCAGACGGGAAATTCGCGACGTGATAACCGTTGAAGTAGACGAGCCCCTTGGCCTTGAGCGCATCGGCGTGGGCCTTGGCCGTCGCGGGTCGACCGCCGAGGCCGGCGTAGCCGAGCTCGGCCAGCACCTGCGCGCATTCCGTAGGCGCGAGCCGCGCGGCGGTATCCATGGCGAAGAAGACGGGTCGTTCGGCGGCGGCCAGCGCACCAAGCGTGCAGAGATAAACGAGAAGCGAACGCATGAGATTCAACGGAGGGTCACGCCGTGCGCGGCCAGCTCACGAAGGAACTCCGGAGGCGAGGGCGGGCTGATGACGAAATTCTTGAACCAGCCGGTACGGCGACGGAGCAGGACCAGCTTCTTGGGATTCACGGTGTTGGTCCAATGTTCGTTCCAGAAGACCCAGTCATGCGCGGCCCATTCGATGTCGGCCAGCGCGACCTTCCGCACGGTCCAACCGTAGATCCGCACCCGCATATGGCCGGCATCCACCGTGAAGGTCATGCCCCAGAAGATGGCGTGCACCAGCAAGACCGGAAAGATCAGGGCCAGGATGAGCGGGAGCAGGTAGAGGAAGACCTCCATTTGAAACAGAAATATAGGCCTTATCTGCCCCGCTTAAACCCAAAACCAAGCCCACGCTGGACAGCCCCACCCTTGGCGGATTGCCTATCTCCATGGCTCGCGCGACGAAGCACCTGAATACGAACGCCCTCTGGGCGGACGTGGGCGTGCGGACTCTCCGTCGCCTCGGCCTCACGCACGTGGTGATCTCGCCCGGCTCGCGTTCGACACCGCTCGCCCACGCCTTCGCGGAATCCGCCGGCTTGAACGTGACGGTCTCGCTCGATGAGCGCTCGGCCGGCTTCATCGCCCTCGGCATCGCCAAGGCCACCGGCCAGCCCGCCGCTCTGCTCTGCACCTCCGGCACCGCCGCCGCCAATTACCTGCCCGCGGTCGTCGAGGCTCGTCTCTCGGCCACCCCGCTGCTCGTCCTGACCGCTGACCGCCCGCCGGAACTCCGTGAATGTCATTCCGGACAGACCATCGCCCAGAACGGCATCTTCGCGGCCTACCCCGTCTGGGCCGCCGAAGCCGCCGTGCCTGGCACCGACCTCACCCTGCTCCGCCATTGGCGCCAGCTGCTGGTCGACGCCTGGCAGCGCTCGCAAGGCCCTCTGGCCGGGCCGGTGCACCTCAATCTGCCCTTCCGCGACCCTCTGCCGCCCTCCGAGCCGGAAAAGGGCTTCAAGGCACCCGCAGGGCTTGATCTCGAGACCTTCACGGCCGTGCCGCCCTGCGGAGTCGTCCGTCCGACCCTCACGCCCATCACGGTCGCCAGCCTGCTGCCGAAGACCGAACGCGGCGTGATCGTCGTCGGCCCGCATGCTTTCGAGGATCGCGACGAAAGCGCCGCGGCCCTCCGCGAACTCTCCCGCCTCACCGGCTGGCCGATCCTCGCCGATGGAGCCGGCACGCTCCGCGGCGACCTCGCCGGCGATACTGCACTCGTCTCGGGCTATGACCTGATCCTGCGCGACGCCAAAGCCGCGCGCTCCCTCCGACCGGAGGCCGCGGTGTTCGTCGGCCCGCTCCCGACCAGCAAGGCCCTCCGTGCCTGGCTCAAGGACGGCGACATCACCGCGCTCCAGCTCGGCCGCGCCGGCGAGAACACCGACCCGACCCATTCGCGCTGGAGCCGCCTCGACGGACAGCTCGTACCTTCGGGCGATGATGTCGCCAATCGCACCAGTGCTTACGCCAAGACCTGGCAGACCGCGCAGAAGGCCGCGGCCAAGAAACTCACGCGTATCGTGAACGTCGACTGGCCCTTCGAAGGCCGCGTCGTGTCGCTGCTCGACGAAGCCCTCGGTCCGGATGACCGCCTGTTCGTCGGCAGCAGCATGCCGATCCGCGACGTGGAGTGGTTCTACCATCCGCCCGGCCCCGGCCCGGAAGTCCTGACCAACCGCGGGGCCAACGGCATCGACGGCACCGTCTCGACCGCCCTCGGCGCTTCGCTCGATGGTAAGCGCACCGTGCTCCTCTGCGGCGACCTCACTTTCCTCCACGACAGCAACGCCCTGCTCTCCGCTTACGGTCATCGTGGCGACCTCACGGTCGTCGTGATCAACAACCAGGGCGGCGGCATCTTCAACCACCTCGCCGTCGCCAAGAGCTCCCGCTTCGAGCAGCTCTGGGGCACGCCGCAGGCGACCGACCTCGGCAAGCTCTGCGCTGCGCATAAGGTACGTCACGACCTCGCCGAAGGCTGGAGCGACCTGCGTCGCCTCCTCGAGATCCGCGGCAAAGGCGTGCGCGTCATCGAATTCCGGACCGACCGCGAAGCCGACGCCGCCTGGCGCCAGAAGTCCTTCCGCTAAAGCCTCATGAGCGTCTTCCGCCTCTGCCTCCTGCTCGCGATAGGCCTCGGACTGCAGGCGCAGGATAAGGGGACCGCAACGGTCGCAGCCAAACCTGTCCCGCGCACGGAGCTCAAGGCGCAGGTCGCCCCGGGTGCTGCGCTAAAGTTTGATTTCCCGGAGCTGACCGTGGACCGCAAAGGCGCGCTCGCGGCCTGCCACCTGAAACTCCCGGCGGATTATGATGCGGCGAAGAAATACCCGCTCGTCGTCTGGCTCGGCGGCGGTGAAGGCGGCAACCAGCCCAACAGCTCCTTCCTACCCGCCGGCGACTTCATCCTGGTCGGCCTGCCCTATCCTAAGGGCGCCAACAATCCGAAGCAGGCGAACATGGTCGGCGATTACGCCAAGGTCTGAGCCTACCATCGCTTCATGCTGGAGGAGATCGCGAAGGTCATTCCCAACCTCGACCGCTCGCGCTCGATCATCGCCGGCTTCAGCAACGGCGGCCACGCCATCGACGGCATGCTCCGCCTCAGCACCAAGCCCCGGCTCACCGATCACTTCGGCGTCTTCATCTTCGTCGACGGCGGCGGCACCGCCTACTCCTCGCTCGGCGCCTTGAATGACCTCAAGGGCAAGTTCGCCTACGCCTGCTGGGGCGAGTTGAAAGGCTCCAATAAGCCGAACACCAGCCACCTACCCGCCGCCTTGAAGGCGAAAGGAGCGACCGTGGCCGGTAGCGAGATGGCCGGCGTCGGCCACGCCTTCGGCGAGACGGAAAAGCCGAAGATCGCCGAGTGGCTGGAGAAGGTCACCCTGGCCGCTCCGGCGAAGAAGTAAGCCTAGAAGTAGGCCTTTAAGAACTCGGCTTCGGTCCCGCTGAGCGGCGTGTCGCCGGTGGCCATGGCCAAGGATTTCTGGAAGCGCTGATGCTCTGACGGTAGAACGTGGAAGCCATGGCGCTCGTAGATCGACGGCTTGACCTCGGAGAAGAGCAGGAAACGCGTATCGAGCTGAGCGAAGCGATGGAGCTCCATGACGGCGCGCAGCAGCAGCGAGGCGTAGCCCTTGCCCCGCTGCTCCGGCGACGTCGCCACGGACGCCAGGCCGATGAGGCTTTCCCGGAAGCGCAGGACGTTGAGCGCCGAGACGGGCTGACCGGACGCATCCTCGAGCAGGTAACGCGTGCCGCGCACATGGTTCGGGTCGCT
>JBILHF010000161.1:0-2857 GCA_044350605.1 Opitutales bacterium
GACATGGAAGTGTGGATGTGGATGTCCTTGGGCCGGAGCGCGAGGGCCTGTTCGCCGGCGGCGAGGGCTTCGTCATACTGACCCGCGGCGAAGTGGACCTCCGCCTTCGCGAGCCAGGCTTCGAAGCAGGCCGGATCGGCCGCGACCGCCGCCGCCAGCTTCGCGAGGGCCGCGGCTTCGTCGCCGACGGCGAAGTCGAACGACGCCTCTTCCGCCAAGGCCAGGGCGCGCGCTGAGGGCGTAGGATCGGACATGCGGACACCGTGCGAGGAGCCCGCGGCATCGCAAGCGCTCCTTTCACGCTTGGAAAGGGCCCGAGGGGGTCGCAACTTACCCGCATCATGGATCCTCGCTACGGAAAGCTCGCCGACGTGCTCTGCGGTTTCTCGACCCGTCTCAAGAAAGGGGAGAACGTGCTCATCGACGCCCACGACGTCCCCGAGGACTTCGTCATCGCCCTCATCCGGGCCGCCCGCGAACGCGGCGCCACCCCGATGGTCAACCTCCACAAGGCCCGCATCGGCCGCGAGATGGTCAAGGGCGGCACCAAGGAACAGTTCAAGCTGGCCGCCGACCACGAGCTCGCCCGCATGAAGAAGATGCAGGCCTACGTCGCCGTGCGCGGCTCGGACAACATCTTCGAAGGCAGCGACATCCCGGCCGCCCAGGCCAAGCTCAACGGCGAGATGATGCGCCCGGTCCTCGACCACCGCGTCAACAAGACCAAGTGGGTCGTCCTCCGCTGGCCCACCTCCTCGATGGCCCAGCAGGCCAAGATGAGCACCGAAGCCTTCGCTGACTTCTACTTCCGCGTCTGCACCCTCGACTACTCCCGCATGATCCCGGGCATGGAGGCGCTCAAGCAGGCCATGATGAAGACTGATGAGGTCCACATCGTCGGCCAGGGCACCGACCTGAAGTTCAACATCAAGGGCATGAACGCCATCCCCTGCGGCGGCGAATACAACATCCCCGACGGCGAGGTCTTCACCGCCCCGATCAAGGACTCCGTCAACGGCGTGCTGCAGTATAACTGCGCGACCATCTACCAGGGCGTCTCGTTCGAGAACATCCGCCTCGTCTTCCGCAAGGGCAAGATCGTCGAGGCCACCTCGAACAACACCAAGCGCCTTAATGAGATCCTCGATACCGACGGCGGCGCCCGCTTCATCGGCGAGTTCGCCATCGCCTTCAATCCGCACATCCTCAACCCGATGCAGGACATCCTGTTCGACGAGAAGATCGCGGGCTCCTTCCACTTCACGCCCGGCAAGTGCTACGAGACCACCGACAACGGCAACCATTCGTCCATCCACTGGGACATGGTCTGCATCCAGCGCCCCGAATACGGCGGCGGTGAGATCCGTTTCGACGGCCAGGTGATCCGCAAAGACGGCCTCTTCCTTCCCAAGCCCCTCCAAAAATTGAATCCCGCATACCTCCTCGGTAAGGCCAAATAACATGGCCAACCAAAAAAAGCCGAAGAAGGCCCAGCCCAAGCGCCTCGGATCCCGTCCGCAGGCCCGCACGGCCAAAGCGCTCAAGCGTAAGGAAAAGCCCGCCCCGCACGTGCCCTACGCGGCCCGTCCCGCCAAGGCGCCCGTCGAGGAGGTCCGCCCGGATGAGGTCTTGAAGACCCGCATCCCGAGCGAATTCGAACCCGCCCGCGCCGACAAGATCATCGCCACGCTCCTCGACGGCGTCAGCCGTTCCCGCGTGCAGAAGGCCCTCGAGCTCGGCTTGGTGAAGGTCAACGGCCAGACGGCCGATTGCCGCACGCTGCTCAATCCCGGCGACGCCATCGAAGTATCCCTGCCCTCCCCCGGCGAGCCTACCGCCCGCCCGGTGAAGATGGCCCTCGAGGTCCTCTTCGAAGACGCGCACATCATCGCCGTCAACAAGCCCGCCGGCCTGCTCACGCACCCGGTGCAAGGCTCGGACGAGGTCTCGATCGTCCACGGCCTGCTCCATTACACCAAGGGCAAGCTCGCCCCGGCCGGCGGCGCGCCCCGGCCCGGCGTCGTGCATCGCCTCGACCGCGAGACCTCCGGCGTGATCGTGCTCGCGAAGACCGACAAGGCCTACCACGCGCTCGTCGCCCAGTTCGCCGAACGTACCGCCAAGAAGGAATACCTCGCCCTCGTCGACAAGGCCCCGCGCCTGCTCTCCGGCGTCATCAACGCCAACATCGATCGCCACCGCACCGTCCGCGTGCGCATGGCCGTCCGCGAAGACGGCCGCGAAGCCATCACCGACTGGCGCGTCGAAGAGAAATACGGCGTCGAAGCCGCGCTCGTCCGCGCCTTCCCGCACACCGGCCGCACGCACCAGATCCGCGTCCACCTCGCGCACATCACGCACCCGATCCTCGGCGACCGCACGTATGGCAAGTTCGACGTCCCGAGCTACACCGGCTGGCCGATGCCCCGCGTGATGCTGCACGCCCACAAGCTCACCCTGACGCACCCGCAGACCGGCAAGCCGCTCACGATCACCGTCGAGCCGCCGAAGGACTTCCAGGAGCTCAAGGAATGGCTGGCCAAGAAGTTCGGTCGTAAGTCTTACCTGTTGCCCGCGTAATAGGTTTCGGCGGTTGGCGGTTAGCGGATGGCGGTTGGGAGAAGCCACGGAGACATGCTGCCCATGGCAGGGACGCTATGCCTATCGCTTCAACAGGGGGAGCCATTACATGCGTTCAAAGAAGTTTCCCGCTTACTTGAACGTCTCTTCCCTGCCCTCAAGCCTCAGGCCCTCCGGCCCTCGTCTAGAATCCCTTCTGACCAGGCTTAGGTAGCTTGGTCGGGGCCTTCCACTCGGCGGGCAGGATCTTCGCGGCGGTCAGGGGATCATTGTCGCC
>JBILHF010000073.1:0-6888 GCA_044350605.1 Opitutales bacterium
CCCGCGCCGGCTTCGCCCCTGGACCGCTCGCCGCCGGCGACTTGGCGGCTTGGCGCGCAGCGCTCGGTCTGCTTGGCAGACAAGGCGGACAAGAAGGCGTGCTGCGTCTCGTCGTGGGTTCCGACTTCGAGGAACTCGGTCTGCGCGCGTTACTCCCTTCGCCCGAAGTCTTCCGCCTGCGTTCGCTCCGCACCGTGCGCGACGCCGCCGAATGGTTCCCGCGTCCGAAGTCCGCCCCGTGGGCCAACTCTCTGGCCGCCACGGTCGAGCTGCGCACGCTGGGCGCCGGCGCCGGCGTCGAAGGCGTGCAGTTCGACGCGCGTGGCTTCGTCAGCGAAGGTTCTCGCTCGAGCCTGGCCTGGGTCCAAGGCGGCGTGCTCCATGTCCCGGCCGAGTCCACGGGTCGCCTGCCAGGCACGGCGCTCGGTCAGCTGATCCGTTGCGCCGGTTTACCGGTATGCGAGGTCGAGTCGACGGTCCCCGTCCGCGCCGAAGTCGTTCTGCTGCTACGCTCGACCCTGCCGGGCGGGGCGTCCGCCGTCTCGCATTGGGATGACGTCGACGGCCGCCCGCTCTGGTCGGGAGATCCCGCCACCGCCCGCCCGCTCCTCGCGGCGTTGGCCGCTTGGCGCGCTCAGCGCTGCATCAGCTTCGCGTAGGCCGGTAAGGCCGCCGCGAGGACGAAGAGCGCGAGGAAGGCGACGCTGAGCAGCGCGGAGAAGCAGGTCGAGGCGAGGAGCTTCGACATGCGCACGACGTCGTCCGTCTCGCGGAGGTGCGCCCGGGCGGCGTAGAGCGTGACGCCGAGGCCGACGACGAGCAGGCCGAGCAGCGCACCGCTGAAGTGATTGAAGAAAAGACCGGTGAGACCGGGCAGCTGGCCGGGTTCGCCGACGATGGTGGCGACGAGCACGGGCTGCGCGCGGAAGGCGATCGCGCCGGCGGCCGCGGGGAGTCCGGCGGTCAGGAAGACAGCCAGGGCGGAGATGATCCGGAGCTCGCGAGGGGTCATACGCGGAGTATCTCCCCTCTCTCCGCAGGGTCAACGCCGGGATTCTCCCTCGCCAAGTCGGCGGGCGTCGCCTATCCCAGCATGACATGGAATCCGTCTGGTATCTCTGGCTGGTCTTCGTCCTCCTCAATGGGAGCGCGGCGGGGATTTCCCTCGTCGCCGGCGTCGTCTCCGCCCTTTCGCACACCGAACTCGAGGACCTCCGCCGCCGTCAGGCCACCGCCGCCGTCGCGCTCGAGCGCTGCCGCGGCGACCAGGGCAACACCCTCGCCGCCTTCGAAGTCCTGTCCGCCGCCTTCGTCGGCATGAGCGCCCTGCTCGGCGGCGTGCTCGTCGGCGTCCGCTTCCTGCCGCGCGTCGGCGAGAGCTGGGCCTTCGCGCTCGTCACGGTGCTCGGCGTCATCGCGGTCTCGTTCTTCATGGCCTGGCTGACCATCATGCTCCCGCGCAAGCTCGGCATGCATTTCCGCGTGGCGCTGGCCCCCCGCATCGCCACCTCGCTCCCGCTCGTGCGCGGCGCCGCCAAGATGCTCCGCATGCTCGGCAAGCTGCATGACTCGCTCGCTCCGCCCGAGGAGCCCGGCGTTGACCGCGCCGACGCCGACATCGGCAGCCTTGCCCAGGCCGCCGCGCGTGAAGGCAAGATCACGCAGGCCGAGAGCAATCTCGTCGCCAACGCCGTCCGCCTCGACGACATCCCGGTCTCGCAGGTGCTCACGCCGCGCCCGGTCGTCACTTCGATCGAGGCTGACCTGACGGTCGCCGACGTGCTCCGCCTCTACCCGAGCGTTCCGCATGGTCGCATGCCGGTCTGGGAACAGAATCCGGATCGCATCGTCGGCGTCGTCCGCCGCCGCGACCTGCTGAAGGCCGCCGGCGAAGGCCGCCGCGACATCCGCGTGCGCGAGCTCATGGGCAAGCCGCACATCGTCCCCGAGAACGCCACCTTGTCCGACGCCCTCCACGACCTCGTCCGCGCGCATCAGCACCTGGCCGTCGTGGTCGATGAGTTCGGCGCCTTCGCCGGCGTCGTCACCCTCGAAGATGTCTTCGAGTCCCTCCTCGGCGTCGAGATCTACGAGAAGGACGACCCGCACCCCGACATGCGCGAGCTCGCCCGCCAGCGTGGTCACCGCGTCGGCCGTCGCGCGGGTCCGGAGGCCCCCAAGCCCGGCGCATGAACTCGGCCTGGCTCGCCTACTGGACGCACGACCTCGATCCGGTCGCGTTCCGCTTCCCGGAGAGCTGGGGACTGCGCGGCGTGCATTGGTATGGCCTCGCCTACGCCGCGGGCTTCCTCGTCGCCGCCTGGCTCCTCGGCCGCTGGCGTCGCGCGGGCCTCACGCCGCTGCGCGCGGCGCTCGACGAATCGACGCTCATCACCGCGGTGATGGTCGGCGTCATCGCCGGTGGCCGTTGCGGCCACGTCTTCCTTTACGCACGCGCGGAATTCGCCGCCGATCCGATGGTGCTCTTCCGCGTCTGGGAAGGCGGCATGGCCAGCCACGGCGGCTTCCTCGGCGTGCTCCTCGCCGGCGTCTGGTTCGCTCGCCGCGTCAAAGCCGACTTCTTCGCCGTCGGCGACCTGCTCTGCGCCCTCGCCCCGGCGGGTCTCCTCTTCGGACGCATCGCCAACTTCATCAACGGCGAGCTCGTCGGCGACCCGTCCTATCTCCCTTGGGCGGTGATCTTTCCGCGCGAAGGCGCCGAACCGCGCCACCCATCGCAGCTCTACGAGGCTTTCGCCGAAGGGTTGCTGCCGTTGCTCTGGGTGCTCCGTCGCTATCCGCTCCGCCTGCCGCCCGGCCGTCTCGCCGGCGAGTTCCTCCTGCTGTATTCCGTCGGCCGCATCGTCTGCGAGGCCTTCCGCTCGCCGGAGGACGGTTACGTGCTCGGCCTCACGGCCGGTCAGTTCTGGACGCTGCCGCTCGCCGCCTTCGGCGCCTACCTGGTCTGGCGCGCCCGTCGTCGGACTGAATGATGTTGCCCGTGCGGGCCGTCGGTGGGAGAAGCCTTCTGCGCCATGACGAACGTCCCGCTCCTTGACCTCGGCCCGCAGAACCGCGCCCTCGAAGCGCAGTTCGAAGCCGCCTTCCGTGACGTCCTCCGCTCGAACATGTTCATCATGGGTCCGCGGCTCGAGGCGTTCGAGAAGGACTGCGCCGCGTTCCTCGGCGTGAAGCACGCCTTGGGGGTCTCCTCCGGCACGGACGCGCTCCTGCTCGCGCTCATGGCGCTCGATATCGGTGAGGGCGACGAAGTCCTGCTCCCGTCCTTCACCTTCTTCGCGACCGCCGGTTCCGTCGCCCGCCTCGGCGCCACCCCGGTCTGGGTCGACGTCGATCCGCACCATTACAACATCGACCTGGAAGACGCCGCCCGGAAGGTCGGCCCGCGCACGCGCGCGATCATGCCGGTGCACCTCTTCGGCCAGTCCGGCGACCTCGACGCCCTGCAGGCCTTCGCCACCAAGTATCGCCTCCGGGTGATCGAAGACGCCGCCCAGTCGATGGGCGCCCGCTGGAAGGGTCGCTCGACGATGTCGTCCGGCGACTTCGGCGCGACGAGCTTCTTCCCGTCGAAGAACCTCGGCGGCATGGGCGACTCCGGCCTGGTCACCACGCAGGACGACGCGCTCGCCGAGCGCGCCCGTATCCTCCGCGTCCACGGCATGCAGCCGAAGTATTTCCACCGCGAGGTCGGCGCCAACTTCCGCATGGATCCGCTCCAGGCGGCCCTGCTGCACCTCAAGCTCCCGCACCTGCCGGAATATAACTGCGCGCGCGCGGGCAATGCCAACTTCTACCACGCCACGCTCAAGGGCGTCGCCGGCATCGCCGAGAACCGTCCCGGCGCCGACAAGGCCGCGAAGATCCTGCTGCCGGTCGACTTCTCCGGTCAGGGCATCTGGAACCAGTTCACGCTCCGTGTGACCGGTGGTCGCCGCGATGCGCTCAAGGCCTTCCTCACCGCGCGCAAGATCGGCTGCGAGATCTATTACCCGATCCCGCTCCACCGTCAGCAGTGCTTCGTGGACCAGAAGTATCGCGGCTTCGACAGCGTGCCCGTCTCCGAACGTCTCGCCGGCGAAGTCCTCAGCATCCCGATCTTCCCCGAACTCACCGGCGAACAACGCCAATGGGTCGCGGACTCGCTCGCTGATTTCGTGGCCGGGAAGAGCGAGTGATCGCGCCGTAGGCGCGGCGATCTCGGGGGTGCAAAAGTGCAAATCGGCCTGCGGCCTGTGCAAAGGTGCAAACGTGGCGTAAGAGTATTGAGTATCGAGTATGGAGTATCGGTGGAGTGATGGCCTTGGGCAGGGATGCGATGACATCGTCATCCGTGAGGCGTCTCGGCGGACGCGATAGTAATCACGTCCCTATCCCGAGACACCTGGAAGTTTTCCTACCCCAATCCCTACCCCAACCCCTTAACTTCACCTTTGCACTTTTGCACAGGAGCACCGCTCCGGTTTGCACCTTTGCACTGCCTTCAGTCCGACCAACCGGCCAACGGATCAACTCGCGCCGCTTTGCGCCGCGCTCAGAAAAACCGGATCGTCTTGATCCGCATCTTCTCGTGCTCCTCGTCGGTGCACGGAGCGTCGATCGGGACGGCCGGGGCTTTGTCGTTCGGGACGACGAGCTGGTTGGCCAGGAGATACTGCTCCACTTCGGCGCCGGAGATGTCGGGCAGCATGACGCCGTCGATCTCGACGCAAGGGGAGAGGCGCTGACCGGACTTCTCGACCATCTCGGCGTAGTTCGCCGGGTTGTTGATGATGTCCACGTCGACGTAGTTCAGGGCGTATTTCGCCATGATGGCGCGCACGCCGTTGCTCCAGCCGCAGCTGGGTTTGAGGTAACAACGGATATCCATGCCCCCACCAATGGCGGCGTTCCCCGAGGAATCAAGCCCGGCGGGTCTTTCGGCCGCCGTTTTCGCCGCCGGCCGGGGACGGTTCATACCAATAACCGATGCCGTGGATCGTCCGGAGGCTGTCCAGCTTGCGGCCGTGGTCCTCGAAGGCGTCGCGGATCTTGGCGACGTATTGGTCCAGCGAACGGCTCCGGATGTCGGCGTGCACGCCCCAGACGGCGTGGATCAGGCTGTGGCGGCTGATGATGACGCCGGGGTTGGCGTGCAGGTGGTAGAGGATGCCGAGCTCCTTGCGGCCGAGCTTGTGCTTCTTGCCGCTGGGGAAGATGAGTTCGAGCCGCTCGGGATGGACCTCCGCGCCGTTGAAGCGGAACACGTCGGTCCCGAGCGCGGCGTTGACGGTGAGCCGGCTGTCGCCCGCGGTCTCGCTGCGTCGCAGCACGGCGTGGATGCGCGCGATGAGTTCCGCGGGATGGTGCGGCTTGCCGACGAAATCGTCCGCGCCCGCTTCGAGCGCCTGCGCCACGTGCTCGCCGTCGCGCAGGGCCGAGAGGAAGATCACCGCCGGCGAATGCGCGAGCCGGCGGATCTTGTCCAGCACCGCAAGTCCGTCGAGGTCCGGCAGGTTCGGGTCGAGCAGGACCAGGTGCACGTATGACTCACCGACGAACTTGAGCGCGGTGGCGCCTTTGTGGAACACTTGGGTGGAGAGGCCGGCGTTCAGGAGTTGATCGGCGAGCGCGGCGGCGAGGCTACGATCGTCTTCAATGATGACCACCAACGGCTTCTGCTTGGGACTCATGCAGAATCTTGGGAAAGGGGGGTAAGACTAAGGGGGTAATGACATATGTAAAAACCCCGTCGAGATTGCCAAGCCCCATTCCTCACCCATGATCGAAGGGAGATGACCGAACCCGACGAGCCTTCCGCCGCCCGCAAGTGGGCCATCCGCTGCTTCCTGATCCTGTTCATCGCCTCTGCGGCCTGGATGGCGTGGTTCGGCGTCCAGCAGCAGCGCCTGCATGGGGCCAAGACCGACGGCCAGCCGAAGAATCCTTACGAGGATCGCAGCCTTTTCGGGCGCTAAGCCCGGGTCCGCCGGCCCCGTTTCTAAAAACTTGACCAGAGGGACTTCGTTCCTAAGTTCTTCGCTTCCACCGACCGCCTCCTTCGTCTAGCCCGGTCCAGGACACCTCGTTTTCACTGAGGTAACTGGGGTTCGAATCCCCAAGGGGGCGCCAGGTGGAAGCTTTTCAGATCCGTTCTTTCCGACAGGGGAGGGCGGATCGCTATCTCCGGTTTATACACATTGCCCCTTGCCTAGGTTCAAAAAATATTGAAACATCAGGAAGCCCCCGACCGCAGGGCCTAAACCTGATGAAGCCCCCTTCAGAAAAGTCCGCCAGCCGCCGCCCGAGCCGCCCCTCTTATGAGCCGCTGCAGCCCCATGAGATCGAGCTCGCCGATTTCTTCGTCCGCATGGCCGGCATCCTGGGCGTCCCGCGCTCGGTCGCGGAAATCTACGCGTTACTCTACATTTCCTCGGGTCCGGTCGATTTCGACCAGATTCAGGGCCGTCTCGGCATTAGCAAAGGCTCTGTCAGCCAAGGACTTAAGTTCCTTCGCGACCACGAGATGATCCTCTCGGTCAAGGAAGCTGGCTCTCGTCGCGAGCGCTGGCAACCGACGCCTTCCCTCGCGGCTTCCCTGGTCGCACTCCTCCGGAGCCAGGTGCTCCCCGCCCTCGAACAAGCCCAACCGGGCCTGCAACGCGTCCTCGCCGATGCCCAGACCCGCGGCTCCCAGCCCGAAGTGATCGAGCGGCTCAGCCGCCTCAATCGTTGGAACAGCCGAGCCCTCGAGCTCGCGCCTCTCCTGCTCCCGCCCCCGGGGGCCTGACCCTTTCTGCCGGCTCGGCCGGTGACAGTCCTTTCTTCCCGTACGTGCCTGCGAAATCCGCCTCCACGTGCGGTAGCCTGCCCGAGTAAGTAAAATAG
>JBILHF010000171.1:0-2738 GCA_044350605.1 Opitutales bacterium
CATCGCCATCACTTCCGGTTACTTCGACCCGATGCACCGCGGCCACCTCGAGCTGCTGGATCTCTCCCGCGCTCAAGGCGATGTGCTCTGGGTCATCGTCAACACCGACGCCCAGGCGGCCCTCAAGAAGGGCAAGGCTTTCATCGACCAGGACACGCGCCTCGCGGTGACTTCCGCGCTCCGGGTCGTCGACCGTGCGGTCCTCTCGATCGACACCGATGGCTCGGTGTGCGCGACGCTCGACTGGCTCATCGGCGAAGCTAAGGCCCAGGGGCATGAGGCCGTCTTCTGCAAGGGCGGCGACCGCAATGCCGGCAATATTCCGGAGATGACGGTGCTCAATAAGCACGGCGCTAAGCTCGTCGACGGTCTAGGCGCCAAGATCGACAGCAGCTCCCGCATCATCGCCGGCGCGAATAAACCTTCCGCCTGAACTCATCCCCCTTTACCCAATCATCACATGAAAAAGCGCGCGCTCATCACCGGCATCACGGGCCAGGACGGCTCCTATCTCGCCGAATTCCTCCTCAGCAAGGGCTATGAGGTGCACGGCGTCATCCGCCGTTCCTCCTCCTTCAACACGGGCCGCATCGAGCACCTCTACATGGAGGACCTCGTCCGCGACATCCATACGAAGAAGATCCAGCTTCACTACGGCGACCTTGGTGACGCGACCGGGCTCATCCGCCTCATCGGCGACGTCCAGCCCGACGAGATCTACAACCTCGGCGCGATGTCGCACGTGAAGGTCTCGTTCGATATCCCGGAATACACCGCCGACACCGACGGTCTCGGCACGCTCCGCCTCCTCGAGGCGATCCGCATCCTGAAGATGGAGAAGAAGGTCCGCATCTACCAGGCCTCGACCTCCGAGCTCTACGGCAAGGTCGTCGAAGTGCCGCAGTCCGAGACGACGCCCTTCTATCCGCGCAGCCCGTATGGCGCCGCCAAGATCTATGCCTACTGGATCACCCGCAATTACCGCGAGGCCTACGGCATGTTCGCTTCCAACGGCATCCTCTTCAATCATGAGTCCGAACGCCGCGGCGAGACGTTCGTCACCCGCAAGATCTCCCTCGCGGTCGCCAACATCGTGCACGGCCGTCAGGACTGCCTCTTCCTCGGCAACCTCTCCGCGCAGCGCGACTGGGGTTACGCCCCCGACTTCGTGCAGTGCATGTGGCTCATCCTGCAGCATAAGCAGCCGGACGACTTCGTCATCGCGACGGGTAAGATGTATACCGTCCGCGAATTCTGCGCCCACGCCTTCCGCCGCGCCGGCATCGAGCTCGACTGGCAGGGCACGGGTGCGGAAGAGAAGGGCGTCGACCGTAAGACGGGCAAGACGCTCGTCGCCGTCGACCCGCGCTACTTCCGCCCGACCGAGGTCGAGCAGCTCCTCGGCAATCCGGCCAAGGCCGTCCGCGAGCTCGGTTGGAATCCGCAGCAGACTTCCTTCGAGCAGCTGGTCCAGAAGATGGTCGACCATGACCTGAAGGCCGTCGCCCACGCCCACCGCTGATGGACCGCGCCGCGAAGATCTACGTCGCCGGCCACCGCGGGATGGTCGGCTCGGCCATCGTCCGCGCGCTCCGCGCCGCGGGCCACACGTCCGTGCTCACGCGCACGTCCGCCGAACTCGACCTCCGCGACGGCGCCGCGACCCGCGCGTTCCTCGCCGCGGAGCAGCCGGCCTACGTCGTCATGGCCGCCGCCCGCGTCGGCGGCATCAAGGCCAACTCCACTGAGCCCTACGACTTCCTGTACGACAACCTCGTCATGGCGGCCAACGTCATCGAAGGCGCCCGCCTCGCCGGCGTGCGCAAGCTGCTCTTCCTGGGTTCGAGCTGCATCTACCCCAAGTTGGCCGCGCAGCCGATCCGCGAGGACTCGCTCCTTACCGGGCCGCTTGAGGTCACGAACGAGGCCTATGCGGTCGCGAAGATCGCCGGCATCAAGCTCTGCGACCACGCGCGCGCCCAGCATGGCTGCGACTTCATCAGCGCGATGCCCTGCAATCTCTACGGCACGGGCGACAACTTCTCCCTCGAGAACTCCCACGTGCTCCCGGCGATGATCCGCAAGATGCACGAGGCGAAGCTCCGCGGCGACGCGTCGCTGAAACTCTGGGGCACGGGGACGCCCCTCCGCGAATTCCTGCACGCCGACGATCTCGCCGAGGCGTGCCTGATGCTCCTCGACCGTTACTCTCAGCCCGGGCACATCAATGTCGGTTCCGGCGAAGAGCTCACCATCCGCGACCTCGCTGGCCTCGTCGCCCAAGCCGTCGGTTTCACCGGCCGCCTCGAATTCGACCCGTCGATGCCCGACGGCACGCCGCGCAAGCTCATGGACGTCTCGCGCATCCGCGCCCTCGGTTGGAAGCACCGCATCACCATGGCCGACGGTATCCGCGACGCCTATGCGTGGTATCTCGCGAACGCGGCCGAAGCGCGGAAGTAAGCGCCACCGGTGCAAAAGTGCAACCGGCCTATGGCCTGTGCAAAGGTGCAAACGTGAAGACGCTTTCGGGTCCCAGGTCTCGGCCTTCAGGTCTCAGGTGCGGGTTCTCTGGTACAGGTGCGGGTGCGGGGAAAAATTCAGGTCCTGAACCTGCACCCGAACCTGAAAACCCGCACCAGTCTCCCGGCCGCCGAGACCCGTGACCCGAAAAGTTTTGCCTCTCACGTTTGCACCTTTGCACAGGAGCTCCGCTCCGATTTGCACCTTTGCACTGC
>JBILHF010000024.1:0-26806 GCA_044350605.1 Opitutales bacterium
CGCGGCAGCCGGCCGCGCCCAGGGCGTCGAGCAGGCCGCGCATGGGGCGGGCTCGCATGGCTTCGTCGCCGTCGAGTTCATACTCGCCGCCCGGGGCGAGCGCGAGGAAGGCGGTCAGGAAGCGGGCGGCGGTGCCGGCGTTGCCGACATGTAACTTCGCGCGAGCTTGCGGGATGCGGCCGCCGAGGCCGACGATCCGGATCGTGCCGGCGGCTTCGTCGTCGGTCACTTCGAAGCCCAGCGCGCGCAGGGCGGCGATGAGGATGCGGGTGTCGCGGCTGAAGAGCGCGCCGGTGAACAGCGTGACGCCGTCGGCGAGCGCAGCCAGGATCAGGGCGCGGTTGGTGATGCTCTTCGAGCCCGGGACCTGGGCGACGCCGCGGGCAGGCGTTTGGAAAGGGCGGATGACGAGGGTCTGACTCATTCGGGCCGGTCGAGGTTCTGGCGGGCGATGCGGGCTTCGGCGAGGAGGCGACGCAGGGCGACCGCGTCGTTCGCTTCCACGGCGGTCCGGAGTTCGGCGGCGCGCTTCTCGACGTCGCGGAGGCCGGCGGCGGTGTGCCGGGCGTTGGCGAGCATGATGCCGACCCAGAGATTTTCTTCGCCGGCGGCGATGCGGGTCGTGTCGCGGAGGCCCGCGCCGACCGCGAAGCGGCGGAAGCCGGCCTGGTCCATCACGGCGAGCATGAGCGCCGAGGCGGTGGCGTGCGGCACATGGCTGATCGCGGCGACGATCTCGTCGTGCTTGGCGGCGTCGGTCTCATGCAGGACCGAGCCGAGTTCCTGCCAGAAGCGACGGACGGTGGTCAGGGCCTGCGGGTCTTCGGCGCCGGTAGGCGTCAGGAAGCAGACGCGTCCTTCGAAAAGCTGCGCGGAAGCGTGCGTGGCGCCGGCCTTTTCCCCGCCGGCCATGGGATGCGCCCCCACGAACGGATTCGCGGCGGGCAGGCGGCGGGCGGCGAGCAGGATCGAACCTTTGACGCTGCCGGCGTCGGTGACCACGGCGCCGGGCGCGAGGCCGGGGGCGATGGCCAGGAAGGTCTCTTCGGCGGTGTCGACCGGCGTGGTCACGATGACCAGATCGGCGCCACGGACGCAGTCCGCCGCGTTCTCGAAGACTTCCGCCACGCCGAACGCGCGCAAGGTCTCCCGTGAGCCCGCCGAGCGGGACCAGCACGCGAGCGAACCGGCCAGGCCCTTCCGCGCCGCCGCGAGGAGGATGGAGCCGCCGATGAGGCCGGCGCCGACTACGGCGATGCGCTTGAATTGAGCCATTTCCAATATTGAAGGTATGACTTTGATGAACCAGAGTGACGAACTATTAAAGCAAACAAACCGCCGGCGACGAAGTTGGCGGCCCGCTCATGAGCAACGGCCCTCGACCACCCAGACCCGACTTCGTGCCCGCCGCGGACCCCCGGGCGAATCGCGGGCGTTTCTCCTTCGAGGCCCTCTGGCTGCGGATCAGGCTTCCGCTGCTCCTGCTGGTGTTCGCCGCCCTGGGCATCACTTCCTTGCTGCTCTACACCTCGGACCGTCGGACGACCCGCCAGTCTGAGCTCACGGTCTCGGCCGCCGACGCGGAAGTCCTGCGTCAGCGTTCACTCCAGGCCGAGGCCGCCTTTGAAAAAATCCGGCAGGTGCGCTTCGAGCTCTCGGAAGAGGACATCCGCCTGCTGGAACAAGCCCTGCAGGCGCAAGAAGAGTATCTTTCCGCCCGCCAGTCCGTCGGCACCGAGGATCCGCGCCTGGTGTCCTTGCGTCGACGGCTCCACCTCCTGCGCGGCGAGCGACTGCGTCAGGAGTCCGCCACCCTCGAATCCGCGGCCCTCGCTTTGGCGAAGAACGACGAAGCCGCGGCCATCGTGAAGCTTCGCCGGGCGGTCGCCTGCGAGCAGGAGATCGCCGATCGCTGGCAGTTCTCCGGTCTGGCCGACTCCGGCCGGCGCGCCTTGCTCGACACCCGGCTCCGCCGATTGGAGTCCTCGGCGCTTTGGCAGAAGGGGAGGGCCCTGGAAGCCGACGCCGAGAAATCCTTCGCGGCCGGCCGTTATGCCGAAGCGGCGGAACGTTTCACGCTGGCGCTCGACGCTGAGAACGAATTCCTGGCGCGCTATCGCGACGTGCGGGACACCGCCTTCGGTCGCGCCGAACAGCTGGGCGTCCGTCGCGAGACGGCGGTGTCCGGGCTCCTCTGGGAAGAGGTGCGCCGGCACCACGCCGCCGCCGAAGCCGCCGAAGCGAAGTCCGATTGGCCCGGCGCCGCGCGCCATTGGCAGGACGCGGTCGATGCTTTCGCGCGCCTGCTCACGGCGCATCCGCGCAGCCAGTTCGCCGACCGCGCCAAGGAAGCCACGATGGCGACGCGCCTGAACTTCGCCCGCTTCCATGAAGACATCCTGCGCGTGCGGGCCGAGGTCGGTCGGCTGCGGCAGGCCTTGCGCTCCCGCCAGGCCGACGATGCGATCCGTCTCGCCGAGACCATCCTCGCGGACGCCCGTCGCCTCGCCGATGCCGGGACCGGTGTCTTCCGCCCGGCGGACGACGAACGTCAGGAGCTGGAATTCATCGCCTCCCATGCGGCGACGATCCGCGGTTATCTGCCGGAAGCCGACCGACAGCTCCGTCCCATCCCCGGGCACGCCGGACGCATGTATCGGACGGAGATTCCCCAAGGCCTATACGCTTCCTTGATGGATTCGAATCCCAGCGCCTTACGACGTGAAGCCAATCCCGTCGAATCGGTGGCTTACGCCGACGCCGAACTTTTCGCCCGCCGCTTGGGCTGGATCGTCGGCGCGCCGGCGCGGCTTCCCTCCCTCGCCGAGCATGCCGCGGCGGCCGGCGATCTGACCAAGCCGGCATCATCCGACGTCGCCTGGACCGCCGCCAATACCGATGGAGTCGATGCCCGTCCCGTGGGCTCCGCCAAGGCCGACGCGCAGGGCTTCCATGACTTGGTCGGGAATGTCGAGGAATGGACGGCCGCCAAGGAAGGGGAGACCCGCGCCCCCGTGGTGGGAGGTAGCGTGGCCACCGCCCCGGCCACCGGCCTGCCGGTCCGTCAGGTCTTCAAGCGGGAGAAAAGCCGGACGCTCGGCTTCCGCATCGTCATTGAATAATCTGCTCCGGGGCCCAATCATCGCCGGACCCCATGGCCTCCCCCGCCTCCCGCCTCCCGCGCACCGCGATCTTCTTCGCGGCCTACGGGATGCTGGCCGCTCTCTCTCTGTGGTTCGCCTATGAACTCCGTTTCGTCGGCGCCGACGAACCGACGACCGCGGAGTATCTGGCCTTCGAGTCCTATCTCAACGTACAGCGTCCGTATGCGCTGCTCTGGCTCGTCCCCCTGAAGGTATGTCTGCTCGCGCTTTGGGGTCAGTTCCGCGGGGTGTTCTATTATTTCCGTCTGCCCGACGCCCTGCGCACCGCCCTCGCCCTCGCGACGGCGACCTTCGCCGCGCTCGCCTTGCCGAATCTCCTGGGCGGCGTCGCACCTGGTGACGCGTTCAGCCTGCCGCGTGGTGTCACGTTGATCGATTTCAACCTCTCGCTGGTCTTGTTCATCGGCTTCCGCGTCTCCGTCCGCGCGCTCCGCGAGCGTTTCTCCGTCGGCACCGGTTCGCCGGCCGGCGTCGTCGAGCGTATCGCCGTCGTCGGCGCCGGCCAGACGGGCGCCCAGTTGGTCGCCGACCTGCTCGGCCGTCGCGGCCACGGCCTCGAGCCGGTCTGCTTCCTCGACGACGACGTCGCCAAGCACGACCTGCACATCCACGGCGTCCCGGTGGTCGGTTCGCCGGCGCGCATGAGCGAACTCGCCGAGAAGTTCGGCGTCACCGAGATCATCCTCGCCCTGCCTTCCACCAGCGTCCGCCGCATCCGCGAAGTCAGCGCCCTCGCCGCCGCCAATAATCTCCGCGTGCTCGTCGTCCCCTCGATGGCGGAGCTCGCCGGCGGTCGCGTCCGCGCTTCGGACATCCGCCCGATCTCCGTCGAGGACATCCTCGGCCGCGCGGCCGCGCAGCTCGACGACGCCGCGATCGCGGCGATGGTCAAAGGTCGCGTCATCCTCGTCACCGGCGCCGGCGGCAGCATCGGACTGGAGTTGAGTCGTCAGGTCGCGGCGCACGGGCCGGCCAAGCTCCTGCTGCTCGACCAGTGCGAAGTGCTCCTCTATCAGGCCGAGCAGGAACTCATCGCCGCCGGTTACGGCGCCCTTATCACGCCGCTCGTCGGTGACGTCACGGACCTCGCGCGGATGACGGCGGTCTTCACGGCGCATCGCCCGAGCCTCGTCCTCCATGCCGCGGCTCATAAGCACGTCCCGATGATGGAAGCCCAGCCGGGCGAGGCCTTGAAGAACAACGTCGAGGGCACCTGGGTCGTCGCGCATCTCGCCGCCGAATACGGTGCGGAGAAGTTCGTCCTCATCTCTTCCGATAAGGCGGTCAACCCCACCAACGTCATGGGCGCGAGCAAGCGGCTCGCCGAGCTCATGCTCCGCTCCCTCCAGGCCCGGACCGGCGGCCGCACGAGTTTCATGGCCGTGCGCTTCGGCAACGTTCTCGGCTCGTCCGGCTCGGTCATCCCCATCTTCCGCCGGCAGATCGCCGCGGGGGGACCGGTCACGGTCACGCACCCGGACGTGAAGCGCTATTTCATGACGATCCCCGAGGCCGTCGGACTCGTCCTCCAGAGCGCCACGCTCGGTCAGGGCGGCGACATCCTCGTCCTCGAGATGGGCCAGCCGCTCAAGATCATCGACGTCGCCCGTCAGCTCATCGAACTCAGCGGCCTGCGTCCGGACGTCGACATCGAGATCCGGATCATCGGCCTGCGCCCCGGCGAGAAGCTCGTCGAGGAGCTGCAGTGCGAAGGTGAGCAGTTCCGGCCCACGACGCACCCTCGGGTCTTCCGTTTCGTGGCCGCCGGCGAGACCTCCCTCCCGCCCGAAGCTTTGCGCGCGCAGGTGACCGACCTCCTTCGCCTGGAACCGGGCGACTGCAAGCAGGGCATCCGCCGGCTCGTCCCCGAATACGTCCCGTTCGCGGAGTAGTTTTTTCGCTTCGGGCTTCACAGGCGGGGGAGCCTCCGACACGCTTCGGTCATGGCTCGCGCGCTTTCCTCCGCACCTCAGGTCGGCATCATCATGGGTTCCCAGTCCGACTGGGAGACGATGGTCAACGCCGCCGACACGCTCAAGAAACTCGGCGTCGCCTTCGAAGCCGAAGTCGTCAGCGCGCACCGCACGCCGCTGAAGCTCAAGGATTACGCCCTGGCGGCCCGCCGACGAGGCCTGAAGGTCATCATCGCCGGCGCCGGCGGTGCCGCCCACCTGCCCGGGATGGTCGCCGCGATGACCTCGCTCCCCGTCATGGGCGTCCCCGTGCAGTCCAAGTCTCTCGACGGCATCGACTCGCTCCTCTCGATCGTCCAGATGCCCGCCGGTATCCCGGTGCACACGTTCGCGATCGGCCGGGCTGGCGCGATCAACGCCGCCCTCGGCGCCGCCGCGATCCTCGCCCTTTCTGACGCCAAGCTCGCCAAGAAGCTCGATGGTTACCGCGCTGCGCAGACCAAGGCCGTGCTCGATAACCCGATCCCCGGCCGTAAGGGCAAGAAGCGCTGAGTCATGGAGCGCCCCCTGCAGCCTGGCGGAACGATCGGTATCCTCGGCGGCGGCCAGCTTGGCCGCATGTCCGCCATCGCCGCCCGTCGGCTCGGTTATAAGGTGCGCACGTTCGATCCTTCCGCCGGCGCCTGTGCCGCGGCGATCGCCGATGAGCATGTCACCGCCGATTGGAGCGACACCGCCGCGCTGACGCGCTTCGCGCAAGGCTGCGGCCGCGTCACGCTCGAGTTCGAGAATATCCCGCCCGCCACGGTCGAGTTCGTGGCGAAGTCCGTGCCGTGCCATCCGTCCGCCTCCGTCCTGGCGACCTGCCAGAATCGTCGTCGCGAGAAGGAGTTCCTCCGCGCTTCCGGCATCCCTTGCGCCAACTTCGCCGTCGTCTCCTCGCTCGCCGAGCTACAGTCCGCAGTGAAGTCCATCGGCTTCCCCTGCGTGCTCAAGACCGCCGATTTCGGCTACGACGGCAAGGGCCAGGTCAAACTGCCGACCGCCGAAGCCGACCTCGCCGCCGCGTGGTCTAAGATCGGCGGCGCCGTGGGCGTCCTCGAAGCGTGGGTGCCTTTCCAGATGGAGATCTCCGTGCTCGTCGCGCGCACCGTCGATGGTCGCACGGCCGTCTACGATCCCGCCGAGAACATCCACCGTAACCACATCCTGCACCTCTCGCTCTCGCCGGCCCGCATTCCCGCGGCCACCGCCGATGAAGCCCGCGCGCTCGCGTTGAGCATCGCCGAAAAGATCCAGCTCGTCGGCCTGCTCGCCGTCGAGATGTTCGTGCAGGACGGACGCATCGTCGTCAATGAGCTCGCCCCGCGTCCGCACAACAGCGGCCACCAGACCTTCGACGCGAACGAGACCAGCCAGTTCGAACAGCATGTCCGCGCCGTGTGCGGTTTGCCGCTCGGCGGCACCAAACCCCTCGCGCCTTCCGCGATGGTGAACCTCCTCGGCGACGTCTGGCGTGACGGCCAGGAGCCTGACTGGACCAAGGTCCTCGCCGATCCCTCCGCCAAGCTGCATCTCTACGACAAGGGCCAGGCTGCGCCGGGTCGGAAGATGGGCCACATCACCGTCACCGCCCCGACGCTCGAAGAAGCGCTGCGTCGCGCCGAGGCGTTGCACGCCGCGCTCTGACCGATGACGGCCCCGCAGGTCTTATTCTGGGCCAATATCCTCATCCTCGTCCCGATCGGTTTCGGGACTTTGCTGAAGCCGTCCCTGACGGATCACGGTGTCTTCGCGGAGAGCGCGGGCTGGCGGACGCTGGTCGGTTCGCTCTGGGTGGGCATCCTCGCCTGTTCCGCTCTGGGCGTGGTCTGGCCGTCCAGCTTCGCCTGGCTGCTGGTCTTACAGGTCATCTACAAATCCGTGTGGCTGCTCGTCTACGCCGCGCCCCGCGTCTTCGCCGGACGCCGCCAAGAAATCCCCGCCGGCATCACGCTGAGCTTCGTCGTCATCGTCCTCGTCTGGCCCTGGTTCATTCCCTGGGGCCGGCTGTTCGGCGTGCTCTGATCAGTCGAGCAGCTCCGGCTTACGGCTGAAGAGCTCGAGCGGGATCTGGCCGAGGCACAGGAAGAGCAGGACCGCCTGGAAGACCGGGATCCGCGCCTTCATGCCTGCGGCCTGGGCGACGTAGTTCTTGGCCATGACTTCGGAGATCATCGCGAAGGCGAAGATCAGCGAGGCGACGCAGAGCACGATGAAGAGTCGGTTCCAGGCTTTCGGCGACGTGATGCGGCGCCAGGGCAGGAAGAGCAGGCCGGCGTAGGCGATGAGGAACCAGGATTCGGCGCGCAAGGCCCGCGGGAAGGTCACGATCGCGGGATCCCAGCGCGGGGGGATCCGGGCAAAGCCGAGGTTCAAGCCGCCGAGTAGTTCGTTCAGGGCCATCAGCAGGCAGAAGACGCCGAAGCCTAGGGCGATGAAGCGTCCGTAGCGGATGCGTTGGGCGGTGTTCTCGTGCATGCGGGAAAGGTTGGGCGGCGCCGAGGCGGACGCAAATCCTCAGAGCGGACGGAAGAGCGCGACGTCGCTCCACTCGCCCATGATGCGGCCATCGGCGCGGGTGCCGGCGCCCCAGGCGGCCTGGCACTTCGCTTCGAAATGGGCGCGGACGGCGTCCTGCTCCTTCGCGAGGATGCCGCTGAGGGCGAGCACGCCGCCGGGGCTGACCGAGTCGACAAGGTTGTCGGCGTAGATACAGAGGACGTCGCTGATGATGTTGGCCAGCACGACGTCAGCCCGGCCGGTCAGGCGGAAGCCTTCTTCGAGGCCGGCGTGATGAAAGGCGACCGCGTCGTCGTCGATGCCGTTCTCCTCCCGGTTGGCGATGCTCACGCGGACGGATTCCGGATCGCGGTCGAAGCCGGCGATGCGACCGCAGCCGAGCTTGGCGGCGGAGAGGGCCAGGATACCCGAGCCGCAGCCGGCATCGGTGACGGAGACCTGCGCGGCCGGGTGCGTCTCGAGGAAGTCCATCATGCGGATCGCGCACAGGCGGGTCGTCGGGTGGTCGCCGGTGCCGAAGGCCAGGCCGGCGTCGAACCAGATCACGGCGGCGTCGGCCGGGACGGCGTGCTTGCCGCGCATCCAGGCCGGGACCCAGTGGAGGCGGCCGTGATCCCACGGCTTGAGGTGCTCCTTGTAAGCTTCCTTCCAGTCCTTGTCGGCCATGACGGTCTCGTCATAGGCCTCGGGGAGTTTCTTGAAGGCCTTGCGCAGACCGGCCCAAGCCTCGTCGGCTTCGGCTTTCGTGTCGAAGTAGCCCATCACGAAATGCGGTTTCCCGGGTCCTTCATGGAAGAGCATCCAGGAGGAGCGGGTAAGTTCGCAGAAATGGTCCTCCAACGGCTGGACCATGTCTTCGTGGATGGGGCACTTCAGTTCGATCATCAGGAAAGCGTCTCGCTCAGGCGGGCGATCACCGCGGGCAGCAAGGCGTGCTCGGCGGCGTGGATCTTCTGCGCGAAGGTCTCGAGGGTGTCGGCCGGCTCGCGGGCGACGCGGGTCTGGCCGAGGTGGGCGCCACCGTCGATCTCCGCGTTGACCCAGTGGACGGTGCAGCCGGCTTCAGGCACGCCGGCGTTCCAAGCCTGACCGATGCCGTCGAGGCCGGGGAAGGCGGGCAGGAGGCTCGGGTGGAGGTTGATGATGCGGCCAGCGAAAGCGTTCAGCAGGGGGGCCTTGATCACCCGCATGAAGCCGGCGAGCACCACCAGGTCGACCTGGGCGGCCTTGAGGGCGTCAGCCCAGGCTTGCTCACGTTCGGGCGAGAACTTCGTCTTGAACGGGCCCGTGTCGAGGAAGCGGGCGGGCACGCCATACTTCGGGCCGAGCTCCAGCATCTTGCAGGTCGGGACGTCGCACCAGACCCCCACCACCTTGGCCTTGCCCAGACGGCCTTCGGCCTGGGCGCGGAGGACCGCGTCGGCGTTGGAGCCGCGACCGGAACCGAGGAGGGCGACGCGCATGACGGGAAGGTGTCGGCGGGGGCCGTCGCCTGCAAACGGATTTTCGATTTCGGACTTTGAACCGCTCGTCGAAAAGCCGAAGATGCGGTCACTGCTTCCCCATGGACCGCCGCGACTTCCTTCACCTCACCGCCTTGGGTTCGCTGGGCGCTTACGCCCTATCCGGTTGCGCCGGCGGCGGCGGTGGTTCCGTCAGCGTGCCCTCCGTGCGGCCTGCTCCCTCCGGTGGTGCCTCGACCGGCCGGGTGATGCTCGGCATCGATGTCCTCGCGGCCGAAGGATTCGCCCGCTTGCAGGGACTTCGCTGCGGACTCGTCACGCATCGTGCCGGCGTCAACGGCGCGGGTCAGCGCACCGCCGACGTGCTTGCGCGCGCGCCGGGCGTGAAGCTCTTGAAACTCTTCGGTCCGGAGCATGGCATCGACGGCGTGGCCAAGGCCGACGTCAAGGTCGGCCACGCGAAGGACGCGCGCACGGGCCTGCCAGTCTTCTCTCTTTACGGCGCGACGCGTAAGCCGACTCCGGAGATGCTATCGGGCCTCGACGCGATCATCATCGATTTCCAGGACATCGGCGCGCGTTCGTATACCTACGTCAGCTGCATGCGCCTCGTGATCGAGGCCTGTTTCTCCCTGCCGCGCCCGGTGCGCGTCATCGTGCTCGACCGGCCCAACCCGCTCGGCGGCGAGAAGGTCGATGGACCGTTCCTCGACCGCAAGTGGCGCAGCTACGTCGGCTCTTACGAGACCCCTTATGTCCATGGCCTCACCATCGGTGAGCTCGCCCGCTGGGCGGTCGCCACGCCCGGCGTCCTGGAGATCGATGAAGCCTCGCGCCGTCGCGGTCAGCTCGAAGTCGTGACCATGCGTGGCTGGCGCCGGTCGATGACGTGGAACCTTACCGGCCTGAACTGGACGGCGACCTCGCCGATGATCGACAGCCCGCAGGCCGCGCTCGGTTACGCCATGACCGGCCTCGGCTGCATGGATTCCGGTTTCAGCCACAGCGCCGGCACGGGCCGCAACTTCCGCTTCCTCACCTATCCGCGACGCAAGGCCGGCGAACTCAGCGCCGCGTTGGGCGCGTCTGTTCCCGGCCTCACCTTGCAGCCGCAGCAGCTCGCGGACGGCACGCAGGGCGTCTACCTTGCGGTCTCGGATTACGCCGTGTTCCGCCCCACCGCGATCTCGCTGCATCTCTTCCGGCAGGCCTGCGTCTGGGCGCCGAACCCCTTCGCCGGGCTCACCGGCGGCAAGCGCGAGCTCTTCATCAAGCACCTCGGCAGCGAGGCGTTCTTCGAAGAGCTGCGTACGCAGGGCGCGCGGATCGATCTCGCCCGCTGGATGCGCCGCTGGGACGGCGACGCGGCGGCCTTCCGCGCGCGCACCGCACCGTTCCGGCTCTACGCCTGATCAGTAGGAGCGGCCTTCGCGCTTCTCCCAGTAATTGATGTAGGCCTGGTTGAGCACGCCGAGACCGCCCGGCGTCGGGTAGTCCCCGGTGAAATACCAGTCGCCGCGGCTCGAAGGGCAGGCCTTGTGCAGCGAGGCGATCTTCTGGAAGACCAGGACGAGCTCGCCCTTCCAGCCGCTCTTCGCGGGGTAGACGAGTTCGGCCGCCTTGGCGGCGATCTCTTCTTCGGTGAAGGCGTCATAGATGCGCTTCACGTGGTTACGCATCTCCTTGGTCGGCTTCTTCGCCTGCGCGACGCAGTCTTCGTAGACCTCGCGGAGGAGGTCGGCCATGCCGCGTTCCTTGCAGAGCGCGACGGCGGCCTGGAAGGCGAGGAACTTGCCCATCTCGGACATATCGATGCCGTAGCAGTCCGGGTAGCGGATCTGCGGGGCGGTCGAGGCGATGACGATGCGCTTCGGGTTCGGACGGGCGAGGATGCGGAGGATGGACTGGCGGAGCGTGGTCCCGCGGACGATCGAGTCGTCGACGCAGACGAGGGTGTCGCCTTCGCGCACGGTGCCGTAGGAGATGTCGTAGACGTGCGAGGCCATCTGCATGCGGTTCTTCTCCTGGGAGATGAACGTGCGCAGCTTGACGTCCTTGTGCGCGACCTTCTCGCCGCGGGGCCAGCCGCCGAGCACGAGCTTCTCGATCATGGCCTCGTCGAGCTTACCGGCGCGCTGCGCGGCGATCAGCTTGTCGCTGACCTGCGCGCGGCGGCGTTTGCGGAGTTCTTCCATCAGGCCGTACCAGGCGATCTCGGCCGTGTTCGGGATGTAGGAGAAGACCGCGTTGTCGTGGTCGTCGCGGATCTGGGCCAGGACGTCGTCGGCGAGGGCGGCGCCCAAGGCCTTGCGTTCGGCGTAGATCTCGGGGTCGTTGCCGCGGGAGAAGTAGATGCGCTCGAACGAGCAGTGACGGATCTCGCCCGGGGCGTGGAAGGCTTCGACCGAGTGGCGTCCGTCCGCCTTCATGATCAGCGCGTGGCCGGCCGGGAGCTCATGGACGTCTTCCTGGCTCACGCCGACGATGGTCATCAGCGCGACGCGCTCGGAGGCCACGGCGATGAGATCCTCGGTGCGGGCGTACCAGCAAGGGCGGATGCCGTTCGGGTCGCGGATGACGAAGCTGTCGCCGTTGCCGACGAGGCCGGCGATGGCATAGCCGCCGTCCCAGTGCTTGGCGGCGCGGCGCAGGACGTTGCCGATGTCCATGTGCTTGGAGATCTCCGCCTGCACCGCGGCGCCTTCCAGGCCCTGGTCCTTGAACGCCTTGAACAGGCGGTCGTGTTCTTCGTCGAGCCAGAAGCCGATCTCCTCGAGGATGGACTGCGTGTCGGTCGAGTAGATGACGTGCGCGCCGCGCTGCGTGAGCGAGGCGTTGAGCTCGGCGGTGTTCGTGAGGTTGAAGTTGCCGGCGACGAGCAGGTTGCGGGTCGGCCAGATGGACTTACGCGCGTAGGGGTGGCAGGAGACCGAGTCGAAGTTGCCGGAGGTGCCGTAGCGGAGGTGGCCGAGCAGGAGCTCGCCGCCGAAGTCGAAATGACGCTTCACCGTCTCGGGGAACTCCGGGACGATGACCGCCTCGCGCATCTTGTCGGAGTAGGCCTTGATCTGGCGGGTGAAGATCTGGGTCAGGCCCTGGGCGCCGATCTCACGGTCGCGGAAGAGGAAGGCCTCGCCGTTCTCGGAGCCGATCTTGACGCAGCCGATGCCGGCGCCGTCCTGGCCGCGATTGTGCTGCTTCTCCATCAGGAGGAAGAGCTGGTTGAAGCCGTGCAGCGGCGTGCCGTATTTCTCCTGATACCACTTCAGGTCCTTGGTCAGCCGGACAAGGGCAATGCCGCATTCGTGCCTTAAAGAGTCGCTCATCGCAGGCCTCGGAGTTTGCCCGCCCGGCGCGCGTCCTGTCCAGCGCTTACTATTAAGAGCGCAACAACCGGTCGAGCCGGGAGAGGCTCTCGCCGATCAGGCCCGCCATGTCGGTGTGCTGCCGGAAGGCCGGGTCCCGGTGGTATTCGGCCAGGCCGTCGGCGAGTTCCTTGGCTTTTTCGGGCGAGGTCAGGGGATTGGACCGCATGGCGGCCAGCAGGTCCTTGACCCGGTCGGGTGCGGCGAGGTGGCGGCGGTGGATCAGCGACTGCTCCTCGCGTCGGTACTGGGCGGCGGAGGCGGCGTTGATGTGCTTGGCGCAGAGCTGGGCGAAAGGTCGGTTCTCCTTGAACGAGCCAGGGAGGTAGAACCGGAGGCGTCCATCGTAGCTCTGCTGGTCGAAGTCCATGGCGCGCACGCGGATGGCGGTGGCGTCGAAGTCCGGGGTGACGGCGATGACGAAGTTATAGGCGCGCATGTCGCCGAGCAGGCGCACGAGGCAGCGCTCTTCGAACTTGATGAGCTCCTTGGCGAGGCGCACCGGGTGGTGGCCGTCGGCGGCCAGCCATTTCTCGGCGAAGATGTCGCCGGGGATGCCGGTGACGTGCTCCTCGACCAGCGTCTCGCCCCAGGTCAGGTAGAGCATGCGGTTCGGGGAGAGCAGGTGCTCGAGCTCGAGCCCGCACACGCGCGAGGCGTCGCCGACCTTCACGTAGAAATAGTCGTGATTCTCGTTATACGCGTTGACGATGCGGACGCGGAAGGGCTGCGAGTTGCCGAAGGAGCAGAAGTCCACGCGGTCCACGTAGACGTGGCTGAACACCTTCATGCCGCCTTCGCCGCGCAAGAGCGCATACGTCTCGAGCAGGCCCTGCGAAAGCCGGCCCATCTCTTCGGGCGGATACGCGACGGTCTCCCAGAGCGTGTCCTTGCCGCGTTCGAGCAGGGGCATCGCCGCGGTGAACTGGCGCAGCTGGGCGTAGGTCACGGGCAGGGGGACTTCGCGGCCTTCACGCGAAAGGTAGGCACGGAGTTCTTCGCCGATCGGATACGCCGGCTTGCGGTTGGTCCGCTTGAACTCGGCTTCGCTTCCGGCGGCGTCCATCGTCAGTCGAGGTTCGGGCGCGCGCTGGTCTCTTCGATCACGACGCGCAGCGGCGCGCCGGGGTGGCATTCGGCGCGGTAGGCGATGAAGCCACGGCGGTGCTCGTCATAAACAGGCCAGAGCAAGGTGCGGTCCGTCTCGGGCACCGCGACGGCGCCGAGCTCCTCGCGCGCGAAGAACCCGAAGCGGCCTTCGTCGATCGTCGCGGGCAGGGCCGTCAGCGGCTGGCGGCAGTCGAAGAGGAACATGAGCCAGTGCGACTGGCCTTCGTAGCCTTTCTCGGAGATCATGCCGAAGAGGTGCAGGTCCTCGGTCGCGACGGTCACGCCGGTCTCCTCGAAGGTCTCGCGCACGGCGCACTCGAACGGCGATTCGCCGAGGCCCATCTCGAGCTTGCCGCCGATGGGGCTCCAGCAGCCAAGGTTCGGCGCCTTGGTGCGCTGGATGAGCAGGAGGCGGCCGGCCTCGTCGCGCAGGAAGACGAGGACGCTGATCTTGAAGGGCAGGGCGGCGCCGGCGGTCATGGCCTCACCCTTGCGGGCGGAGTCCGGCGGCACAACCCCGGAGTGCGTTCAGCCGGCGAGGATGGCGTCGATCCGCTTGAGTTCGTCCGAGGCGAACGGCGCCGACGAAGCCGCGGCCACGCACTGCTCGAGCTGGGCGACCTTGCTGGCCCCGATGATGGCGGAGGTCACGCGGCGGTCCCGCAGGACCCAGGCGATCGCCATCGACGCGAGCGGCTGGCCGCGTTCGGCGGCGACCTCCGCGAGACGGCGGACTTTCTCCATGCGTACGGCGTCGAGCTGCTCGGGGCGCAGGTAGCCGTGCGGCTTGCCGGCACGCGCGTCGGCTGGGATGCCCTGCAGATAGCGGTCGGTGAGCATGCCTTGCGCGAGCGGCGAGAAGACCGCGCAGCCGAGGCCTTCCTTCTCCACGACGTCGAGCAAGCCGGCCTCGGGCGTACGCTCGAAGAGGCTGTACTTGGGCTGATGCATGACGCACGGCGTGCCGAGTTCGCGGAGGAGGGCGCACGCCCGCGCGGTGTCTGCGGGATTATAGTTGGAGATCGCGGCGTATAACGCCTTGCCCGAGCGGACCGCTTGGGCGAGCGCGCCCATGGTCTCCTCCATCGGCGTGTGCGGATCGCGCCGGTGGCTGTAGAACACGTCCACGTAAGGCAGGCCCATCCGCTTCAGCGATTGGTCGAGCGATGCGAGGAGGTATTTGCGGGAGCCGAAGTCGCCGTGTGGTCCGGGCCACATGGTGTAGCCGGCCTTGGTGGAGATGATGAGCTCGTCGCGGTAGGCGCCGAGGTCATCGCGCAGGATACGGCCGAAGGTCTCTTCGGCGCTACCGGGCACGGGCCCGTAGTTGTTCGCGAGGTCGAAGTGCGTGACGCCGAGATCGAAGGCGCGCAGGGCGAGCGCGCGCGCGTTGGCGTAGTCGTCGACGCTCCCGAAGTTATGCCATAGCCCGAGCGAGACCTTGGGCAGGTGCAACCCGGACTTCCCGCAGCGGACTTGGAAAGACTTCTGGGCGTAGCGGGCGGGGTCGGCCGGATGCATACCCCTAATCAATTCACCGTCACCGACGAAGCCAGCGCTTAAGCGGCTGCCTGTTGGGCCTGGATGGCGGTCTTCTTCGTGCGGGCGCAGATTTCGAAAGGTCCGTTGACCAAGGTGCCGACCGAAGCGGCGACCAAGGTCAGGAGGCCATGGCTGTCGACCAGGCTCAGGGCCCGGACGGCCTTGCGGGCGATCTCCTTACCTAAGGTCGCGGTGGCGTGGATATACGTCAGCAGGCAGAAGAGGAAGATGCCCCAGAGTCGGAGCATCGGGAAGAGGGATGGCGTGGATGAGCCCATGCTCATTATTATGCAGACCCCATGCCAATGTCCCTGGGGAGTAATATTGTCTAAAATTAGGCACAAACACCTAGGGAGATACCCGAAAATCAAAGTCAGGCCCCGGCTTTCCTTCGTTATGGCTCCTGCTTAGGTGGAATGACCCCCATGCCCGAGCTCGCCGAAGTCGAATATTTCCGCCGCCGTTGGGACGTCGGCCTAGGCCGCAAGGTTTCGGCGGTTCATCTTAATACTAAGGCCCGCATCGGCCGAGGAATCACCCCGGCGTCGCTGACCAAGGCCCTGGCGGGTGCGAAGTTGGTCGAGTCCTTTGCCGCGGCGAAGCAGATGGCCTTCCGCTTCTCGGGTGGCGCCTGGCTCGGCGTGCATCTGGGCATGACGGGACGTCTCGAAGCCGGCGACGCGGACCGCGAGCCGACGCCCTACGACCATTTCAAACTTATGATGACCGGCGGCAAGGAACTCGTCTTCGTCGACCCACGGCAGTTCGGGCGCGTCCTGTTCTGGCAAGGAGATGGCGTGCCGCCGTGGTGGGAAAAGATCCCGCCCGCGATCCTCTCACCGGAGTTCACCGTCGGCGTCGTCGAGGTGTTCCTGCGTCGTCGAGCGCGTACGGCGATCAAGCCCGTGCTCCTCATGCAGGAACGTTTCCCAGGCATCGGCAACTGGATGGCCGACGAGGTGCTCTGGCGCGCGGGCTTCCATCCTCAGGCGAAGGCGGGATCATTCGGACCGAAATCCGTCCGCAAGCTCCACGCGACCTTACGCGCGGTCTGCGCCGAGGCGATGGACGTCATCGGCAAGGATTGGTCCGACCCGCCCGACACCTGGCTCTTCAACCATCGCTGGAAGGACGGCGGCCGTTGTCCGCGCTCCAAGAAGCCGCTTGTCCGCGAGGACGTCGGCGGACGCACCACCTGCTGGTCGCCCGAACGACAGGCCCTCGGCGCCGAACGCCGTTGACCTTCCGCGCGGTCGCGCGAACTTGAACGCATGCGCGTCACCGGCGGCATCGCTCGAGGCATCCAGCTCCGCGTCCCCTCGCAGGGCGGCGTGCGTCCGGCCACGGATTACATCCGCGAGGCGGTCTTCAATTCGCTCGCGGCCTTCGTCCCCGGTACGGCGGTGCTCGACCTCTTCGCCGGTACCGGCGCCTACGGACTCGAGTCGCTCAGCCGCGGCGCCCTGCGCGCGACGTGCGTCGACCAGCGCATCGGCGCGGAGCTCACGGCCAACGCGTCCGCGGTCGCGAAGTCGATGGGCGTCGTCGAACTGCCTTTCATGAAGATCACCGGCGACGCGACCAAGCCAGGCGTGGCCGCAGGCCGCTTCGACCTAGTGTTCGCCGATCCGCCCTGGGAACTCTGGGAGACCAAGGGCGCGGAGATCGCCGCGACGGCGGTGAGTTATGCCGAAGAAGGCGCGCACGTGCGCGTGATCCTCGAAGCGCCGGGCGGTTACGAAGTCCCGGTGCCCGCAGGTTGGAAGCTGCGTAAGGTGATCGGCAAAGGCAAAGGCCAGCCCGCCGCGTCCGTGCTCGTCCGCCAGGCCGCGGAGTGATCAGTCACCGACCGGCCGGTGCTTCGCCCAGGCGCGCAGCTGCGCGAGCATGAGCGCGCCGCCGACGAGCGCGGCGGCCTCGACGCGCAGGATACGGTCGCCGAGATGCGCGAAGGCGAAGCCGGCTTGGCGGAGCGTCGCGCGCTCGCCTTCGGCGAACCCGCGTTCGGGTCCGATCGCGAGCACCGCGGCATGCGCCGGCGTGGAAAGTTCCGGCGCGCCCGTCGCCTCGTAAGGATCGAGCGCGAGTTTCCACGCGGCGCCGTCGATGAGCGCGACCGCTTCGGCGAGCGAAGTCACGCGCGTGACTTCCGGCACGAGCGTGGAGCAGGCCTGCTCAGTGCCTTTGACGACATGTTCGCGCCACTCGCCGTCTTTCCACAGTGAGCTCGTGAGGTAACCAGGGTCACCTTTCTCGGACTCGAAGAAGATGATCCGGGCGGCGCCGAGGCTCGCGAGGTCGTGCAAGACTTTCTTCGCGGTCTGCGGACGCGGGAGCCCGACGAGCACCGTGAGGGGGAGGCGCGTCTGCGGAGATTTTTCCCAGGCGACGGCGAATGTGAGCCGAGGCGTGAGCCCGGAAATTGTGGCGATGCCGCGGAGGCCGTTCTCGACGCCGACATGGAACGTACCGCCGACCGCGAGCCCGACCGTCTCGCGCAGATGGCGGGCGCGCGCGTCTTCAGGCGACAACCCGGACTCGGCTTCGGGGGCGGTTATGAGCACCAGATTCACTTCTTCTAAGGTGAGCGAGCGGACCGGACTGGCGAGAGGGAAGGGTGCTAACGCTTGCAGGTCCGGCCGACTCCTTTAGCGTCACGGCATGGACCTTTCGGATTTCCGCAAAGAGTATGCTGCCCACGGGATCGACCGGCACGAGTTGCTCGAGGCTCCGTTGGCGCAGTTCAAAGCCTGGTTCGATCAGGCCAAGACCGCCGGCGTGGTGGAGCCTAATGCCATGGTTCTCTCGACCCAAGGCCTCGACGGCTTCCCGTCCTCCCGGACCGTGTTGCTCAAGGCGGCGGACGAGCGCGGGTTCTCATTCTTTACTAACTACGACAGTAAGAAGGGGGCCGAGATCGCGGCCAATCCCCGCGTGACGCTACTTTTCCCTTGGTTCGCCCTGGAACGACAGATTCACATAACTGGCTCATTGATAAAGACTTCCGAAGAAGAATCGGTGACCTATTTCGCCCGGCGACCCTATGGTAGCCAGCTGGGCGCCCTGGCCTCCGACCAAAGCGATGTCATCGCTGACCGGAAGGTCTTGGAGGCGCGTCTGGCTGAATTGAAAGCCCGCTATCCTGAGGGTCAGGTCCCTAAGCCTCCGCACTGGGGAGGTTATCGCCTCATCCCGACCAGCTTTGAGTTTTGGCAGGGCCGGACTAATCGCCTGCACGACCGCTTCCACTACTCTTTGAAGCGGGGAGCCTGGGAGATCGTGCGCCTGTCGCCCTGATGCCCGGCAGGATTAGTTAACCTAATAGGAGGGCATATCCACCCTTACTCTGGGTATGGGGGTGCTCGCAGGGTTGACCATCCAGCGGGGAATCATTCACCAATACTTTCCTGCGTCTAAATGCGCCCTCTTTTTCTCCTCAGCCTCCTTGTCCCGGCCTTCGCATTCGCGAGCGAAGAAGGCGTCAATCCGAAGGCCACCGACCTTTTCGAGATCGGCGGCATACCCGTCTCCAACTCGATCCTGACCACCTGGATCCTCGCGGCCGTCATCATCATCGCCCTCCGCGTCCTCGTCGGCACCCCGAAGATCGTACCGAGCAGGGGCCAGGCCCTCGTCGAGAACATGGCTTCCGGCCTGCGTAACGCCCTCGAGCCGATCGTCGGTAAGAGCATGATCGGCAAGGTATTCCCGACCCTCTGCGGCTTCTTCGTCTTCATCCTCCTGATGAACTGGAGCGGTCTCCTCCCCGGCGTCGGCACCATCAAGTACAGCGACGCGAACGGCCACTGGCTCGACGCGATCCGTCCGGCGACCTCCGACCTCAACACCACCTTGGCGCTATCGGTCATCTCCTTCGTCGCCTGGACTTATTTCGTGCTGCGCTACGCCGGCTTCAAGGTCCTGATCTTCGACCTCTTCGGCAACAAGGCCGACAAGAAGGAGCTGAGCTTCCCCATGTGGCTCATGCTCAGCTTCATCTTCCTCGGCGTCGGCGGCATCGAGGTCGTCTCCATCGCCTTCCGCCTCATCTCCCTCTCGTTCCGACTCTACGGCAACGTCTTCGGCGGCGAGAACCTGATCCACGCCCTCGGCGGCATCGCCCCGTACGTCGTGCCCGCGGTCGCCGGCCTCCTCGAGGTCCTCGTCGGCCTGATCCAGGCCTTCGTCTTCACCCTGCTTTCCGCCGTCTACATCGGCCTCATCTGCAACCACGAAGGCGGCCACGACGAGGAGCACGCCCACTGACCTTTCCGCTTTCGAGGCGCGCGACATGCCGGGAATCCCCCGGCGGCGTGCCAAGGAAAAACCAAAAACAAAACAACATGATCATCGCTGAAATCACTGGTTCCCTCCCTGCCGCTGCCGGCTGTCTCGCTGCCGCTATCGGCGTGGGTCTCGTCGGTGCCAAGGCCGTCGAGTCCGTGGGTCGCAACCCCGACGCTTCCGGTAAGATCCTCGTCCAGTCGATCCTGGGCATGGCTCTTGCTGAAGCCGTCGCGTTCTACGCGATCTTCCTCGCGAAGTAACCGGTCACGTGGCGCGGCCCCGCAAGGGGCCCGCCACTTCTCTTTCCCAGCGCTGAATCCCAACCTCCTTTTAAAGTCCTCACCATGACCTTCCTCTCCGCCCTCCTCGCCGCCGACACCGCCAAGGCCGCCGCCCACGCCGCTCCGGCCACCGAATCCTCCGGACCCCTCGGTGACATCATCAAGCTCTTCGGCTCCTTCGGCGTCGATGGCCCGCACCTGCTGGTTCAGGTCATCAACTTCGCGCTCCTCGCCTTCGTCCTTTACCGCTTCGCGATCAAGCCGGCCCTCGGGCAGCTCGAGGAACGCATCCGCCAGGCCGAGCAGCTCCAGCAGGACCGCGCGGCCGCCGAAGCCCAGCTCGCCGCCGCGCAGAAGACCGCCGAGGCCCGATTGGTCGCCGCTTCCGACGAAGCCGCCAAGATCCTCGCCGACGCCCGCAACGCCGCCAAGGCCGCCGTCGAGGCCGCCCGCGCCGAAGCCCAGGCCGCCCAGACCGAAGTCATCGCCAAGGCCAAGGCCGCCATCGAAGCGGACCGCGTGAAGATGATGGACGAAGTCCGGGGCGAGGTCTCCCGCCTCGTGGTCGCCACCGCCGCCAAGGTGCTCGAACAGGATCTCGACGACGCCCAGCGCGGCCGCCTCAACGAGGCCGCCGTCAAGCAGCTCGCCCGCTAAGCCTTCCTTCCTCCGATGTCCGCCGCCTCCGTCCGAGCCGAAGCCAAGCGCCTGCTCGCCCTTTCCCTCGAAGGCGGCGTGGTCTCGTCCGACCGCGTCGGGGCCGTGCTCGCCGCGCTTTCCAAGTCCCGTCCGGCCCACACGCTCCGCCCGCTCCTCCGCGCCTATCTCGCGAACATCCGCCGTGAGCTCGCCCGCGGCGAAGCCCGCATCGAGCACGCCGGGCCGCTCGCATCTTCCGCCGCCGACGCCATCGCCGCGCACTTCTCCGCCGTGCTCGGCCGGGCCGTCCGTCCGGTCGCGCGCCGCAACGACGCGCTCCTCGGCGGCTTCCGCGTCCGCGTCGGCGACGACGTCACCGACCTCACGGCCTCGCTCCGCCTGGCCAACCTCGCCAAATCCCTTTCCTGAACTCCTCCCCAACCTTAACCCGCTTTACTAAACACAATGAGCAACGCGATCGACCAGATCCAGAAAGCCATCGCCGGCCTTGATACCCGCGCCGGCAAATCCAACGTCGGCACCATCGTCTCCCTCGCGGACGGCGTCGCCTCCATCGACGGCCTCTCGGGCGTCATGATGAACGAGATGATCGAGCTGCCGGGCGGCCTCCAGGGCGTCGCCCTCAACCTCGCCGAAGACACCGTCGGCTGCGTGATCATGGGCGACATCTCCAGCCTCAAGGAAGGCATGGAAGCCAAGACCACCGGACGCCTCCTCTCCATCCCCGTCGGCAAGGGCCTCCTCGGCCGCGTCGTCGACGCCCTCGGCAACCCGCTCGACGGCAAGGGTCCGATCGTCTCCAGCGAACGCTACCCGGTCGAGAAGATCGCCCCGGGCATCATCCCCCGCAAGTCCGTCGACCAGCCGATGCAGACCGGCATCATGGCCATCGACGCCATGATCCCGATCGGCCGCGGCCAGCGCGAGCTCATCATCGGTGACCGCGCCACGGGCAAGACCACCATCGCGATCGACACGATCATCAACCAGGCCAACGCCAACCGCGTCGGTCTCGCTTCCGGCGACGCCAACTTCCGCCCGGTGTACTCGATCTACGTCGCCATCGGCACGAAGAACTCCTCCATCGCCCGCACCATCGGCACGCTCGAGAAGGCCGGCGCCATGGAATTCACCGTCGTCGTCGCCGCTTCGGCCGCCGACAACGCCGCCAACCAGGTCTTCGCTCCTTTCTCCGGCACCGCCATCGGCGAGTGGTTCATGGAAAACGGCCAGGACGCGCTCATCGTCTACGATGACCTCTCCAAGCACGCCGCCGCCTACCGCCAGATCTCGCTCATCCTGAAGCGTCCGTCCGGCCGCGAAGCCTACCCGGGCGACGTCTTCTACCTCCACTCCCGCCTCCTCGAGCGCTCCGCTCGTCTCGCCGGCAAGGGTTCCCTCACCGCGCTGCCGATCATCGAGACGCAGGCCGGCGACGTGTCCGCGTACATCCCGACCAACGTGATCTCGATCACCGACGGCCAGGTGTTCCTCCAGACCGACCTCTTCAACCAGGGCATCCGTCCCGCCGTCTCCGTCGGTCTCTCCGTCTCGCGCGTCGGTTCCGCCGCGCAGATCAAGGCCTTCAAGCAGGTCGCCGGCAAGGTGAAGGGCGAGCTCGCCAACTACCGCGAACTCGCGGCGTTCGCGCAGTTCGGTTCCGACCTCGACGAGAAGACCAAGGCGATCCTCGATAAGGGCGACCGCTTCGTCGAACTCTTCAAGCAGCCCCCGACCGCCCCGAAGTCCGCGGAGATCCAGTGCGGCATCATCTGGGCGATGCAGAACGGCTTCTTCAACGACATGCCGGTGAAGTCCGTGCAGGCCGCCGCCGCTTCCCTCCAGGCCCACCTCGAGACCGCCAAGCCCGCCATCCTCGCCAAGATCCGCCTCGGCAACAAGATCGAGAAGGACGGCGAAGCCGAGCTGAAGTCCGCCTGCGAGACCTGGCGCCGCAGCTTCAAGGCCTGAGCCTCGGAGCTTCCCTCTTCCTAGCCACCGCCCCGCTCCATGCCCAAAGGACTCCGCGAGATCCGCAACCGAATCAAATCGGTCAAGAGCACCGGCCAGATCACCCGGGCCATGCAGCTCGTGGCTTCGTCGAAGATGAAGCGCGCGCAGGACGCCGCCCGCGCGGGCCGCGCCTATGCCGAACTGCTCGGTGAGATCCTCGACACGGCCCAGGCCAAGGTCGGCGAATTCTCCCACCCGCTCCTCACCAAGCGCGACGTCAAGGTCCGCGGCATCCTCCTCGTCACGCCCGACAAGGGCATGGCCGGCGCCCTCAACGGCAACCTGATCCGCCTCGCCGCGGAGCAGAAGGACGCCGTCTTCGTGTGCATCGGCCGCAAGGGCGCCCAGGCGCTCGCGCGCTCGGGCCGCAAGGTCCTCGCCGACTTCCCCGTCACCGACCGCGCGGCCTTCAATGAAGTCCGCCCGGCCGCCGAATATCTCCTCAAGGCCTTCACCGAAGGCACGGTCGACACCGTCGAGGTCCTCTTCGCCCACTTCAAGAACACGATGGTGCAGTCTCCGCGCGTCCAGCAGCTCCTGCCGGCCGACAGCCTGGTGAACCAGGCCCGCGAGTTCCGCGCCAAGCTCGGCCTGCCTGAGCCGAAGTTCGAGGAAGACGAGCGCGACATGCTCTTCGAGCCTTCCGCCGCCGCGATCCTCGACCAGCTGCCGGCCCTCTTCTTCAAACAGGCCGTCCACCAGGCGGTCCTCGAGTCCAAGGCCTCCGAGTTCAGCGCGCGCATGGTCGCCATGAAGGCCGCCACCGACAACGCCAAGAAGATCGGCGCCGCCCTCTCCCTCGAATACAACAAGGCCCGTCAGGCCGCGATCACCCAGGAAATCCTGGAGCTCACCGCCGGCGCCGCCGCCCAGTAATTTCCTCACCCAACTTCTACAAATATCATGAGCACTAAAGGAACGATCACCCAGGTCCTCGGCGCCGTCGTCGACGTCCAATTCCCCGTCGATAAGGTCCCCGAGATCTACAACGCGATCCAGATCGACTATAAGGTCGAAGGCAAGGACACCAAGCTGATCCTCGAAGTCCAGCAGCACCTCGGCAACGGCCTCGTCCGCGCCGTGGCGATGACGACCACCGAAGGCCTCGTGCGCGGCGGCGAAGCCGTCGACACCGGCGCCCCGATCACCGTGCCCGTCGGCAACGGCGTCCTCGGCCGCATCTTCAACGTCACCGGCGACGCCGTCGACGAACGCGGCCCGGTCGAGCACAGCAAGCGCTACCCGATCCACCGCCTGCCCCCGCCCCTCACCGAGCAGTCCACCTCCGCCGAACTCCTCGGCACCGGCATCAAGGTCATCGACCTGATCTGTCCCTTCGTGAAGGGCGGCAAGGTCGGCGCCTTCGGCGGCGCCGGCGTCGGCAAGACCGTCGTCATCATGGAGCTCATCAACAACATCGCGATGAAGCAGGGCGGTTTCTCCGTCTTCGCCGGCGTCGGCGAGCGCTCCCGTGAAGGCAATGACCTCTACCACGAGATGTCCGAAGCGGGCGTCATCGACCAGAAGGACCTCTCGAAGTCCAAGGTCGCCCTCGTGTACGGCCAGATGAACGAGCCGCCCGGCGCCCGTATGCGCGTCGCGCTCTCGGCCCTCGCGATGGCCGAATTCTTCCGCGACGAGCAGAACCGCGACGTGCTCCTCTTCGTCGACAACGTCTTCCGCTTCTCCCAGGCCGGTTCCGAAGTGTCCGCGCTCCTCGGTCGCTCGCCCTCCGCGGTGGGTTACCAGCCGACCCTCGCCTCCGAAATGGGCAACCTCCAGGAACGCATCACCTCCACCAAGAAGGGCTCGATCACGTCCTTCCAGGCGGTGTACGTCCCGGCGGACGACTTGACCGACCCGGCTCCGGCCAACACCTTCGCTCACCTTGACTCGACCGTCGTGCTCGAGCGCCGCATCGCCGAACTGGGCATCTACCCGGCCGTCGATCCGCTCGCTTCCACCTCGACCGCGCTCGCGCCCGAAGTCGTCGGTGACCGCCACTTCCGCGTCGCCCGCGGCGTGCAGGGCCTCCTGCAGCGCTACAAGGACCTGCAGGACATCATCGCGATCCTGGGCCTCGACGAACTGTCCCCCGAGGACAAGCTCGTCGTCTTCCGCGCCCGTAAGGTGCAGAAGTTCCTCTCCCAGCCGTTCCACGTCGCCGAAATCTTCACGGGCTCGCCCGGCAAGTACGTCGCCCTCGACGACACGCTGCGCGGCTTCGAGATGATCCTCTCCGGAGAGCTCGACCACGTGAACGAGAACGACTTCTACATGAAGGGCGGCATCGACGAGGTCCTCGCCGCTTCGGGCAAGTCCAAGTAATCCGACCCGATGTCCCTTACGGTCGAAATCGTCACCCCTGACCGCCGCGCCTACGAAGGCACGGCGGACAAGGTGACCCTGCCCACCGCTTTGGGCAGCATCGGCATCCTGCCCGGCCACCAGCCCATCACCGCGGTCATCGCCGCCGGCGAAGTCATCCTCACGGTCGAAGGCAAGGTCACGCGCCTCGCCATCGACCAGGGGTTCGTCCGCGTCGTCTCCGATAAGGTCTCGGTCGTGACCGAAGCCGCCATCGACGAAGCGAAGATCGACCTGAAGGCCGTCGAGAACGCCGAAGCCCGCGCCCGTCAGGCCGTCGAGGCCGCGCGTGGTCAGAAAGAGATCGACCCGGTCGAGATCGCGAAGATGGAGCAGATCCTCCGCTTCGCCTTGGTGCAGCGCCTCGTGAAGAGCCGCACCGCACCGGGAATGACGGAGTAAGTTGCCGCTTCTCGGCCTCTTCGCTCCGTTTTTCGTTTAAAGTCATTTAAGCGGAACTTGCCCCTCCTTCGCGGGAAGGGCAGTGTTTCCTTGTGATTAAATCCGCGATCACGGTCTCCCTCGTCGCCCAAGCCAAGGGCGGACCGTTCGTCTATTGGGACGGCCTCGATGCCGCCGCGGCCTCCGCCGCGAAGCTGGGCTTCGATGCGATCGAGATCTTCGCCCCTTCCGCCGCGTCGATCGACCGACCGGCCCTACGCGCGCTTCTCCAGAAGCATGGTCTTTCCGCCGCGGCCTTCGGCACCGGCGGCGGCTGGCTCGTCCATAAGTGGCACCTGACCCACGCCGACCCCGCCATCCGCAGCCAGGCCCGCGAATTCATCCGCGCGATTATCGACGTGGGCGGCGAATTCAAGGCGCCTGCGATCATCGGTTCGATGCAAGGTAAGGCCGAGGGCGATGTTTCCCGTGAGCAGTCGCTCACCTGGCTCGCCGAAGCGCTGACCGATCTCGGCGCCCATGCCGCCCGCCATGGCGTGCAGCTCCTCTACGAGCCGCTGAATCGCTACGAGACGAATCTCCTGAACCGTCAGCTCGACGCCGCGCAGTTCCTCGAAGCCCGCCAGATCGCGAACGTGCAGCTGCTCTGCGACCTGTTCCACATGAACATCGAGGAGGTCTCGAACGCCGCCACGCTCCGCGCCTGCGGACGTCACGTCGGCCACGTCCACTTCGCCGACAGCAACCGCCAGGCGATCGGCTTCGGCCACACGGACGCCGCCTCGGTCGTCGCCGCGCTCAAGGACATCGGCTTCGCCGGTTATCTCTCCGGCGAGATCCTGCCGCTGCCTGACTCCGAAGCCGCCGCCGCGCAGACGATCAAGGCCATCCGCACCCACTTACCCCGCTAAGACCATGCTCAAGCACCAGCTCATCCATCCGAAGATCTCCGAAGTGCTCGCCCGCGCGGGCCACCACTCCGTGATCCTGATCGCCGACGGCAACTACCCGGTCTGGGGCAAGAAGGGCCCGAACGCCGAGCTGGTCTCGCTCAACCTTTCGCCGGGCATCCCGACCGTCGCCCAAGTGCTGCGCGCGGTGCTCAGCGCCGTGCCGGTCGACGCGGTCAGCACGATGGGCATCCCGCCCGACGACTCTTACGCGCAGAAGGGCGAGCCGCCCGTGTGGGCCGAGTTCCGCCAGGAAGTGAAGGCCGCCGGCCTGAAACTCGAACTGCAGCCGGTCCTGAAATGGGATTTCTACAAGGCCGTCGAATCCGCCGACCACATCCTCACCATCCAGACCGGCGACCAGGCGCTCTGGGGCAACGTGCTCCTCACCGTCGGCTGCCGCACCGCCTGAACTCTCCTTCCATGAAGACCCGCACCCTCGGCAAGACCGGGATCGAACTGCCGATCCTCAGCTTCGGCGCCTCCTCCCTCGGCCAGGAATTCCGCAGCGTCGCCCTCGACGACGCGCTGAAGTCCGTCCAAGTCGCCCTCGACTGCGGCCTGAACTTCATCGACACGTCGCCCTTCTACGGCCGTGGCATGTCCGAAGTGCTCCTCGGCATCGCCCTCCGTGGCGTGCCGCGCGACAGCTATAAGCTCTGCACGAAGATCGGCCGCTACGATCTCCCGCACTTCGACTTCAGCGCCAAGCGCGTCGCGGAGAGCA
>JBILHF010000162.1:0-2837 GCA_044350605.1 Opitutales bacterium
CGTGAGCCTTGATGACGCCCTTGCCGTCCTTGGTGGGCTCATCCTTCAGGCGGGTCTGCACGCCCTTGAGTACGCCGTCTTCGACCGTGAAGGTCGGGACGACCATCTTGACCCAGCGCTTGTCCGGGGTGCCGGAAAAATCATCGGCGAAAAGCAGCTCGCCTTTCTTGGCGATGGATTCGGCCGGAATGGTCGGAGCCGCGAAAGCCGCGGCGGCGAGGAAGAGAGGAAGGAGGGGGCGCATGGGGGTGCGCCAGAGTATGGAGTATCGAGTATCGAGTATAGGAAAAACTAAAGGCCTGGAGGCACGGCGTATGTGCGAGTATGGAGTATTGAGTATAGGCTGAGGCAGAAACACATCTTCGGGTCTCAGGTCTCGGCTGATCGGGTATCAGGTACTGGTCTTCTGGTTCGGGTACGGGTGCGGGCCTGAACCCGCACCTGCACCTGAGCACCTGAACCGGGACCTGACGGCTGAGACCCGTGACCTGAGAATGACCCTCTATCTCGGATACCATGTCATCGCATCCCTATCCGAGACACTGCCAGCCAAGGATGGCCAGCCCTACCCCGTCCCTTCGCCGATACTCCATACTCGATACTCCATACTCTCGTCGCGGCCTCTCTTTGCCCCTTTACACTTTTACCCCTTTCCCCCGAGATGGGCCGCGATGTCCACCAGCCGGCTGAATTTCAAACTCGAGGCGACGGCTACCGGTTCGCGGGCCCGGGCTGGTACATTCCGCACCCTGCATAACGAGGTGAAGACGCCGCTGTTCATGCCCGTGGGCACCCAGGCGACGGTTAAGGCGCAGACGTTCGATACCCTGCTCGATTCCGGCTCCCAGATCCTGCTGGCGAACACCTATCACCTGCTCCTGCGTCCGGGTCCCGAGGTCTTCAAGAGCTTCGGCGGCATCCATAAGTTCACCGGCTGGGAGAAATCCTTCCTCACCGACTCCGGCGGCTTCCAGATCTTCTCGTTGCCGCATGCGCGCAATATGAAGGAAGAAGGCGCCGAGTTCCGCAGCTACGTGGACGGCGCCATCCACCTGCTCAGCCCCGAGACCAGTATCGGCACGCAGGTCGCCATCGGCAGCGACATCATGATGGTGCTCGACCAATGCATTCCTTCGACCGCCGACAAGTCCACGGCCAAGGAAGCGCTCGAGATCACGCACCGCTGGGCCATCCGCAGCCTGAAGGCCCGCGGCGATTCGCCCCAGTCCATGTTCGCGATCGTCCAGGGCGCCCTCTACCCCGACCTCCGCAAGATCAGCGCCGACGGCCTGACGCAGCTGCCCTTCGACGGTTTCGCCATCGGCGGCCTCGCGGTCGGCGAAGGCAAGGCCCAGCGCGAAGACACATGTGAGATCGCCGCGGCGATGCTCCCGCATGACAAGCCACGCTACCTGATGGGCGTCGGCACGCCGCTCGACCTCCTCGAAGCCGTGCACCGCGGCGTCGACATGTTCGATTGCATCATCCCGAACAAGGTAGCCCAGTTCGGCACGGCTTATACGTCCCGAGGGATCCTGCAGCTGCGTCGCTCGATCTATAAGTTCTCGGAGGAGAAGATCGACGCCCTATGCAAGTGCCCCGTCTGCGCCAAGTATTCGCGCGGCTACCTGCATCATCTCACCAAGACCCAGGAGCCGCTCGGCTGGACGCTCCTCGGCCAGCACAACATCTTCTTCTATCACCAGATGATGCGGGAGATCCGTCAGAGCATCCTCGAGGATTCCTTCCTAGCCTATTACCACGACCGCCGTCAGGTCCTGCAGGTCGAGGACATGGATAATCCCGCCGTCCCGCCCAAGGTCGGCAAGGAGCGCCGTCCGCGCATCCTCGGCGATTACGAGATCCATATCCACGAGATCGGCGGCTACGCGAATATCCGGCAGATCTCCTCGGGCGAGATCATGCACCTCCGCCGAGCCCCGATGGACGAAGCCAAGGCGCTCTACACCGACCAAGCCAAGCTCTCCGAGCGCCTGAAGCTCCCCGAAGGCCAGACTCCTGAGACCGCCGCCCCGATCGTGATCTGGGACCTCGGACTCGGCGCCGCCGCCAACGCCATGGCGTCCATCCTGTGCTACGAAGCCGAGGCCGCCAAGGGACCCGTGCGCAACATGAAGGTCATCAGCTTCGAGAACGACCTCGATTCGCTCAAGCTGGCCATGACGCATAAGAACCGGTTCGAATACCTGCGTCACTCCGGCCCCGACGCCGTGCTCGCCCGTGGCACCTGGCAGTCGCGTCAGTATCCCGGCCTCAGCTGGGACCTGCATGTCGGCGACTTCTGGCAGCTCGCTTCCAAGGCCTCCGCCGCACCCGACATCATCTACTACGACTTCTTCTCGCAGAAGACTAATCCCGACTCCTGGGAACTCGAGTCGTTCGATAAACTGTTCTCGTACTGCGATCCCAAGAAGTCCGCGCAGCTCTTCACCTATTGCTCGTCGACGACCATGCGCGTCGCCCTGCTCAACTCCGGCTTTTACGTCGCGAACGGCGAAGGCACCGGCTCGAAGAAAGAGACCATCGTCGCGCTCAGCCCTGGGTTCCCGACCCCCTGCCCTTATCCGCTCGTCGGCCAAGAATGGCTGGAGCGCTGGCGCCGATCCTCGAAGAAATTCCCGGATGGACTCACGCCTGAGCAGCAGGCGGCGGTGGAGAAGAGGATTGAGGGGCACCGCCAATTTTCACGGGAGTGAAAATTGGCGAGAGTATAGAGTTCCGAGTATCGAGTATAGGGGACGTTAGTTGACCAGTTGATCGGTTGGCCGGCTGGCCAGAAGAGGCCGAACTCAAAGGGGGCAGCATAGGGAGACCGG
>JBILHF010000163.1:0-2822 GCA_044350605.1 Opitutales bacterium
CGCGAGCGAGAGGGTGGCGGGGAGTTCGCGCATTCCGCCTTCGCCGCCGCCGCCGACGACCGACCAGACCACGCGGTCGAGAGGCTGGAAGGACGTGGCATACTGCTGATAGCTGGTCTTCTTCCGACCGACCTCAACTTCGGGCGATGCCGGTTGGCTGTTGCTGCGGATGAAGAGCAGGTTCGGCACGCCCAGCCAGAAAGCCCCTTCGGCGGGCGTCATGCGGGAGCCGCCGGGCGCGAAGTCGTCGATGTAATGCTTAACGTTGCCGTTCGGGGAGGCCGGGCTCTTCTTGTTGTTGCCGCCTTCGACGACGGTGAAGATCCACAGCCGGTCGCGCACGGTTTCGGATGCCGTCGAGGGCGTCTGCGCGAGCGCGGCCAGCGGCGTAAGCAGCAAGGCGAGCAGGAGGGGCAGGGTGTTCATGGCTTTTCTTTTCCTTTATCGGTCAAGTTTCTCGCTGCCGTGTTCCTTGATCCACTTTCTCATCCAAGGCGCGCTGGGCGAACCGATGTCGAGGTGGGTGTTGCCCAGGATGACGAGGTCGCAGACCCGGCCTTCCTTGAGCCACTTGAGGCCTTGGGAGCACTGGAGCTCCATGAGGTCGAGCGGCACGGGTTTTCCGAAGCGATAGGCGGGGTCGGACTGCTTCTTTTCATCGATCCCGGTGTAGTCCCAGAGGTAGATGCCCAGAGCGATCTTGGTTTCCTTAGGCTTCACGGCCTCGATGCGAGCGAGGTTCTTCTCCAGGTCTTTCAGGTCGGCGCTCTTCCAGGTCCAGAGCACGATGACGTCGAAGTGTTTCAGCGAATCGACCAGCGGCGGCTCGCAGTGGGTGTATTCGGGGTGTTGCGGATCGAGGTCATAGGCGTAGATGGTCGTCCATACTTCCATCGGGCGCCCGACTCTGGTCAGCTGGGTGCGCATGGCCTTCAGTTCGTCTTCGGACATCGCCGGCCGTCCCGCGAATGTTCCGTCCTTCTGCTTTATCCGATCTTTGACGAAGTCATCCAGATAGATCCCCGTGAAGTTGGGATAAGACTTAGCGATGGAGACGATATCGGGCAGCGTCTTGAGACCGCCGCTACCGCCGGAGCCCACGGCGGACCAGCTGACCTTCTTCAGGGATTCGAAGGAGATCGCCCACTGCTCCATGGACGTCTTCGCCTTCCATTTGCTCTCCGTCCAGATCGCATTGGGTCTCGTGTGATTCTGCGTCACGAAGAGTAAGTTGGGAATGTCGAGCCAATGGGCACCCTCCACCGGGGTCATGCGCGACCCGCCGCGGTAACCGGCGTTTTCCAGATATTCGGCGTCGCCCCCGGGCGGGCAGGCGAACAGCCAAAGGTGGTCGCGGACGGTCGGCGATGGCTTCTGCTGGGGCTGCGAGAGCAGGGCCAGCGGCGCGAGCAGCAGGGCGAGGAGGAGTGTTGGTGTGTTTATTTTCAAGAATTGATGGCAGTGAGTTGGGTGAAGGTCAGCGAGACGGGGTATCCGTGAACTTGAGCCTTAAGGATGTTCTTTTCCTGAACGTGGCGTTGAGCCAGAGCGTGCGGCCGTCCCAGGCGTAGTCGCCCGGGGTCAGTTCTCGACCGTCTAGTTCGAGGCGAGAGAGCGTCTTCGGGGCGCCTTGGAGCTCGAATACGGGGTGCACGCACGGCGTGGACGGGGTGACCGTGAGCGAGACCTCCGGCTTATCGACCGAGAGGAGCGTGGCGCGGCGTTCGGTGTTATAAGACGGCGTCTGCAGGCGGGCACCGTCGGCCTGGACCTGCGGCGGCGTGGCGAAACTGCGGGACCATTCGAGCAGGCGGGCGTCATCGGCGTCGCTCAGGCCGATGAGCCAGGCCCACTTCTCGACCTTCATCATGCGGGTGACGCCGAGGGCGTCGGGCATTTCGGCGGTGCGGCTTTCCAGGGGCTGCGGGCGACGATGTCCCCAGGACATCATGGCGTTGTGCGCCGGGGTCATCGAGGCGAGGTCGTCGATGTTGTGGCCGGTGGGCTTGCGTCGGGCGAGCGGGAGGTGGTTGCCCCAGTAGAACGGCGTGACCATCTGGCCTTGGCTATAGAACGGTCGTAAAGCCATCACGGGCAGCCGATTCCAGCCGGGATTGAAGTAGACCGCCGATAAGGGTTCGCGGGCTCCGAAGCGGATGCGGTAAAGCGGAGGTTGCTCGCCGGACATGAGCTTTTCGTAATCGGGCTCCTGCGCGAGAAGGGGGTACTTCAGTTCGCGCTTCGAGCCATCGCGGAACAGCACGTCCACGAGGTTTTCCGGCAGCACGCGGAGCGGATAGCCGGCGGGTGGGGTCAGGATGAGCAGTTCTTCGATCTCATATTCGGCCTTGGGCTCGGTCTGCAGGGTCATCGTCCGCGAGCCGAAGCCATCCGGATAGAAATAGAAATCCTCGGTCGCCGTTTCGCCCCAGACCTTGTAGTTCAGGTCGCAAGGCTGCGCGGACCAACGCACATGGACGCGGGCGGGCGTGGCTTCGATGATCTGGACCCGGCTGCGGCGCAGTTCTTTGTCGGAAGCGGTGTCGATGCAGTCCAGTCCGTCCGGGCGACGGGGCGCTTCGGCGAACTCGAAGTTCAGTCCGGTATTGTGCTTTCCAGCCCAGAACGGCGTGTAGGCTGCTCCGCGCCAGAAGACGAAACGCGAACCGTTCGGCAAGGATACCACCACGTCCTTCCGTTCCGGTGCCCAGGCCTTTTCATACGGAATCTCGGTGACTTTGTCGGGTCCCGAATAGGAGAGCACCGGGTAGTCGTAACGCAGCTTGGTCTCGGTCGCGCCGAAGGCGGGAAGCTCGGGTGCG
>JBILHF010000164.1:0-2809 GCA_044350605.1 Opitutales bacterium
GCGGGCATCAGGTACGGCTGTTCAGGCTCGGGCACAGGTCCCGGGTCTGACACCCGCACCTGATAACTCGAACCAGGGACCTGAGGGCCGAGACCCGTGACCTGAAAATGCATCTCCCCGGCCAATCATCCGGTCTCCGGTTTCCCTTTGAGTTAAAACCTTTGTCTCGAGGTAGGGCTGACCGGCCCGGTCAGCCAAGGTTGAGCGGGCCGCTCAACCCTACCCAAACAACAGCCGCTTACTTTTGCACCTTTGCACAGGCCGCAGGCCGATTTGCACTTTTGCACGAGGGCAGCACGCGGTGCTGCCCCTACCTCACTCACCCTTCCGGCGTAAACCCAAGCACGACATCCCAACGCGCGGAGAGCTCGCCGGCCTTGGATCCTTTGAGCGGATTGAAATCCAGCGTGACACTGTCGCGCTGCTTCGCGTCCTTGATGCCCTTATAGACCATGTCGTTCGCGTTGGACTCGTGGCCCTTGATATAGCACTGGGTGATGAGCTCTTTCTTGCCCTTGATCTTCACGGCGAGGTGGATGTGCGGGGTGCGCGGCTTGTAAGGCACGGGCTTGATGGTGCGGAAGACATACTCGCCGTTGGAGCCGGTGAGGAATCGTCCGAAGCCCTGGAAGTTGCCGTCACGCTTGGCTGCGTTGCCGCTCTTGGTGTGGAGATAGGCGCCGTTGTTGTCAGCCTGCCAGATCTCGACCAACGCATTGCGCACCGGCTCGCCATGCTCGTCGAGGATGCGTCCGGACAGCCAGGCGATCTCGCCGACGGCCGGCGTGACGCCGTTGTTCACGATGATCAGGTCGTTGTCGGTATCGAGCGGGAGCTTGTCGGGATAGAACGGACCCTCGGTCTGCTTCGGCGTGCGCGTCAGAGCCTCGGCGAAAGCCCCCGGGAGCGCGAACATCGCCGCCCCCAAGGCGACCTGCCGGAGGAAATCACGACGCGCACGAAGATGAGCCGGCAGAGGGGGGAGAGCCATGCGTGGGTGATAAGGGTAAAAGGGCTGAGGGGCAAGGGGCAGGTATCGGCGGTTAGCGGTTGGCGGTTAGAATAATTTTCGGGTGGCGGGTGGCAGCCTTAGGTGGCGGGTGGCAGGTACTCTTCCCGGGACCTGCACCCGAACCCGAATACCCGACGGCCGAGACCTGATACCTGAAGTTGCATCTCCCAACCGCCAACCGCTAACCGCAGACCGCTACCACCCTTGATGCGGGCGGGACGCCCGCATCAATACCCTTCCCCTCCCCTCCTCTCCCCCTTTATTCTCCCCTGACGTCCATGTCGGAAACTCCTCGCGACCAGATCCTCCGCCTCCGCGCCGCCATCCAGCGTCACGAGGAGTTGTATCGCAAGAAGCACGCCCCGGAGATCTCCGACTTCGAATTCGACAAGCTCGTCGACCAGCTGGCCGACCTGGAACGTAAATACCCGGAACTAGCCGGACCCGACCTCGGCATCGGCGACGACAAGTCCGAGGGCTTTCAGCAGGCCGACCACAAAGCCCCGATGCTGTCGCTCGACAACACCTACGACGAAGCCGACTTCCGCGCCTTCGGCGACCGACTCTACAAGGCCCTCGGCGGCGCGGGCCTGGAATTCATCGTCGAACCCAAGGTCGACGGTGTGGCCGTGTCGCTCACCTTCGAGAAAGGCCAGTTCGTCCGCGCGGTCACCCGCGGCAACGGCACGCGAGGCGATGACGTGACGGCCAACGTCAGCCTCATCCGCGAGATCCCGCGCACGCTCAAGGGCGCGCCCGACCTTCTCGAGGTCCGCGGTGAAATCTACATGGAGCTCGCCGAGTTCCAGCGCCTCAACCAGCTCCGCGAAGCCGAAGGCGAACCCCTCTACGCCAATCCGCGCAATCTGGCCGCCGGCACGGTGAAGCTCCTCGACGGCGAAGAAGCCCGCAAGCGCCGCCTCAGCATAGTCTGCTACGGCCTGGGCGCCTGCGAGCCCGCCACCGCTTTCGCCACGCTCAAGGAATTCAAAAACAAGCTGAAGGCCTGGGGCTTCCCGATCCGCGACGACATCGACGTCCAGCAGGGCGTCGACGCCGCCTGGAAAGCCATCCAGCAACTCGACGTCCTGCGCCGCGACCTCCCCTTCCCGACCGACGGCGCCGTGGTGAAGGTCAACCGTCTCGAAGACCAGCGTCGCGCTGGCACGACGAGCAAGTTCCCGCACTGGGCCGTGGCGTTCAAGTTCCCGCCTGACCAGGCCGAGACCATCCTCCGCAAGATCAGCATGCAGGTCGGCCGCACCGGCGCCATCACGCCCGTCGCCGAACTCGACCCTGTCCTGCTCGCCGGTTCGACGGTCGCCCGCGCGACGTTGCACAACGCCGACGAGATCGCCCGCAAGGACATCCGCGAAGGCGACACCGTCCGCATCCAGAAGGCTGGCGAGATCATCCCGCAGGTCCTCGGGGTCGTGCTGGAGAAACGCCCTGCCGAAGCCGTGCCGTTCGACTTCGAAGCCCGCCTCAAGGAACTCGGCCTCGATGCGACCCGCGATGGCGAAGAGGCCGCCTACAAGCTCCGCGCCCCTTCGCGCGAGATGAAGATCCGCCGGCTCGTCCACTTCGCCAGCAAGCAGTGCCTCGACATCGACGGACTCGGGGACGCCGTGGCTGAGCAGCTCGTGGACCTCACCCTCGTCAACGTCCCCGTCGACGCCCTCGGCATCACGCCGGCCCAGTGGCGCATGCTCGAAGGCTTCAAGGACAAGTCCGTCGACAACATGATGGCGGGGCTCGAGCAGGCCAAGCAGCGCGAACTCTGGCGCGCGATCCACG
>JBILHF010000165.1:0-2805 GCA_044350605.1 Opitutales bacterium
CAGCTGCTGGCGCTTGGCCTCGGCGAGCTGGGTGCCGACGACGCCGACGAGTAACGCGAAGACGATGAGCGGCAGGACGTCGCCGATGGTGCCGTTGGTATGGCCGACGACCGCCCCGAAGAGGTTCTTCGGCATGAACATCTCCACGATTCCGGACAGCGAGAGGGACGGCTGCGCCGCGGCGGTGGTCACGTGCTTCTGCGCGACTCCGCCGAACTCCTGCATCAACATCGTCTTCGCTCCTGCGTCGAGATGATCGCCGGGGCGGAGTATATTCATCATCAGCAGCCCTAGACCGACGGCGATGGCCATGTTGAGGAAGAAGAGCGCGAACGTCCGACCGGCGAGCGGGCCCAGCCGGTCGAGGCGGCCGAGCTGCGCGACACCGGCGGCAAGCGAGGCGAAGACCAGCGGGATCACCACGAAGAACAGCAGGCGGAGGAAGACCTGTCCCAGCGGGTCGAAGATATTCGTCGAGACCTTCCGCATGAACTCCAGCGACGCGGGCGAATACTGTCCGAGTCCGAGGGTGGCCAGGCCGGCGACGACACCGAAGAGCAGTCCGTAGAGGATACGGTTGGCAAGGGGACGATTGGTTTCGGCCATGGGGGTTAGGGATATCTTTAGGAGCGACTGCGGCTGGCTTCCACTTTAAACAAACCGCGCCCCATGAACGCCCTGCCCTTACTGCTCGTCGCCTGCCTCAGCCTCGGCGCCGCCGAAGTCATCCCGCCCACGCCGAAACAGACCATGCCCGTCGCTTCGGCCGAGGAGGCATTGGGATGGAAGAGCCTGTTCGACGGCCAGACGCTCAAAGGCTGGACGGGTGACCCCAAGTATTGGCGCTGCGAAGGCGGCGCGATCGTCGGCGAGATCACCCCGGAGACCATCGTGAAGCGCAACACCTTCATCATCTGGGAAGGCAGCCTGCCCGGCGACTTCGAGCTCAAGGCGGAGTATCGTATCTCGGACCGCGGCAACAGCGGCATCAACTACCACAGCGCGGACGTCGCCGGACTGACCTTCGCCCTGACTGGCCCGCAGGCCGACATCGACGGGCAGAACGCCCACACCGGCCAGAACTACGAAGAACGTGGCCGCACCTTCAACGCCGTCCGCGGCCAGATCACCCGCATCCGTCCGGGCCAGAAAGCCGAGATCGTCGGCACCGTCGGCGACAAGAAGGAGCTCGCGACGTTCATCCGCCGGGGAGACTGGAACGAATACCACCTCATCGTCCGCGGCGGCACGCAGGTCCACATCCTCAACGGACACGTCATGAGCGTGGTCATCGACGATGATGCGGCCGCCCGCCACCCCGAAGGCAAGCTCGGCGTCCAGGTGCACGTCGGCCCGCCGATGAAGGTCGAATACCGCAACCTGCGCGTTCGGCAGCCCTGAGGCCGGATACGCCGTTGCCCTCGGCCCGCTACCGGCTTGGATAGAGCCATGAGCCGCCCCGCCCTCACCCTGCTTGCCTTGCTGAGCTGGACGCTCGGCGGCTTGGCCGCCGCACCCAGCGGCTGGTCCGAACAAAGTCCGCGTGATGAGCTCAGGCCCGGGTTCAGTCGCGAGGGCCAGGTGCTGGTCATCACCCATGACGAACGCGAAGGCCTCGACGGCTGGTATCAACAAACCTTCGCCGTTCAGGGCGGAGACTTCGTGAAGTTCAGCGCCACGCGTAAGACGACAGGGGTCGAGAATCCTCGTCACAGCGGACTCGCGCGCATCGTATGGACGGACGCCAAAGGCAGGATCGTACCGGCGGCTGTCGCCGGTGCCTCCGCCGAACCGGAACACCCGCTCGACGGGCCCGTCGACGCGGAAGGCCGCACGACGCTGACCGGAACCTACCAGGTCCCGCCGAAAGCCACGCAGGCGATCGTCGAACTGCACCTCCAACATGCGCCCCGCGGGAAGGTCGAATGGAGCGACATCGTCTTCGACCAGACCGTCGCCCCTGCGTCGCGCAAAGCGCGTCTGGCGACCGTCCAATACGTCCCTAGCGGCAAGTCTCCTCGTCGGAACTGCGAGGAATACGCCCCGATGATCGCCGAAGCCGCCAAGCAGCAGGCCGACCTCGTCGTCCTCGGCGAGACCGTACCCTACGTGAACGTCCGGCAGTCGCCGGCGGAAAACGCCGAGACGATCCCCGGCCCGACGACGGAATATTTCGGCGGCCTCGCCAAGCAGCACGCCCTCCACATCGCCGTGAGCCTTTACGAACGCGACGGCCACCTTGTCTATAACACCGCGGTGCTGCTCAGCCCCGCAGGCCAGCTGCTCGGCAAATACCGCAAGGTCTGCCTCCCGCATGGTGAAGTCGAGAAGGGCGTCGCGCCCGGTGCCGACTATCCGGTGTTCCAGACGAAGTTCGGCAAGGTCGGCCTGATGATCTGCTACGACGGCTTCTATCCCGAGGTCGCCCGCGCGCTGACCGCCAACGGCGCCGAAGTCATCGCCTGGCCAGTGTGGGGCTGCGATCCGCTGCTCGCCCGGGCGCGTGCCTGCGAGAATCGCGTCTACGTGGTCAGCAGCACCTTCACCGATCCGAAGATGGACTGGATGATCTCGGCGGTCATCGATCCCACTGGCAAGGTCGTCGCCCAGGCCAAGGAACGGGGCAGTGTCGTCGTCCACGAAGCCGACCTCGCGAAGCCACTTGTCGGCCCCTATAACCTAGGCGACTTCCGCGAGATGGTGCAGCGGCATCGGCCCACGCCTGCCAAGTAGACCAGCTCAGGCGAGTTCCGCGGCGATCGCGTCCCACAGGGCGATGCGTGACTCGATCGCGGCGACGGAGGC
>JBILHF010000166.1:0-2797 GCA_044350605.1 Opitutales bacterium
TCGATCATCAGGTTGCTCATCACCTTGCCCGAACGGGCGAGGGCGAGCGTCGTGATCAGGTTGAGCACGAGCTTCGTCGTCGTGCCGGCCTTGAGTCGGGTCGAGCCCGTGAGCACTTCCGGGCCGGAATCGGGCAGGATCGCGCAGTCGAGAAGGGGATGCTCGCGGTAGGCGGGATTGCAGGCGACGAGCACGGTCTTGGCGCCGCGCCTGCGGGCTTCGGCGAGGCAGCCCCAGATGAAGGGGGCATGGCCGCTGGCGGAGATGCCGACCACGACGTCCTGAGCCGTCACCGCGCGGGCGGCGATGGAGCGGACGCCCGCGGCGTCATCGTCTTCGGCGCCTTCGACGGCGCTCCAAAGCGCTTGGCGACCTCCGGCCATGATGCCTTGGACGAGCGAAGCGGGGGTGCGGAAGGTGGGCGGACATTCGCTGGCATCGAGCACGCCGAGGCGGCCGGACGTGCCGGCTCCGCAATAGATCAGACGGCCGCCGGAGGCGAAGGCCTTCGTGACGGCTTCGATCGTCCAAGCGACGTGGGCGCTTTCGGCGAGGATCCTGCCGGGCAGCGTCGCATCTTCGGCGAGCATGAGCTGGATCGCCTTTTCGAGCGGCATCTCCGCGAAGCCCGCGGACTTCGGATTGCGCCCTTCGGTCGGGGCGTTGGCGACCGGACGCCAGGAGGCTGTCGCGGAGGGTGCGGGCGTAGTCAAGGCCGGCGCGGTCACCGGAGCGGGGCCTTCGAGCCGGCGGGCCATGGCGATGGCACCCCAGACACCGGAGCGTTCGAGGCGGACGACTTCGCTGCCCGGCCGGGCGGCGAGGATCTTCGCGGTGACCTCGTCGGCGAACCAACCATTCTTGAGGATGGTCGAACCGTTGAGGAGGAACTGCACCTTCTCCCCGGATTTGGCCACGCGGGCCGCGCAGTGGATGGCGTCCTTGCTCAGGCGGTCGGAGGCTCGCTTCAAGATCGCGACGGCGATCTCGTCCTGGCGTGAGGCCGCGGCGGCGAAGACGACCTGCGCCAAAGAGGCGATCTCGGTCTTGCTCGCGGTCATCGACCATTCGATGAGCGCTTCCGGGTCGTTCATCTGCAGGTACGCCAGCATGTCGGCGCCGAGCCGAGGCCAGTCGGCGGCGATGTCGGAGATCGTGACCGTCGAACGCAGGGCGTGCACGGCGATATCGCACGCGCTGCCACGGTCGCCGATGATGTGGCCGCGGCCGCCGACCTTGACCGAGGCGCCGGTGCGATGGCGTCCGAGACAGCAGGAGCCCGTTCCGCTGAGAAGGAGGACCTGCGCCGCGCAATCGGTCGGCCAGGCACCGGTCTCGATGGCCAGGATCAGGTCATCGCCCACGATGGCCGGGACATCGGGCCAGGTCGCCGCTACCGCGCGGCGGAGGCGTTCGCGGTCGCCCGCGGTCCGGACGCCGGCGAGGCCGATGCCGATGCGGTCCGGGCGCGCCGGGAGTTGGTCACGGATGGAGGCGAGCAGGGCGGCGAGTTCTTCGGCGGAAAGCAGCTGCAGGTTGCCCGGGCCGACGGCGAAGGAGGCCAGAATATTGTCAGTATCTTCGACGAGAAGAGCCGTGGTGCGGGTGCCGCCCCCCTCGATGCCGAGGAATCTCATGGTTCAGCGGACCTTGTAGATCTTCACGTCGTCGATCCAGACCGTCGAGTTCGCGAGGAAGCTGAACCAGCGCTTCATCTCGTGGGCATAGCCCTCGGAGCGGTGGCTCGCGATGAGCTTACCATCGAGGCTGAAGCGCATCTCGTCGCCTTCGGTGACCAGGGTGTAGACGTGCCATTCCTGGTCGGCTTTCAAGGGGGTGACCTGCGACTTCTTCTTGAGCATCGCTTCGAAGGCCGGGTCGGGCTTCCGCTTCGCCGCGGCGTCGTCCGCATGTTTCTTCTTCACCGCGAGGTTCATCGAGCCCGTCTTGCGGTCCGAGAGGGTCACGTCGGTCTGTGAGAGGGTCGCATAGCAAAGGTGGCCGGCGTGGACGTCCTTGAGGGAACGGTCGACGAAACCGGTCACGAGGTTCTCGGCCTTATTGAGTCCGGGGAACTTGAAGCGGACGATCACGCCGCCGTCGGCGAAGCCGGCATCGTGATGGATGTGGGCGGCATGGCCGGCCTCCTTGGTCGCGCTGGCGATCTTCATGATCCCGGCGTCGAGGTCTGCCTGTTTGAGCTTGGGGACGCGGTCGGCCGTAGCGCTTTCCCAGCCGTTGCCGATGTCCTTGAGTCCGGTGCCGGTTTCCTCGCGCTCGAAGGCGTCGTGGAAGATCAGCGTGCCTTTCGTCTGCAGCCAAGCGGTGTCGTCGACCGCCGAGAGGGGGAGGGCGAGGAGGCAGGCGAGAAGGGCGAATCGCATGGGGTAGGGGTAGGGGTGGGGGTAGGGGTAGGCAAGATGCGAGACGAAGAGGTAAAGGGGAATGGCAGGTGTTCCTACCCCTACCCCTGTATCAGTGCAGTGTTTGTTCCTTATCGCGGATCCTGGCCGTATTGGCCGTCTTTCTCGGCGGTAGGCAGGGAGGGGCGGGAGGCCTTGGGTTTGTCCTCGGCGAACCAGCGGTTGCCCTCGAAGACGAAGGACTGCGGTTCGGTGCCCGTTCCGATGTTGAGGTCGGACTTCAGGTCGCCTCGGCGGAAGACGATCCGGTTGTCGGTGATGCGCACGTTGCGGCACGGGGCGAAGCCGGGTTCGCGGGTCTCCTGCAGGATGCGGAAGATCCACTGGGTCGGAAAGAGGATGGTGTTGCGGCTGAAGTCAGCTCCGTCGACGCC
>JBILHF010000169.1:0-2780 GCA_044350605.1 Opitutales bacterium
GTTCGAATCCCATCCTCTCCGCCACTTTCACGCATGTAGTCCGACTGAGGGCTTTGCGTGCGTTTAGCCTTAGTAATGGGCTTGTTTCGCCGTCAAGGGCTCGGACTGATTCGCCCGATGCTACCTAAAACTCTACCAAAAGCGGGTTAGGCTTTCTGGGTATGACCAGAAACTATGACCATCGTTAACCTCTGGGAATGCCGCCAGTCCGCAGGCGTGTCCGCCATCGGGTAGGCTGATGTCCCCTGCTTACCGTAATCTTGGTTCGAGCCCTTATCCGCCCATCGCTGGCATGCACCTGAGACTCCATTGATGCCAGATAGAAGCAATCCCGCTGGGGCTTGCTTACGGCTGCCTTCCGCGAAGACTCTGAGCCATATCACGATGAAACAGAAATTTCTCTTCCTCCTCCTGGGCCTTGCCACTTGTGCTCAGGCGTCCGAATACACCGGTCGTCTGGAGGTGGAGGCCGGAGTCATTGCTACCCGGGACATGAAGATCAGCGGCTACGGGCAAGGTGATGCCACCCGCGGCTGGGGGCAGACGGCCGCGACGTTAAGGCTGGAATACTGGCTCGTGAAGGAAGGCGACTGGAACTACGGCGTCGTGCTCCAGCCGCTCTCAGTGAGCTATGCGGATACGCTCAAGGCGGACTTCTCCGCCAAAGGAAAGACGTTCAACGCCGGGGACGCCGCCACGATGGATTATCAGTTCCACACGATCCGTTTCAGCGCCAACAAGCCTTTCTTCGGTGAAAGCAAGGACGGCACCCTGAGGTTGGGTGGTTCATTGTTGGCCAGGTATGCCGAAGTGACTTTCACCGGTAGCGGACAGAGTTTCACGGATAACGGTTTCCTGGTCATCCCGGTGTTCAACATCGAGGCAACCAGGAAGCTGGGACAAGGTTACGAGTTCGTGACCCGCTCCGATTTCTTTCCCGGCTACCGCGGCAATATCTTCATGGACGGGTTGTTCGATATCTACCTGGGCCTCCGCCGGGAGACCGGCGAGACCTCGCGGATCGACGCCGGAATCAGGTTGTTCTTCGGCGGATACGATCCGCGCCGGCCCGGGGACTTCGCCAACCGGATTTTCTTCAATTCCCTCGTGCTGAGGTATGTCTACTGAGCGGCTGCGCAAAGGGGGCAGGCCGCTCCTCCTTTGGTCCGCGACTTAATCCGACCAGAATCGGCGATTTTATTCTCACGCCTGCCAAGGAGCGGCCTGACCCCGTGGTCGCCGGACTTCGGTACGCCGACGATACGCGCCAGTGACTCGTCTTCGCCGAAGGCTCAGCAGCAGGACCGTCCTGGTCGGCGCCCGGGTGGGGCCGCCAGGTCGACGATCCGGGAGAGGGCAGGGGGCAGGGGCGTGCGGCGGTAATGGCACCAACGGCCTTCCTTGCGTCGTTCGACGAGGCCGCATTTACGGAGCATCGCCAGATGGCGCGAGACGGTCGGCTGGTCGCGCCGCACGAAGGACTGCAGGTCGCAGACGCAGACTTCCTCCCGGCCGATGCGGGCGAGGAGCTGGAGTCGCGTCGGATCGGATAGGCCGAGACAGATGGTCACGACCGTGGGAGAGGAGGTTGCCTGCTTGACTCCGGGCATGCGGCAACCAATATATATGCTAAAGCATATGCAACTTCTAAAACCCGCTCCGATGTCCCTCGGAGATTTTCGTCAGGCGTTGGCCGCGAGCCCCCAGCTCGGCCTGCGTTTCCGCCTGCCGACGGGTAGCCTAACCCCCATCCATCTGCACCTGACCGAAGTCGCCCGCGTCGAGAAGCGTTACATCGACTGCGGCGGGACCGTCCGGACGGACGTCTCGGCGCGCCTGCAGCTCTGGGCGGCCGATGACACCGATCACCGCGTGGGCTGCGCCAAGGCCTTGCAAGTGCTCGAGCGAGGCGCCGGCCTCGTCGGCGTGACCGACGTGCCGCTTGAGGTTGAACACGACTTCCCCTTCCTGACCGTCTTCCCGGTGGTCGGCTCCGTCGTCGAAGGCGGCGAGCGCATCTTTCTCCTCGCGGCTAAGCAGGCCGATTGCCTCGCGCCCGATGTCTGCATCCCGAAGGCGTGCACGCCGGGCGGCGGTTGCTGCTGAACTTTTATCCTACCCATGAGCAAACCCCTCATCCTCGTCCTCTGCACCGGTAATTCCTGCCGGAGCCATCTCGCGGAGGCCATCCTCCGTCGCGCCGTCGGTGGCGTCGCTGATGTCGCCAGTGCCGGCTCGAAGCCGGCCGGATACGTGCATCCCATGGCCCTCGAGGTCTTGAAGGAAATCGGCCTCGACGCCTCCGCGCACCGCTCCAAGCACCTCTCGGAGTTCCTTAACGTTCCCGTCTCGACCGTCGTGACCGTGTGCGGTAACGCCGACCAGGTCTGCCCGGTCTTCCCCGGCCAGCTGAACCGCTATCACTGGGGCTTCAAGGATCCCGCGCACGCCACCGGTACGCCGGAGGAGATCCGCGATGAGTTCCGTCGGGTCCGCGATGAGATCAAACTCGTCTTCGAAGCTTACGCCGCCGGTCTGAAGGAAGCCGCCGGCCAGGCCAAGTGAGCATGAAGCGCCAGATCGCCGCGGAGTTCTTCGGTACGGCCCTGCTGTTGTTCGCCGTCGCCGGCTCCGGCGTCATGGGTGAGTCGCTGGCCGGTGGTAACGTCGCCGTCGCCTTGCTCGCCAACAGCCTCGCCACGGGCGCCGCGCTCTACGTCATCATCAGCCTGTTCGGCCCGGTGTCCGGCGCGCATCTTAACCCTGTCGTCACCCTGATG
>JBILHF010000059.1:0-9486 GCA_044350605.1 Opitutales bacterium
CGGCATGATGGAGAAGATCGTCGCCATCGGCGCCGCCAAGGCGAAGGAAATGCCGCAGCCGGCGAAGAAGTAAGCGAAGGCGAAGCCTTCGAGGGGGCAAGTTGGCAAGGTGACACGTGGGCAAGGGAGACAAGTTAGAGGCCCTGAGGCCCAGAGGCTTAGTTGACCAGAAAGACCGATGGTAGGGTCGGGACCGCGTCACGACATAGAGATGCATTTTCGGGTCCCAGGTCTCGGCCATCGGGCATCAGGTACGGGTTATAAGGTTCGGGTACGGGTTCAGGCCCGAACCTACACCTGGGGCTGAGAAATTTTGACTACCCCTACCCCTGCTCCTACCCCTACCCCATGCTTCGCATTCTCTTAGCCGTCATCGGCATCATCAGTTTCTCCACGACCGCTTCAGCCCAGGCGAAGCCCCAGAAGATCCTCTTTGTCGGCAACAGCCTCACCAGCCACGGCCCTAAGGCAGATATTGATTGGCACGGCAACTGGGGCATGGCCGCGACTTCAGCGGACAAGGACTATGTCCATCTCGTGACCAGGGCTCTCGCCGCCAAGCAAGGCGCGACACCGGTGATCATGGTCAAGAACGTCGCCGACTTCGAACGCAACCACGTCGGTTATGACATCGCCGGCAAGTTCGCCGACGCCGCGGCCTTCAAGGCCGACCTCGTCATCCTGTGTATCGGCGAGAACGTCGCCGCGCTGAAGACAGCGGAAGCCCAGGCCAAGTATCAGGAACAGGTCACCGCTTTACTGAAGACCCTTAAGTCCAACCCTCAGGTGCAAATCATCGTCCGCAGCAGCTTCTGGGCGAACACCGCCAAAGACGGCGCCATGCTCCTGGCCTGCGAAGCCGTCGGCGGCACGTTCGTCGACATCAGCTCCTTGTCTAAGGACGAAAAGAACTACGCCCGCTCCGAGCGGCCCTATAAGCACGCCGGCGTGGCCAACCATCCGGGCGACCGCGGGATGGCCGCGATCGCCGAGGAGATCGTGAAAGCGGTGAAGTGAGCGAAGGCGAAGCCTTCGAGGGGGCACGTGGGCATGGTGACACGTTGGCAAGGGGAAGATGCAGGACTCAAAGGGGGCGGCATGGGGGAACCGGAAGACACGAGAGTATCGAGTATGGAGTATTGAGTATAGGGAGAGTGAGAAAGACGTGGTGACGGGTGACGGGCACGGGCATCGGGCATCGGGAGTTCAGGTGGCGGCCTCTCGGGAGTCGGCAGCGGGCCCCTGGTTCCTGCGGCCGAGGGCTGAACGGCTGACTCCCGAATGGCTGACCACCGTGGCCGTCACCCGTCACCCGAAGCTGCGTCATAGGCACAAAAAAGCCCCCGAGATCGGGGGCTGATTCGTGATGGCCAGGCAGGCTTACTTGCCGCCGCAGCAACCGGTCGAAGCAGGCTTCTCGGTGGAGCAGCAACCGCCGGACTGTCCGTCCTTATTGCAGCAACCACAGGTGCCAAGGCATTCGCCGGAACCACAACAGGCCAGGCAGCAGAAACCTTTGCGACCGACCCAGGCGAGGTAGAGACCGGCGAGGACCATGGCGATGACCTTCCAGTCCTTTAATCCGCCGAAGAAGAAATGATGGACGCACACGATGTTGAACAAGATGGCACCGATCAGCACGAGGCCCCAGGCGCGGGTGCGCGGAAGGACGAGCAGCGCCCCGCCGATGACTTCAAGCCCCTTGATCAGGCCCAGGTAACCAGAATCCTTCATCAAGGCGACGAAACTTCCAGCCGGAGGGTTCGGAGGATTGAACCAAAAATTGACGCCGAAGTAGATGAACGCCACGCCGAGGAGCAGGGCGACGATGCAGGGGAGTTTTTTCATAGCCCCGACAGGCTAGCCTAAATGACCGGACTTGGAAGGGCTAACTTCAGAGGGCCTTATGGGAGCCGTCGCACAGGGCACCCTTCTTCGAGTGCTTGCAGGCGCAGAAGTAAACGGTGCCGTTCGCCTCGGCCTTATAAGGCACCGGCGTGAAGGCGGAACCCTTGTGGGCGCCATCGCAGAAAGGCTGGTTCTTGCTGTGTCCGCACGAGCACCAGTAGTAGGTCTTGCCGGCTTCGACGAGGACGGGGATCGGGGACTTCTGAGGAATGTGGGGGGAGCTCATGATGAGAGAGTATAGAGTTTGGAGTATGGAGTTTAGGGGGAATGCAGGATGAATCAGGCGAGGTCGAAGAGGAGCGCTTCGACGGGGCCGGCGGAAGCAAAGGCGAAGGTGCCGGGTTCTTCGGACTTCAGCGCGTCGCCAGGCGAGAGCTTCACGCCGCCGATCTCGACTTCGCCGCCGATCAGCTGGAACCAGAGCCCCCTGCCCTGACGAAGCTCATGCGCGACCGTGCCGGCCTCCGAGGTCTTCACACGATAGACATCGGCGTCCTGACTGATGTGCGCCGAGCCCTCACGTCCGTCATTCGAAATGATGAGCACCTTGGGCGCGGCGAGCTGCTCGGCCGTCGGCTTCCATTCGGCATAACGCGGGCGGAGACCGGGGCGATCGGGCTGGATCCAGACCTGGATGAGATGGAGCCGGTCGGTCTTCGAGGGGTTATATTCGCTGTGCTTCACCCCGCTGCCGGCACTCATGACCTGGATCTGCCCCGGAATGATCTGCGCGTGGTTGCCCAGGCTGTCCCGATGTTCGATGACCCCTTCGAGGACATACGTGAAGATTTCCATGTCCCGATGCCCGTGGGGAGGAAAACCCATCGCCGGGTCGACGAGGTCCTGATTGATGACCCGGAGGGACCGAAAACCCATGTGGGCGGGGTCATGGTAATCGGCGAAACTGAAGCTGTGCCGGGCCACCAGCCAACCGTGATCGGCGAACCCGCGTTCTTGGGAGCGGCGCACTGCGAACTTCATATTTAATCAAAGTAGGCCTGAAAAAGCCTGCTGTCCAACACCCCTCGCAAATTTCCCGACGGAATTAGTTTGAAAACACCCCCCCGGATTGGTCTATGCTTATGGCTCGTGTCGGGCAGTGGCTCAATCTGGTAGAGCGCTGCTTTCGGGTAGCAGAGGCTGAGAGTTCAAATCTCTCCTGCCCGACCAATTTAAAGACCCCGGAGATGTTACGACGTCCCCGGGGTCTTCTCGTTGGGGATTGAACCACCCCGACCCTGTCCGTCTACTCCAGCCATGCGCCGCTGGGGAATCCTACTCCTGACGACCTGGGCCTGGCTCGGCGCCGCGGAGCCCCCGGCCTGCGCCCCCCGACCGATGGTCCTAGTCCACGTGATGCCCTGGTTCGAGAGTAAGGCCGTGAGCGGACGCTGGGGCTGGCATTGGACCATGGAAAAGACGGACCCCGACAAGGGCGCCTTGGCCAGCCACGACCGCCCGGCCTTCGGGCCATATGATTCCGGCGACCCGGCGGTCATCGCGACTCAGGTCGCCTTGATGAAGGCGGCGGGCATCGACGGCGCGATCATCGACTGGAACGGGCCGGACGGCTTCGACGACTACGTGATGATCCATCGCAACACGACACGGCTCATCGCGGAACTCAAGAAGGCCGGCCTGAAGTTCGCGCTCTGCGTCGAGGACAACCCTGGCCACCGCTTCATCAAGGAACGCAAGCTCACGCGGGCGCAGGCCACCGCCAAGCTCGCCGCCGCCTTCGCATGGGCCGACTCGCATTGGCTCACCGACCCGGCCTACGTGCGCCTCGGTGAACGACCGACCCTGTTCCTCTTCGGTCCGCAATACCTCGACGAAGCCGAGTGGAGCGCGATCCGCGCAAGCTTGCAGCAGAAGCCGCTCGTCTACGCCCTGCCCCACCTGAGCCGGCGACCAGGTATCGACGGAGCCTTCGCTTGGGTGCCGGTGAGCGAAGGTAAGTCCGTGACGTCCGAAACCTGGACCAAGGAGCTCGCCGACCTCTATGCGGGCGAGACCAAGGCCGGACGGCCCACCGTCGCCGTGGCCTTCCCGGGTTATCGTGACTTCTATGCCCAAGCCGGCGCCGGCAAGAGCTATGGCTCCATCGATTATCGCGACGGCCGGACCTTCGCCGACTCGTTCGATCAGGCGATGCGGAGCGGCGCGCCCGTCGTGCAGATCGCGACCTGGAACGATTACGGCGAAGGCACGGGCATTGAACCGACGGTCGGACGTGGCCTCCGGGACCTCGAACTGCTCCGCAACCGGCTACGTCCCGAGGCCGACCCCGCGGAACTCCGACGAATCCTAGATGCGGCCAAGCGGTAAGGTTCGTCGGCCTTAAGCGACAAAAGACAGCATAACAGCGGATTCCGGCCAAGCGAGGGGTTGAAATCCCTCCACACTCCGTCTCTTTTATCAGCCTGCCGGGGAACACCCTTCCCTGGCCGCCTGTCCCATCCCCATGCCCACCAAGGCCACCCTCTTTCTTGGCGTCTTCCTCGGCGCCGCTTGCGCCGCCGAGCCGATCAATTTCAGCCGCCAGATCCGCCCGATCCTATCCGAGAACTGCATCGCCTGCCACGGACCCGACGACAAGGGCCGCAAAGGCAAGCTGCGCCTCGACGACGAGCAAGATGCCAAGCGCGACCGCAAGGGCGACTTCGTCATCCTGCCCGGCAAGCCAGAACAGAGCGAACTCATCAAGCGCATCGAGTCGACCGACCCCGATGACGTTATGCCGCCGCCGAAGCAGCATAAGACCATCCCGGCCGCGCAGGTCGCCCTCCTCAAGGAATGGATCCGCCAAGGCGCCCCTTGGGGCCGCCATTGGTCCTACGAACCCGTGGCCCGTCCCTCCGTGCCCGCGAACGACGAAGCCAATCCGGTCGACGCCTTCCTCGCCGACCGCCAGAAGAAAGAAGGCCTGAGCTGGTCACCCGAGGCGCCGAAGGCCCTCCTCATCCGCCGCCTGGCCCTCGACATCACCGGCCTGCCGCCCACGCCCGCTGAAGTCGCCCAGCTCGCCGACGCCAAGCACGCCGACGTCGTCGCCCACTTCCTCGCCAAGCCCGCCTACGGCGAACACTGGGCCCGCCAGTGGCTCGACCTCGCCCGCTATGCCGACAGTGCCGGCTACCCCTCCGACCCCGGACGCATCATCTGGGCCTACCGCGACTGGGTGGTCAAGGCCCTCAACCGCAACCAACCCTTCGACCAGTTCGTCGTCGACCAGCTGGCCGGCGACCTGCTGCCCAATCCGACCGAAGACCAGCTCATCGCCACGGCCTTCCATCGCAACACGATGACGCAGAACGAAGGCGGCACCAGCGACGAAGAGTTCCGCAACGCCGCCGTCATCGACCGCGTCAACACGACCTACGCGGTGTTCATGGGTACGACGATGGCCTGCGCGCAGTGCCACACCCACAAATACGATCCGATCACGATCACCGAATACTTCCGCTCCTACGCCTTCCTCAACCAGAGCGCCGACAGCGATAAGCGCGACGAAGCCCCGCTCCACAGCTTCATGACCACCGAGCAGAAGGCCAGCCGAGCCGAGCTCGACGGCCAGGTCGCCGCGCTGGAATCGAAATTCGCCGCACCGACCCCCGCATGGCTTGAGGGTCAGGAAAAGTGGGAGGCCTCCGTGCGGCTTGACGCCGGATGGAAAGCCCCAGCGCCCGCCCGCGTGACCTCCGGCCAGAAGCGTAAGACCGACATCGCCCCCGACGGCACCATCACCCTCGAAGGACGCACGGACACCGACACGCAGACCGTCGACCTAACCTTGGACGCCGGACAACTGACCGCCTTACGACTGGAAACCCTCCCTGCTGGCGGCAACTTCGTCGTCACCGCAGTCCGTGCGCAGATCCTGCCGCCGGCCGGATCCGCGCCTCAAGCCGCCAGATACGTCCGCGTCGAAGTCCCGGGCAAGAAACGTTTCCTGCAGCTGGCCGAGGTCGAAGTCTTCAGCAAGGGAGCCAATGTCGCCAAGGGACGCCCGGCCAAGCTCAGCAGTCAGTATAACACCGCCGCCGCAGGCCGCGCGGTCGACGGCAACACCGACGGCGATTATGCGAAGAACTCCGTCGCACACAGCGCGGAACAGGATTCTCCTTGGTGGGAAGTGGAGCTATCCGCCGAAACTCCCGTCGAGAAGGTCACCGTCTGGAACCGGACCGACAACAGCGCGGGCGCGCGCATGAACGGCTTCGTGGTGACGCTGCTCGACGCCGCCCGGAAAGTCGTCTGGAGCAGCGGCCCGACGCCCGCGCCGGCGAAGGATCACAGCTTCGACCCCAGCAGCCCCTCCACGATCGCGTTCTCCGCGGCCTTCGCCGACCACGAGCAAAGCGGCTTCCCCGCGGCCTCCCTGGTCAGACGTGACAACGGCAAGGACGCAGGCTGGGCCGTCGCCCCGCAGGCTGACCGCTCACACCGTCTCACCTTGGCGGCTTCGTCGCCGATCAAGACGCCCAAGGGCGGAACCCTCCGGGTCACCCTCGCCCAAGGATCGATTCACAAAGGCCACGTGCTCGGTAAATTCCGCCTCCTGACATCCGGAGACCCCGCGGCCGTGAACGGGACGGAATTACCCGCCGCCGTGCTCGCGGCCGCCGCCATCGATCGCCCTTCGCGCAGCGAAGCGCAGAAGCGGACGCTGTCGGACCACTACGTCCGTCAGGTCTCCCCGGCCGCGGCGGCCGAGCGAAAGCAGCTGGCGGCCGCCAAAAGCATGATCGAGGCGCTCAAGCCCGTGACCGTGCCGATCATGCAGGACCTTCCCGCGGACAAGCGTCGCAAGACCTTCGTGCAGCTCCGCGGCAACTGGCAGGCCCTCGGCGACCAGGTCGACGAAGGCGTGCCGACGCACCTGTCGCGCTGGGATGATGCTTATCCGAAGAATCGTCTCGGTCTCGCCCGCTGGATCGTCAGCCGCGACAACCCGCTCACCGCGCGCGTCACGATGAACCGTCTCTGGGAATCGGTCTTCGGCGTGGGCATCGTGCGTTCGAGCGAGGAGTTCGGCAGCCAAGGCGACCTGCCCGTCCATCCGGAGCTGCTTGACTGGCTCGCGAGCGAGTTCGTCGCCAGCGGCTGGGATACGAAGAAGATGCTCTCGCTCCTCCTGAACACCCGCGCCTACCGCCAGTCCTCCGCGAGCGATACGCAGCGCAACGAACGCGACCCCGACAATCGTCTGGTCGCCCGCGGCCCGCGCTTCCGTCCCTCCGGCGAGATGCTCCGCGACCAAGCGCTCGCCGTGAGCGGCCTCCTCAGCGCCAAGATGTATGGCGCGCCCGTCCGGCCGATGCGCCCTAATCTGGGCCTGAGCATCGCCTTCGGCGGCTCGGGAGACTGGGCCACGAGCACCGGCGAGGACCGTTACCGTCGCAGCCTCTACACCGACACGCGTCGCAGCACGCCTTACCCGAGCTTCGCCACCTTCGATGCCCCGAACCGCGAGACCTGCGTCGTCCGCCGCGACCGCTCCAACACGCCGCTCCAGGCTTTCGTGACGCTGAACGATCCGGTCTATGTCGAGACCAGCCAGGCCCTCGCCCGTCGCCTCCTGAAGGAAGGCGGTGCCACCGACGAATCGCGTCTGAAGCTGGCCTACGCGCTCTGTCTTTCCCGCGAACCCGACGCCGGTGAACTCAAGACGCTCAAGACCCTGCTCGCCAAGTCGCTCGCCGACTATCGCGCCGACGTCGCCCAAGCCACCCAGATGGCCACGATGCCTCTAGGGCCAGCCGACAAAGGAGCCGACCTCCCGACGCTCGCCGCCTGGACCGCCGTCAGCAGCGTCATCATGAACCTCGACGAGTTCCTCATGCGCCGCTGAGCCCATCAGTCCTATCCCTGTCCCTAACCCTACCCCTACCCCTTTTGCCCGATGATCCACCCTCTCCGCGAAGCCCAGCTCAGCCTGCAGACGCGCCGCGCCTTCCTCAGCAGCGTCGGCCAGTTCAGCCTCGGCGCCATCGCCCTCCATGCGATGCAGACCGACGCCCTCGGCGCTTCCTCCGCGAACGACAATCCGCTCGCCCCGCGCAAGCCGCACTTCAAGGCCAAGGCCAAGCGCGTCATCTACCTGCACATGTCGGGCGGTCCGCCCAACCTCGACATCTTCGACTACAAGCCCGAGCTCGTGAAACGCAACGCGCAGGACTGCCCGGACTCCTTCCTCAAGGGTCGCACCTTCGCCTTCACCACCGGCGTGCCCAAGCTCATGGGCACTCCGCGCACGTTCAAGCAATACGGCCAAGGCGGGGTATGGATGAGCGACGCCGTCCCGAACTTCCAGAAGATCGCCGACGACGTCACGGTCGTGAAGGCGATGCACACCGACCAGTTCAACCACGCGCCGGCCGAACTGCTCCTCTTCACCGGACATAACCGCCAAGGACGCCCCTCGCTGGGTTCCTGGGCCACCTACGGACTCGGCACGGAGAACCAGGACCTCCCGGGCTTCGTCACGATGATCTCCAACGGCGTCCAGCCCAGCGGCGGCCAAGGCTGCTGGGGCTCCGGCTTCATCCCCTCGGTCTACCAAGGCGTGCAGTGCCGCAGCAAAGGCGACCCCGTCCTCTTCGCCAACGACCCGCCCGGCATGACCCGCGACCTCCGTCGCGCCACGCTCGACGCGCTCAAGGACCTCAACCAGCGCCAGCAGGACGAACTCGGCCATGCCGAGACGGTCACGCGCATCGCCCAATACGAACTCGCCTTCCGCATGCAGGCCAGCGTGCCCGAGGTCATGGACATCTCCAAGGAGAAGCCCGCCACGCTCGCGGCCTACGGCGCCGCGCCCGGCGAATCCAGCTTCGCCAACAACTGCCTGCTCGCCCGCCGCCTCGTCGAGAAAGGCGTGCGCTTCGTGCACCTCTTCGACTGGGGTTGGGACTTCCACGGCACCGGCCCGAAGGAAGACATTCGCGGCGGCCTCACCGCCAAGATGGCCGCGACCGACAAGCCAGTCGCCGCGCTCATCAACGACCTCAAGGAACGCGGGCTGCTGGAAGACACCCTCATCGTCTGGGGCGGAGAATTCGGCCGCACGCCTTTCCGTGAAGGCCGCACCTCGAAGGGCGACATCCTCGGACGCGACCACTACCCCGACTGCTTCAGCGTCATGCTGGCAGGCGGCGGCGTGAAGGGCGGCTTCCAGTTCGGAGAGACCGACGAGATGGGCTTCGGCGGCGTGAAGGACAAGGTCCACGTCCATGACCTGCAGGCCACCATCATGCATCTCTTGGGCTTCGACCACGAACGCCTCACCTACCGCTTCCAAGGCCGTGACTACCGCCTCACCGACGTCCATGGGCATGTCGTGAAAGACATACTCGCGTGATTACAATGGGTTCGGGCGGCAAGTGTATCGAGGTAGGGACAGCACCACGTGCTGTCCTAGTACTTCTTGCCATGACCTGCGGGCTCTTCGCCGAAGACATCCGCTTCAACCGCGACATCCGGCCGATCCTCTCGGAGAACTGCTTCTACTGTCACGGCCAAGACCCGAAGCACCGCGAGGCGGACCTCCGTCTCGACGTCCGCGATGAAGCCGTG
>JBILHF010000170.1:0-2769 GCA_044350605.1 Opitutales bacterium
AAAGCCCCGCTGAAATAATCCGATGCGCCTCGCCTCCCTGCTGCTGTCCCTGTTCGCCGCTTCGGCTGTCGCCGCCGACACCGAACGCCCGAACATCCTCTTCTTCTTCGCCGATGACTGGGGTCGCTTCGCCCGTATCTATGCCGAGCACGGCCGGACGGCCGGAACCAACGGACTCCTGAAAACGCCTAACCTAGATCGCCTCGCGAAGTCCGGCGTTCTCTTCCGCAACGCCCACGTCAACGCGCCCTCCTGCACGCCCTGCCGCAGTTCGTTGCTCTCCGGCCAGCATTTCTGGCGCACCGGGCGTGGCGCCATCCTGCAAGGCGCGGTCTGGGACGAGACCATCCCCACCTACCCGCTGCTACTCCGTGACGCCGGCTACCACCTCGGCAAATCCTACAAGGTCTGGAGCCCGGGCTCTCCGGCCGACGCTCCCTACGGCGGCCAGCAACACGCTTTCGAAAAGTCGGGGCGCGCCTTCAATAACTTCTCCGAGAACGCGACCGACCTCGTGGCGAAAGGCGCCACGGTCGAAGCCGCCCGCGCCAAGCTCCTCGAAGAAGTCCGCGGCAACTTCCGCACAATGCTCGCGGCGAAAGCCCCCGACCAGCCCTTTGCTTATTGGTTCGGACCGACCAACACCCACCGTGCCTGGGTGCGCGGCAGCGGCCAGAAACTGTGGGGCCTCGATCCCGACGCCCTCAAAGGCAAGCTGCCGGCTTTCCTGCCGGATGTCCCGGTGGTCCGCGAAGACCTCGCCGACTACCTCGGCGAAGTCCAGGCCCTCGACGCCGCGATGGGCGTGCTGCTGACTGAGCTCGAAAAGACCGACGAACTCTCCCGGACGCTGATCGCCGTGAGCGGCGACCACGGCGCCCCCGGTTTCCCGCACGGCAAGTGCAACCTCTACGGCTTCGGCACCGGCGTCTCGCTCATCCTCTCCGGTCCCGGCATCAAGGGCGGACGCGTCGTGGACGACATGGTCAGCCTGCCCGACCTGGCGCCGACCTTCCTCGAAGCCGGCGGCGTGAAGCCGCCCGCGGTGATGACCGGCCGTTCGCTCTGGAACGTGCTCCGTTCCGAACGTCAAGGGCTCGTCGATCCTGCGCGCACGTGGGTGGTCGCCGGACGCGAACGTCATGTCGAAATCGCCCGTCCGGATTACACGCCCTACCCGCAGCGCGTGCTACGCACCCTCGACCACGCCCTCATCGTCAATTTCAAGCCCGAACGCTGGCCCCTCGGCGATCATTACCGGCTGGATGGAAAAGATGAGCCGACCTTCGACGAGGTCGCGAAGACGACCTTCGTCACCCTGCCCGACGACGATGCGGGTCCGACCAAGGCTTGGTTCGTCGGCGCGCGCAAGTCCCCCGAGTGGTCGGCGCAGTTCGACAAGTTCTATGGCCGCCGTCCGATGTTCGAGCTGTATGATCTCCGCAAGGATCCGGACGAGATGAACAACGTCGCCGAGGATCCGGCCTATGCGGCCATCCGCAAGGAGATGACCGACCGCCTCTTCACGATCCTCCGCGAGACCGGCGATCCGCGCATGACCGACGACGGCAGGTATTTCGAGACCCCGCCCCTCGCCGGCCCCCTGCCTAAGCAGGAACAGAAACGCCTCCCCGGCGGTCAGGCGGTCAAGAAGGGTAAGAAGAAGTAGTCATTTAAGAGTATAGAGTAACGAGTATGGAGTTTGGGGGTTAATAGGTAGGGACAGCACCACGTGCTGTCCTTCGCTTCGAAAGCATACCCAAAAACTAAGTTAATCCGCGCCACCGCGGATTCCTAATGGGGCGCATAATCCGGCCCACTTGCATATATTCGGCATTTAGAAAGTTGGCGGAATTCCTGGCCTCGGTTAGAATATACGCATGGCAATGCTCTCGGCTTTCTGGCGAAACCACCGGCTCGGGATGTTCTACGGAGCCCTCTGGTCGCTCGTGCCGATGGTCATCTTCGAGCAACTTCCTGGGACCCATTACTGGGTCCAGCCAAGGCCCATCGACTGGGGAATCTGCCTCGCCATGCTGGGCTCCAGCCTGACTTCCGCTATCTTAGTCACCTGGCTCTTTAGAAAATTACTCATAGGCAAAACCGCGAAAGCGCTCTTTGTTATGAGTCCACTGGCCCTTCTGGTCGGCGCCGCTCTGTATGGTTTTTTCTTCGCTCAATTCCTGTGGATACTGCGCAAGCAGACGGAAACTTGGGTGGAGATCACGTGGGGGTGGATGTGGTTACACGCGTTCATGGCTTGCGTCTCCCTCTACGCCATCGGTTTGATTCCGCTGGCCGGGCTAAACACCTGGGACCTTTGGAGGCGCGTCAACCGCGACCAAACAACCAAGACGTCTTTACCATGAAACAACGGCCCACCCGCTCGCCCAATCTCACCCTCCTCGGCGCAGCCTACGGATTACTCTGGGGCCTCGTCGCCTTGGTCATTTTATCCTTACTTATGCGCGGTCTCCCCGACGCCTACTCGGTGGTCACCTACCTGGCGGGAAGCATCCCCACGGGCATCCTTGTGACGCGCCTGCTCGCCGGACGCTTAGGCAGGGCGAAAGGCTGGACTGCCTGGCCCTACGGACCGCTGGCCTTGCTGCTGGGCACGTTGACCTTCGCCGCCAGCATGCTCGTGATCCATGCCGTTTATGATTTCGGCCAGAGCCTGACCTGGCGCGGCGTGCTCGAATCGCTGCAAGGCGTCCGCTTTCACGATTCGTTGATCATGTTCTGGTGGTATCCGCTCTACGGATTCGC
>JBILHF010000173.1:0-2719 GCA_044350605.1 Opitutales bacterium
GAGACCTTTGAATACAGCCTGCTCGGACTCCCCGTGCCGCTCGCCCGCAACGTCCAAGGTGGCCCGCCGACCTATCGCTACCCGCCGCTTCCGGCCGGCGGCCAGCCAGGCGTCGCTTTCCAATGGATGGAGGTCGAAGGACCTCTCCAGTCGACCGCGTCGGATGCTCCCTATCGCACCCTTTTCCCCGCGCACATCCCGGCCACCGACGCCAAGGCCTTGCTGCGACATTTCGTAAGCCGGGCCGCCCGCGAACCAGTCGACGAGGAGACCTTGCGTCGCTACGACGCCCTCATCCAAGCGCGTCTGGATCGTAAGGAGCCGCTCAACGACGCCCTGCTGGCCGCCTACAAAGCCTTCCTGTGTTCCGGCCACTTCCTCTACCTGAGGGAACCGGCGCACACCTCCGATCACCTCGCGATCGCCGATCGCCTCTCCCACTTCCTGGCCAACAGCCGACCCGACGACCGCCTCCGCGCATTAGCCGCGGACGGCAAGCTGGGCGACGTCGCGTTACGCGCCGAGACCGACCGCCTGCTGGCCGACGCCGGCTTCGATCGGTTCGTCCGTGCCTTCACGGATTACTGGCTCAACCTCCGCCATGTCCGTCGCGACGACCCGGATATCCGTCTCTACCCTGAGTATCGCTTCGACGATTACCTCGTCGACAGCATGGGCGAAGAAACCCGCGCCTACTTCGCGGGGCTCATCCGAGATAACCTGCCCGCGAAGAACCTCGTGCAGGCGGACTTCATCTACGCCAACGACCGGCTGTCCCGGCACTACGGCCTGCCGCCGCTCCAAGGTTCGGCGATGCGCAAGGTTTCGCTCCCGGCCGGCAGTCCGCTCGGCGGCCTCCTCACCCAAGCCGCGATCCTCAAAGTGACCAGCAACGGCACGACGACCTCCCCCGTCGTCCGCGGCGCCTGGGTCATGGAACGCATCATCGGCGAACCTCCGCCCCCGCCGCCCGCCAAAGTGCCGGCGGTCGAACCCGACATCCGCGGGGCCAAATCCATCCGCGACCTGCTCGCCCGTCACACCCAGGATCAATCCTGCGCGAATTGCCACGCCCGCTTCGACCCCGCGGGCTTCGCGCTCGAGAACTTCGACATCCTCGGCGGCTGGCGCCAGCGCTACCGTGGGTTGGAGCTAGGCGACAAGGTCGCCGGTATCGACCGCGCCGGACATGACTTCAGCTACACGCTCGCCGACGTCGTGGACGCGAGCGGCAAGCTCCGCGACGGCCTTAAGTTCGCCGATGTCCGCGAACTCAAGGCCCACTTTGCCGCCCAACCTCGCCAACTGGCCCGCAATCTCTTGCACCAGTTCGTCCTCTACGCGACCGGAACGCCGGTCCGCTTCGCCGACCGTCCGAAGATCGAAGCCATCTTGGACGCCTGCGCCCAAGATGAGTATCGCGTGCGCGACCTGCTGCACGGCTTCATCCAAAGCCCCCTCTTCCGCGGACCTCCGCGCTGATCATGAAAGCCCCGCACATCGCCCGCCCGCTCTCCCGTCGTCGCTTCCTCAGCGGAGCCGGCGCTTTCCTCGCCCTGCCCCTCCTCGGCAGTTTCACGCCGGTCTTCGGACGCGAGAAAGCCGCGACGCCTCCCCAGCGGATGCTGCTCATTTCGAACAACCTCGGCGTACTCCCCACCCAGTTCTTCCCCACGCAGACGGGTCGCGGCTACGCCGCTTCGCCTTACCTGGCTACGCTGGCCCCCTTCCGCGACGACTTCACGGTCTTCAGCGGCCTCTCCCATCCGGACGTCGTCGGCGGACATAGCACCGAAAACTGCTTCCTGACCGCTGCGCGTGGCCCGACCAAGAGCGGCTTCCGTAACGAGATCTCCTTGGATCAGTTCGCCGCCGAGAAACTCGGCCAGGTCACGCGGCTCCCGACGCTCAACCTCGGGGTCAATATCGACAAAGCCAACCGCAGCCTTTCCTGGACCCGCGACGGCGTCCTCCTGCCGGCCGAAGACAGCGCCTCCGCCCTGTTCCGAAAGATGTTCCTCCAAGGTAATCCCGCCGAGGTGGCCCGCCAGCTCCACCGTCTCGAGGAACGCGGCAGCATCCTGGACACCCTGCTCGACGACACCAAGCGCTACGCCCGCGACCTCGACGGCGCCGACCGCACCCGTCTCGACCAATACCTGACCTCCGTGCGGGAGGTGGAAGACCGCCTACGCACCGCCCAGGAGTGGGAAATGCGCCCCAAGCCTTCGACCGACCAGCCGATGCCGACCGACATCACGGATCGCCAGCTCTTCTTCGCGAAATTCGACCTCATGCTGTCCATGGCGCAGCTCGCATTCGAGTCGGACTCCACCCGCATCGTCACCCTGATGGTGGACGCCTTCGCCACGCCGGTCTTCAAACTGCACCCGGACCAGAATACGACGGACGGTTATCACAACCTAAGCCACCACGGCCAATCCGTCGAAAAAGTCCGCCAGCTCAAGGACGCCGACCAGCAGCAGATGACGCTGCTCGCCAAAGTCCTCGGCCGGCTCACCGAACACCGCGAAGGGGACCAGCGTCTGCTGGACCGGACGATGGTGCTCTTCGGCAGCAACATGGGCGACGCCAACACCCACGACAACACCAACCTGCCGATCCTGCTCGCCGGCGGCGGCTTCAAGCACGGCCAGCACCTCGCCTTCCGGCGCGACCAGAACACGCCTCTGTGCAACCTCTACGTATCCATGCTCCG
>JBILHF010000025.1:0-25858 GCA_044350605.1 Opitutales bacterium
GCTTCGTCCGGCGATTACGAGAACCTGCTCCGCGGCGTCAAACTGCGTTCCGCCGACGGATATAAGGTCGGCCCGCTCAAGCTGAAGGTCGGCGTCACCGACGAGACCGGCAGTTCGCAGAGCGGTACCGTCGAGCTGCGCCGCGGGGATGTGGCGACGGCGAAGTGAGAGTGGGAAGAATAGAGGGCTGAGTGGAGGACTGAGTTGAGGGCTGAATGGAGGACTGAATGGAGGGCTGAGTTGAGATTAGGTGTAGGGGTAGGTTTAGATGGCTGAGTCGAGTGCAGCATCGATGACTGAATCGATGGCGGATGAGATTTGGTGGAGGGCTGAATGGAGGACTGCGTTGAGGACTGAATCGATGGCGGAGGGCAGATGACAGAATGCCTTCCCCCCGGGACCAGGACCTGTACCTGAATACCTGAACCAGAAAGCTGATGGCCGAGACCTGAGACCTGAAAGTGTCTCTTCCCCAGCCAATCCTCCGGTCCCCGGTTTCCCTTTGAGTGGTATATCTGGCCGCCGAATGGTGGCCAAGGGTAGGGGCACGACTACTTCGTGCCCTAGGGCGTGGCGTAGCCCCGCCCCTACCTCCCGTTCACCATGCGGCGAACGCTGAGATACAACTAGGGCAGCACGCGGTGATGCCCCCTACCTTGACGCAAGCGGATGCGATGTCATCGCATCTCTACCTCAGGCAATCCGACTCCAAAGCACCTTGAGGTAACGTCCTTCAGGGTGGTTGGAGGCGTTGGGGTGATCGCCGCCGGGGCCGGTGCGATCGAAGATCTGGAGGCGCTTCTGGTAGCGATGGGCGGCCTTGCTGACGAGGTCCTCGAAGGATTCAGGGGAGACGAGGCCGGAGCAGGAGCAGGTCACGAACAGGCCTCCCGGGGCGACGAGCTGCATGGCGAGCACGTTCAGGTCGTTATACTTCTTCAGGCCTTCGGCTTCGAATTCCTCATCGCGGCTGTCGACGAACTTGGGCGGGTCGCAGAGGACGAGGTCCCAGGTCTTGCCGTTCTTCTGCATCTGGCGGATCCACGTGAAGGCGTCGGAGTGGACGAAGTCGATGCGGACGTTGTTCAGGTTCATGTTCCGCTTGGCCATCTCGATGGCTTTCTCGTCGAGGTCGACGCCGGTGACTTCCGTGGCGCCGGCCAGCTTGGCGGCGATGGAGAAGCCGCCGGAGTAGCAGCAGAGGTCGAGGACCTTGAGGCCCTTGGCGAGGGCGCCGAAGCGGCGACGGTTGTCGCGCTGGTCGCAGAAGAAGCCGGTCTTGTGGCCTTCGGCGAAGTCGACCTCCTGGATCATGCCGAACTCCTTGATCTTCACAAAGCGGACAGCCGACTTCGGGACATCGGTCGGCATGATGCCTTCGATGCGGGCGACATGTGGATCCACCTGGACGATTTCGCGCTTGGTGCCGACAGCGTCGTGCAGGATGGGGATCCAGCGGGGCAGGCGGCGCATGACCGCATAAGAGGATACCTCTATAGAGAGCACGTCGCCGAGGCGGTCGACAATCAGGCCGGACAGGAAGTCAGCGTCGGCATTGACCACACGATAGGCGTCCGTGTCGGCGTCGAGCTTCAGGACGTCCTTACGGAGGGCGGCGGCACGGCGGAGGGCCTGTTCGAACCAGACATCGTCGGGCTTGCCCGGGGTGGCCTTGAGGATGCGGAGGGCGATGGGGGCGCCGGCGTTCCAGAAGCCGTAGCCGATGAAGGAGCCCTGCTTATCGTAGGCCGTGACCACGTCGCCCTGGCGGGCGTCGGGCGATACCTCGCCGACCATCGAGCGGAAGATCGCGGGCTTGGACGTGAAGGTCTTGAGCTGCACCCATGGCTTCTCGCGCGCGATGGGCGCGGGGATGTTGGGCAGGCTGCTGGTCGGCTCGGACATGCCCACAGGTTCGGCCTGGCTTCGTGCTTGGCAAGCCCCGGCCGCTCCGACGGGTCAGATTACCCGATGAAGCTGCAGATATACTGGCAGATGCCGGACTGCACGGTGATCGTGAAGCCGGACTTCGGGGCCACGTAGAAGTGGGTGCCCGCGCCGTAGGTCTTCTCTTCCTTGGAACCGTCCTGGACCACGACGCACGAGCCGTCGGTGATTTCCATGATCTCGGCCTTGTCGGTGCCGAAGTGGTAGGTGCCAGCGTAGATCAAGCCGATGGTCTTCTTGGCGCCATCGGCGGTGAGGATCGTGTGGGAGACGACCTTGCCATCGAAGTAGACGTTGGCTTTGGCGACGGCGGTGACGTTTTTGAATTCCATGGGACGGATTTGGTAAGGGGAGGGGGAGGGAGGGTAAAGGGAGAAAGTTCGCCGCGGAGCGGCGAATCAGAGTATAGAGTATGGAGTATCGAGTATAGGGGGAGTGATGGGGGCATAAAAAAGACCGCACGGGGTGCGGTCCTTATTTCCCCGATACTCGATACTCGGGCCAACGATACTCGCGGCGATCAGATCAGCTTCAGCGTCGGGACCGCTTCGCCTTTTTGGCGTTTGCGGATGGACTCGAGATACTCGTCCTTGAACTTCGGGACGGCTGACTGCACGGGCCACGCGACGGCTTCGCCGTGGGCGCAGATCGTGCGGCCGGCCACCTGGTTCGCGATGTCGAGCAACAGCGGGACGTCGGTCTCGAGGCCGCCGCCGGTCGTGATGCGCTTCGAAACGCGGGAGAGCCAGAGGGAACCTTCGCGGCAGGGCGTGCACTGGCCGCAGGTCTCGTGGGCGTAGAAGGCGTTGAGGTTCGAGAGCGCCTGGATCATCTCGACGGAGTCGTCGATGACGATGGTGCCGCCGGTGCCGAGGCCCGTGCCGCACGCGGCGATGCTGTTGGAGTCGAGGGGGATGTCCTCGAGCGCCCAGTCGAACTCGGTGCCGTTGGCGAGCTTGCCCTTGAAGCGTTCGCCGACCTTGAGGATCTTGGTGGAGGAACCGCCGGGGATGATCGCCTTGATCTTACGTCCGTCGAGCGGGCCGCCGCAGAGGTCGTAGAGCAGTTCGCCGAAGGTGGCCTTGCCGGCTTCGATCTCGTAGAGACCCGGACGCTTCACGAGGCCGCTGACGCCCCAGATGTGCGTGCCGCTGTCGCCGGGGATGCCGATCTTGGCGAACTCCGCGCCGCCGAAGGCGAGCACGTGCTTCACCTGCGCCATCGTCTCCGCGTTGTTGACGATGGTCGGGCAGTTGTAGAGGCCGAGGACGGCCGGGAAATACGGGGGCTTGATGCGCGGGTAGCCGCGCTTGCCTTCGAGGGATTCGATCAGGCCGGTTTCTTCGCCGCAGACGTAGCAGCCTCCGCCACGGTGGATGACGACTTCGCAGGAGTAGCCCGAGCCGAGGATGTTCTGGCCGAGGAAACCCTTGGCCTTCGCTTCGGCGATCGCGCGCTCGAGGATCTTGGCGCCGTGGATGAACTCGCCGCGGATGTAGATGAAGGCCTGCTTGGCCTGGATGGCCCACGCGGTGATCGCGATGCCTTCCAGCATCTGGTGCGGGTCCTTGTAGATGATCTGGCGGTCCTTGTAGGTGCCGGGCTCGGACTCGTCGGCGTTGACGACCAGGTAGGCGGGCTTGCCCGACTTGCGGTCGAGGAACTTCCACTTCATGCCGGTCGGGAAGCCGGCGCCGCCGCGGCCGCGCAGGCCTGAGACTTCGACTTCCTTGCAGACATCCTCGGGCTTGAGGGCGACGGCTTTCTTGAGGGCTTCGTAACCGCCGTTGCGCAGGTAGCAGTCGATGTCGACCGTATACCCCGGCTTGCGGAGGTTGGCGTAGATGAGAGGGCGTTCGACGGCGGGCATGTCGCTTAAGGTTTAGAGATTAACCGTTCCACTCGGGCGTGCCGGGGACGGGAGGGTTCTGGCCGTAGGACGGATCCTTGAGCGTGGCCTTGAGCTGGGCGGCGAACTTGCCGGCGTCTTCGGGCTTCACGTTCTCGTGCATGGAAGCGTCGACGTGGACGACCGGTCCGCAGCCGCAATCGGCGATGCATTCGACGAACTCCAGGGTGAAGTCGCCGTCGGGCGAGGTCTCGCCGCGCTTGCAGTTCAGGGACTGCTCGAGGTTCTCCATCAGCGCGTAGGAACCGCGGAGGGCGCAGGACAGCGTGCGGCAGACGCGCACGTGGCGGCGGCCGATCGGCGACTGGCGATACATCGGGTAGAACGTCACCACTTCGAGGACCTGCATCGGGGTCACGCCGACGAGCTCGGCGATCCAGTGCATGTCTTCTTTCGTGATGTAGCCGCGGTCTTCCTGCGCGAGGTGCAGGAGGGGCATCGTCGCGCTGCGCTTCTGCGGATACTGCGCGATAATGGCGGGAGCCTGCGCGAGCGTCTCAGGCTTGAGCGCGCGGGCGGGGGCGGAGGAGGAAGGAGATTCGTGCATGGGGTTTAGCGGTCGCATTCGCCCATGACGAAGTCGAGCGAACCGAGGATGGAGGCGACGTCGGTGAGGAAGTTGCCGGGGACGATGGCGGGAAGGATGGAGAGCGAGACGAAGCTCGGTCCGCGGATGCGGAGGCGATAGGGGACGCCGCCGCCGTTGGAGACGACGTAGAAGCCCAGGGCGCCCTTCGGGTTCTCGGCCTCGAAGTAGACTTCGCCGGCCGGGATCTGCGGGCCTTCGGTCACCAGCATGAAGTTCTGGATCAGCTCTTCCATCTTCGTCATCACCTTCGCCTTGGGCGGAAGGAAAATCTTCTTTGCGTCTTCGGCATACCAAGCGCCGCCGGGCATGGTCTTCACGACCTGGCGGATGATGCGCACGGACTGGCGGAGTTCTTCCATGCGGACAAGGTAGCGGTCGAAGCAGTCGCCCTTCGCGCCCACGGGGACGTCGAACTCATACTGCTCGTAGCCGGAGTAGGGCTTGTCCTTGCGGAGGTCGAACGGCACGCCGGAAGCGCGGAGGTTCGGGCCGGTGAGGCCGTAGGCGAGGGCCATCTCCTTCGAGATGGGCGCGATGCCTTCGGTGCGTTCGAGGAAGATGCCGTTGCGGGTAAGGAGCTTGTCGACCTCGTCGATCGTGCGCTCGACGCCGTCGCAGAACGCGGAGACCTTGGCGAGCCAGCCGTCCGGGATGTCGCGCGTCACGCCGCCGATGCGGGTGTAACTCGTGGTGAAGCGGGCGCCGGTGAGTTCTTCGAAGAGCGTGTAGAGCTTCTCGCGCTCGTTGAAGGTGTACATGAACACCGTCCAGGCGCCGGTATCCATCGCGTAGACGCCGATGCCGAGGAGGTGGGACGAGATGCGGGCCATCTCGCAGGTGAGCACGCGGATCGCCTCGCAGCGGGCGGGCAGCTTGAGGCCGGCGAGCTTCTCGACGGCGATGGCGTAGGCGACGTTGTTGGCGAGGGGGGCGAGGTAGTCCAGGCGGTCCGTGTAAGGGACGAACTGGTTGTACGTCATGTTCTCGGCGATCTTCTCGTCGCCGCGGTGCAGGTAGCCGATGACCGGATCGCACTTCACGACCTTGTCGCCGTCGAGCTCGAGGCTCAGGCGGAGCACGCCGTGCGTGGCCGGGTGGGACGGACCCATGTTGAGGGTCATGTTCTCTCCGCGCAGTTCTTCCGAACGGGCGGCGACGTCGCCGATGGAGATTTCCTTGGTGATCTTCACGTTAAATCAGGCTTTGGGTTTTTCCTCGGTCCAGGACTGGTCGAGCGCGGAGGGTTCGCCTTCGGAGAGCTTGCCGCCGTGCGAGACGAACGGTCCGCCCATCATCGGCGCGGGCTCGACTTTCTGGCCGGTGACTTCCGCGACGTCGGCGGCGGGGAAGGGGACTTCGATGCCGGCGAGAGGGAAATCCTTGCGGAGCGGGTGATAGGGATACGAGTCCCACATGAGGATGCGGCGCGGGTCCGGGTGGCCTTCGAAGACGATGCCGAACATGTCGAACGCCTCGCGCTCGTGCCAGTTGGCGCCGGGGTGCAGGGAGGAGACGCTCGGGACGCGGTCGCCGAGGGCGTCGACGTGCAGGCGCACGTATTCCTTGTGCGTGGTGCTGAGGAGATGGAGGACGACGCCGAAACGGACCGGGCGGCCTTGCAGTTCGAGGCCGCAGAGGTCGGCGAGCAGGTCGAAGCCGTGCTCGTCGCGCAGGAAACGCACGGCGGCGAGCAGGTCGCCACCGGCGACGCGGAAGGTCGGCATGTCCTTGCCGGCGAGGTCCTGCGTGGCAGGGAAGCGGGAGGTGAGCGCGGCGGCGTCCATGTCCGTGCTCAGCTGACGATCTTGGTTTCGACGGTGCGACCGCGGAAGGTGCGGCGCAGCGAGCCGCCTTCCTGGCGGATCTTCTCCTGGAGCAGCATCATGCCGTCGAGGAGGGCCTCGGGGCGGGGCGGGCAGCCGGAGATGTAGATGTCGACCGGGACGATGTTATCCACGCCCTGCAGGGTGGCGTAGGAGCGATACATGCCGCCGGTGGAAGCACAGGCGCCCATGGCGACGACCCACTTCGGCTCGGCCATCTGGTCGTAGATGCGGCGGACGACTTCGGCCATCTTGTAGGTGACGGTGCCGGCGACGATCATGCAGTCGGCCTGGCGAGGGGAGAAGCGCATGACCTCCATGCCGAAGCGGGAGATGTCGAAGCGGGAGCCGCCGGCGGCCATGAGCTCGATGGCGCAGCAGGCGAGGCCCATGGGCATCGGCCACACGGAGTTGCTGCGCACCCAGTTGACGACGGCGTCGGCGCGGGTCACGATGACCTCGCCCTCCACCTTGCTGTTGTAGCCGAAATCGGATTTGACCATGGTCGTTGGCCGCAAGTTAGGGTGACCCCTAGGGGGAGCAAGCGGGAAGGGGCAAAAATGGCGTTTTTATCGCTTCTAATCGGGGTCGGTAGCGTGAACAGGAGCTCGGGAGGGAGGCTTGCAACTAAACCCCTCGGAGATTGTTCTAGAGGGGTACCCCATGAAGACGCTTTTCGTCCTGCTGGCCGCCTGGCTTGCGACCACCGCCACCGCTCGCCCGCCCAACGTGGTGGTGATCTTCATCGACGATATGGGCTATGGGGACATCGGACCTTTCGGGGCGACCAAGCAGCGCACCCCCCACCTGGACCGGATGGCCAAGGAGGGCATGAAATTGACCAGCTTTTACGCTACCCCGGTCTGCTCGGTCTCCCGGGCCCAGATGATGACCGGCTGCTACGGCGCCCGCGTCTCCGTCCCAGGGGTCTATTTTCCGGGTCAATCCGTGGGACTTAATCCTTCTGAAGTAACTGTAGCCGAAAGACTTAAGGAAAAAGGCTATGCCACCCAGATGGTCGGGAAATGGCACCTAGGCGACCAGCCCGAATTCCTGCCCACCCGGCAGGGTTTCGACCATTATTACGGCATCCCCTATTCGAACGACATGCTCAAGAAGAGCGCCGAGACCAAGGTCCCGGTCGTCCCCCTCTTGAGGGATGAGAAGGTCGTCGAACTGATGGACGGGGAAGGGCAGCGCCGCTTGGTCGAGCTCTATACCAAGGAGGCCGTCGATTTCATCAGCCGTAACAAGGATCAACCCTTCTACCTCTACTTCGCCCATAATGCCGTCCATACGCCGATCTGGCCGGGCGCCGCGTTCGCCGGTAAATCCCAGAACGGTCGCTTCGGCGATTGGGTCGAGGAAGTCGACTGGAGCGTCGGCCAGGTGCTCGATACCCTGCGTGCGCAGGGGCTCGATAAGGACACGCTCGTGGTCTTCACTTCCGACAACGGTCCCTGGCTCACCAAGGGTACCGATGGCGGCAGCGCGGGTCCGCTCCGCGGTGGCAAGGGATCGACCTGGGAAGGCGGCGTGCGCGTGCCGACCCTCGCGTGGTGGCCGGGCCGCGTGCCCGCCGGTTCCGTCAACGAAGCCGTCGCCGCCACGATCGACCTGCTGCCGACCTTCGTCGCGCTCGCCGGCGGCACCGTGCCCGCCACGCCGGTCATCGACGGACGCGACATCACGCCGATCCTCCTCGGTCAGTCGAAGGAGTCCGCGCGCGAAGCGCATTACTATTTCGCCGGCTACGACCTGCAGGCCGTGCGCCAAGGGCGCTGGAAGCTGGCGCTCTCCCCGCAGCCGGAGGGCATGGGCAAGCAAGCCGACAAGACTCCGCCTGGCCTGCGTCTTTATGACCTCGATGCCGAGATCGGCGAGCAGACCGACGTCGCCGCGCAGCATCCGGAAGTCGTCGCGAAACTGAAAGCGCTCGCCGACAAGATGGCGGCGGAGATCGGCGGCAAGACCCCGACCGCGCGACGTCCCGCCGGCGAAGTGAAGGGCGCGAAGACGCTTTATCCGACGGCCGATTACGTGCCGAACGATGTGAAGAAGGAAGACGCCAAGAAGCCGGCGGCGAAGAAGGGGGCGAAGACGACGGCCGCCAAGCCGGTCTCCCTCGCGCAGGCGAAACCCGGCGACACGATTGCTTCGGCCTCCGCCCCGCAGGTCGGCCAGAAAGCCTTCACCGTCACCGTCACCGTGGAGACCGTGCAGCGCGACGCAGTCATCCTCGCGCAGGGCGGACTCATCGGCCACGCGCTCTACCTCAAGGGTGGCCGCGTCGCCTTCGCCGTCCGCCATGGTGCGGACGAAGTCGTCGAGATCCTTTCGCCCGCCGAGGTCAAAGGGCCGTTCACCGTCACCGCGAGCCTCGCCGCCGACGGCGTGATGAAACTTGTCGTCGCTGGTCAGGACGCTGTGGCCGGCAAGGCCAAGGGCTTGCTGCCCCGCCAGCCCGCCGAAGATTTCTGCGTCGGACACGACAACGCCAAGCCCGTCGGGCTCTACGGCGAGCTCAAGCCATTGAAGGGCGCCGTCTCCGGCCTCGCTGTCACGACCCCATGATTTTCCGCCTGCTCCTAGCGGCATGCGCGCTCGCGCTCGGCGCGGCCGACCGTCCGAACGTACTCGTCATCCTGGCTGACGATCTCGGCTACTCGGACCTGGGCTGCTACGGTGGCGAGATCCCGACCCCGAACCTCGACCGCCTCGCCCGGGCCGGCGCGCGTTTCGAGAAGGTCTACACGTCCGCGCGCTGCTGCCCGACGCGCGCCTCGCTCATCACCGGCCTGCATCCGCACGAAGCGGGGATCGGCGACTTCGTGAGCGCCAAGCCCGCGCCCAAGCGCGGCCCCGCCTACACCGGCCACCTGCTCGACGATAATATCACCATCCCCGAGCTCCTGAAGCAGTCGGGCTACACCACCTGGATGGTCGGCAAGTGGCACATGGGTTCGCCCGGGCCGATCCAGCGCGGCTTCGACGCCTATTACGGTTACAAGAACCTGCAGGCCCATTCCAACGACCAGTGGAATCCGGCCGACTACGTGCGTCTGCCCGCAGGCACGGCCGCCGAGCTGAGCTACGCTCCGGGCAAGTTCTACGTCACCGATGTCTTCACCGACTACGCCCTCGAGTTCCTCCGCCAGGCGCGGACGCAGAAGGACAAGCCGTGGTTCCTCTATCTCGCGCACTCCTCGCCGCACTTCCCCGTGCAGGCGCCGAAGGCGTCGATCGACCGTCATATGGCGACTTATCGTCGGGGCTGGGACGTCCTCCGTGTCGAACGCTTCGCGCGTATGAAGGCGCTCGGGCTCATCGCCGCGGAGGCGGTGCTGCCGCCGCTTTCGACCGTGCCAGTGGAAGCGGACGACGCCATCGCCAACGGTTTCTCCGGTAAGCCTAACCCCGCTTGGGACAGCCTCCCCGCGGACCGACGCGAAGATCTCGCGCGTCGCATGGCTACTTTCGCCGCGATGGTCGAGCACGTCGACCAAGGCGTCGGCCGACTGCTCGCCGACCTCGAGCGGAACGGCGAACTCGCGAACACCCTCGTCGTGTTCACGTCCGATAACGGCGCCTGCTACGAGTGGGGCCCGTTCGGTTTCGACGGACGTTCCCGCGCGGGCCGGACGGATCTGCATGTCGGCGCCGCGCTCGAAGGCATGGGTCAGGCCGGCACGCATTCTTCCTACGGCTCCGCCTGGGCGAACCTCGGCAATACGCCGCTCAACCTCTACAAGCACTTCTGCCACGAAGGCGGCGTCAGCGCGCCGCTGCTCGTCTCGTGGCCGGCCGGCCTGAAGCCGGCGACGGAATGGATCCGCTCGCCCGCGCACGTCATGGATCTCCTACCCACCATCGCCGCGGCCACCGGTTCCACGTATCCGCGGGAACGGGCCGGCAAGCCCATCCGCCCGGTCTCCGGTCGTTCCTTGCTGCCTGACCTGCGGGGCGAACCGACGCCCGTGCGCGGCATTCCGACCGCCCATGAAGGTGCGCGCGGCTATCGTCTCGGCCAGTGGAAAATCGTCTGGGGCAAACGCCAGAACGCGCCGGTCACCTGGCAACTCTTCGACCTCTCCAAGGACCCCTCGGAGCAGCATGACCTCGCAGGCCAGCATCCCGCCAAGCTCAAGGAGCTGGCGGATGCATGGATGGCGTGGGCCAAGCAAGCCGGCGTCGACCTCAGTTCCCGCTAAGGCCCTAGCCCTAGCTCTAGCCCTGGCCCTGACTTACTTCGCCCAGCCGACCAGCACGCAGCCTCGGAAGAACAGATAGCCTAGCGTCAGCGTGATCGGGATGGTCAGGACCCAAGCCCAGACGATACGGCCGACCAGTCCCCATCTCACCGCGTCGAAACGCTTCGACGCGCCGACGCCGAGGATGGAAGTCGAGATGACGTGCGTCGTGGAAAGTGGAATGCCTAGTTCGGAGGCTCCGGTGATCGTGATCGCGGCGGCGGTCTCGGCCGCGAAGCCGTGGACCGGCTGTAGCTTGACCATCTTGTGGCCCATCGTGCGGATGATGCGCCAGCCACCGGCGGCAGTGCCTGCGGCCATGGTCACCGCGCAGAGGACGATGATCCAGAACGGCACCTGGTCTACGCCGTTCTTGGCGTTCAAGGTGGGTTTGAACCATTGAGCCCAGGCCGGGGCGTGGGCCGGGTCGAAGGCGCCGGCGCCGACGCCGACGATGAGGGCGAAAGTGATGATGCCGACCGTCTTCTGGGAGTCGTTGGAGCCGTGCGAAAAACCCATCAGGCCGGCGGAGACCAGCTGCAGCTTGCCGAAGACCTTGCTGACGATGCTGGGCCGGACCGAAAGACGGACGATGAGCATCGTCAGGAGCATCATGAAGATCACGCCGAGCGTGAAGCCGACGAAAGGCGAGATGATCATCGGCTTGATGAGCTTCGGCCAGAGGCCGACCGTCTTGCCGGCTGAATCCGTCGCGGACCAGATGAGGCTGTTCCAGTTCAGGTGGGTCAGTCCGAGGACCCCGCCGCAAAGACCACCGATGAGCGCGTGGGAGGAGCTGGAGGGGATGCCGAACCACCAGGTGATGAGATTCCAGACGATGCCGCCCATCAGGCCGCAGGCGATGGCGAGCTGCATGCCCTCGATGGCGATATGCCCTCCCGCCATGTCGATGTAGCCGGAGTAGATCGTCTTCGCCACCGCGGTGCCCCAGAAGGCGCCGAAGAGGTTGGTCACCGCCGCGAGCATGATCGCCTGGCGGGGCGTCAGCACGCGCGTCGAGACGACGGTCGCGATGGCGTTGGCCGCGTCATGGAAGCCGTTGATGTATTCGAACACCACGGCCACCACGATGACCATCACCATCAGCAGGAAGGGATCCATGACCGGAGGCGGGCGGCGGGCTTAGGCGTACTTGAGGGCGATCTGGAACACGACCTTGCCGGCGTCGCGGCAGTGGTCGATCGCGCGCTCGAGGAGCTCATAGATGTCCTTGAGGACGACGACTTCCTTGGCGTCGACGTTACCCTGGTAGAGGTCGCGGAGGAGGCCCACCATCAGGCGGTCGGCGTCGCCTTCGATCGTCTGCAGGGTCTCATAGTCGTCCTGGATCTCCTCGACGTTCGAGAGCTTGCGCAGCTTGCGGACGAGGTTGGCGGTGACTTCGGTGGCCTGCTCGAGCATGCGCACCTGCTTGTCGACGATGTCGGTCGAGAACTGGGAGGGGCAGATGGCGAGACGCTCGCCGATCTTCTCGCAGGTCTTCGGGATCTTGTAGAGGGCGTTGGCAAGGGCTTCGATGTCCTCGCGCTCGAGCGGGGTCACGAACGTCTGGCAGAGTTCCTGGGTGATCGAGAGGCCGATGCGCTTGTCGACGCGGCGGGCGACGACGAGCTCGGTGAAGCACTGCTCGAAGTCCGGCTTGCCGACCTGGGCGTAGAGCTTCGAGAGCGACTTCGCGCTCTTCTGCGCTTCGTCGGCGCTGGCTTCGAGGAGTTCGTAGAACTTTTCATCCTTACCGAGGACCTTCTTGAGGAAGTCTTTCATGGGTGTTTGGGTGTGCCTGTTTCAAGGTGGGGGAGAGGGAGGGGGGCAAGCCTCGTTCGACACCAATCCGTAACAATCGTAACACCAGGCCATTACGATTGTTACGATTAGGTGACGGAGGGTGGCAATATTGGGAGGACTGAATGGAGGACTGCGTTGAGGACTGAGTGGAGGGCTGAGTCGATGACTGCATCGATGACAGATGGCAGAACGCATGAACTCAGGTGGCGGGAAGAGAAGAGAGATAACTCAAGGGAAACCGGAGACCGGATGATTGGCTGGGGTATTATAGACCCCCGCATCTTTCCCGATCTCCCTTGGGCGCTTGGTCTCTTCCCAACCGCCAACCGCTATCCGCTAACCGCCAAAACCCGATACAGCTGTTTCCTTATTTAGACGTACCTGACGCAGGAATGACACGGTCGTCACGTAATCTTTGCTTCCATGGAAGAAACCATCAAGGTCCCTGGGCAGCATAAGATCCACTTCCGGACGTTGGTCCTTTCGGATCTCCATCTGGGTACCAAGGACGCCCAGGCGCGCGAGCTCCTCGACGTGTTGCGCGGCATCCGCTGCGATAAGCTGATCCTGAACGGAGACATCATCGATCTCTGGTCCCTCCAGCGTAAGAACCACTGGTCGCCGGCCCACACGGCCGTCATCCGTCGCATCATGAAGATGGCGGAGAAGGACGGCACGAAGGTCGTCTACCTGCGTGGCAACCACGATGACTTCATCCGCCGTCTGATCCCGCTCGTGCTCGACCGTATCGAGCTCGCCGAGGAGCACATCCACGTGGCTCAGGACGGCCGTAAATACCTCTGCATCCACGGCGACGCGTTCGACACCGTGACCGTGAAGATGCGCTGGCTGGCCGTGATCGGCGACATCAGCTACCAGATCCTCCTCGACCTGAACCGCGTCTACAACAAGTGGCGCGCCTGGCGCGGCAAGGAATACTTCTCCCTCTCGCAGGCCATCAAGGCCAAGGTCAAGTCGGCGGTCAGCTTCATCTCGAGCTTCGAGGAACACCTGCAGACCCTGGCCGCGCGCCGCGGCTGCGAAGGCGTGATGTGCGGCCACATCCACAAGGCCGAGGATCGCATGATCGGCAACGTCCGCTACATCAACTCCGGCGATTGGGTCGAGTCCCTGACCGCGGTGGTCGAGGAGGACGACGGCACCATCCGCGTCGTCGAACGCCCCGAACTCCTGCGCCGCATCGCCGAACGCCGCGCCGCCTTCGAGGCCGCCAAGACTGGTTCGCCCGCGCCCACCGGCGAGGCCAGCGCCACGATCTCCTTCGTCGCCTGATGAGCGTCATCCCCGTCCTCACGGCCGGTTTCGGCGAAGGCCACAACGCCGCCGCCCGTTCCATCATCGAAGCCCTCGGCCGGAAGCCGGACCTCAAGGGCGAGCTGCACGACCTCTTCCTCGAGGCCTACGGGGCTGAGAAGGCCAAGAGCCAGCGCGACAGTTACATCGGCGTCGCGAACAAGTATCCGCGCCTCTGGGGCTGCATGTATACCGCGCTCGATCGTCTGCCGCTCGTGCGCGCCTCGCTCCCGTTCGTCCGTCCGGTCGAGAAGACCCTCAACGCCATGCTCGACGCGACGCAGCCGCCCGTCGTGGTCTCGGCCTATCCGCTCTATAACTACATGATGGCCCGGCGCTGGCATCGCGATGACCCCGCGCGCCCGCGCCTGATCACCGTCGTCACGGATTCCATCTCGGTCAACCGCGCCTGGCATCGCGCGCATTCTGACTGGTATGTGACCCCGAACCAGGCGACCGCCGACGTCATGATCCGCCAGGGCGTGCCCTCCGCGAAGGTCCTGCCTTACGGCTTTCCGGTCTCGTCGCGCCTCGCCCCGCGTTCTTCGGCCAAGGTCGGCGAACGTCCGCGCGTGCTCCTGATGCTCAATCCCGGCAAGCGCGACGCCGTCGAACTCGCCACGGCCCTGTCCACGCTTGGCCTCGAACTCACGATCACCGTGGGCAAGGATGCTTCCTTCAAGGAGGCCGTCGAACGCGCGGTCGACGGCCGCGCCGAGGTGCTCGGCTGGACGGACCGCATCCCGTCGCTCATGCTTTCGAGTCATCTCGTCGTCAGCAAGGCCGGCGGCGCGACCACGCATGAGTGCGTCGCGGCCGGCGTGCCGATGATCATCACGCAGGTCATCCCCGGACAGGAAGCCGGCAACGGACGCCTCATCGCCGAACATGACGCCGGCGCCTATGGACTCACGCCTGCCTCGGCCCGTGCGATCATCGCCGAAGCCTTCACCGGTGACTGGGCCCTTTGGAAGAAGTGGAAAGCCTCGGTCGACGGACTCGGCGACGCCGGCGGCGCGGATCGCGTGGCGGAGCTCGTCGAACGCGAAGCGGCGGTTAAGAGGTAGGGGCAGCACCGCGTGCTGCCCTGGTTGGGTCGGGTAGGGCTGACCACCCTTGGTCAGCCACGGTTGAGCGAGGGCGCTCAACCCTACCCAAGACACAGATACGCAGACTCACAGGGAAACCGGAGACCGGATCATTGGCTGGGGCATCATGGCCGCAGCATCATATCCGGTTTCCGGTCTCCCTTTGTTGCGCTTCGACCGGACGCGATGTCATCGCGTCCCTGCCTCATCCTCTCGCCTCCAGATAAGCCTTCACTTCGCCGGCGAGTTTGTCGCTGAGGCCGGCGACTTCCGCGATCTCCTCGACGCTCGCCTTGCGGAGCTTCTGGATGCTACCGAAGTGCGCGAGGAGGGCGTCCTTCCGCTTGGGGCCGAGGCCGGGCATCTCGTCGAGCAGCGACTCGCGCAGCTTGCGGCTGCGGAGTTCGGCGTTGAAGTCGTTGGCGAAGCGGTGGGCCTCGTCGCGGATGCGCATGAGCAGGGCGAGCCCGACGTCGTGCCGCGGCAGTTTCAGTTCGCGGCCGTCGGGGAAGACGATCGTCTCCTCCCGCTTGGCGAGGCCGATGAGCGGGGGCGGGGCGAGGTCATGCTCCTTGAAAGCCGCGAGCGCGGCGCCGACCTGGCCGAGGCCGCCGTCGATGATGACGAGCTCGGGGAAGGCGCGGTGCTCCTCGTGCAGGCGCGTGTAGCGGCGGCCGACCACTTCCTGCATCGAACGGAAGTCGTCGTTGCCCTCGAAGGACTTGATCTTGAAGCGGCGGTAACCGGACTTGTCCGCCTGGCCGTCGACGAAGCGCACCATCGACGCGACGGCGAGCGTGCCGGAGATGTGCGAGATATCGAAGCACTCCGCCGTGGCGGGCGGACGTTCGAGGCCGAGCGCGGCGGCGAGCGAGGCGAGGGCGCCGGCTTCGTCGCGGCGAGGCAGGGGGTTCTCGCGGAGGAAGCGGCGCGATTTCTCCGTCGTGCGTTTCAGCGCGTCGAGCAGGTCGCGCAGGCTCGCGGCCTTCTCGTAGTCACGCTCCGCGGCGGCCTTGCGCATGTCGACCTCGACCTGTTCGGCCCAGCTCTCGACTTTGCCTTCGAGGAACGCGCACGCCTCGGTCACGCGCACGGCGTATTCTTCGGCCGTGATCACGTTGCCGTGCTTCTGGATCTCGGCGCGGGCGTCGTCGTAGAGCTTCCACGTCCCGTCGGGCTGAGCGACCGGGTTGCTGTCAGCGAGCAGGATGCCGAACTTCTTGCGCATCTCGTTGAGCGTGCGGCGGACCGCCTGCTGGTGAGGGAAGGGGCCGAAGTAGCGGCAGGCATCGGTCGTGCGGGCGCGGACGATGCGGAAGCGGGGCAGGGGGTCGGCGAGGTCGACCCGGACCTGGGGGAACTGCTTGTCGTCGCGGAAGAGGATGTTCCAGCGGGGGCGCCAGCGTTTGATCAGCTTGCCTTCTAGAAGGAGGGCCTCGGTCTCGGACCTGACCTCATGCCATTCCATGTCGGCCACCGTGTCCATCATCGCCGCCACCTTGGGGGTCATCCGCTGACGGGGGACGAAATAGGACGCCAGGCGCTTCTTGAGGTCCTTGGCCTTGCCTACGTAGACGACCAGCCCAGCGGCGTCCTTCATCAGATAGACGCCCGGGGTATGGGGGGCACGCCGGGCCTTGGCCTTGGGCGAAAGTTCTTCCCGGTCGGTTTGCATTTTGGGCCTGAGCCTGTAACCCTGCTGGGACGCCCCGTTTCCGCAAATGCTTTCCTGCAACAGTCGACCCAGACAGGTCCTCGTCATCAACGTGGGCGACGAGCTCCTCGACGGTCTCCGCGAGAACGGTCACCTCCTCTGGCTGGGTGAGCACCTCGCCCGCCGTGGCCTGCCGATCACCCGCTCCCTCGTCGTCCGGGACGACGCCGCCGAGATCGCCCGCGCCGTCGGCGAAGCCTGGGGCGCCTACGACCTCATCGTCACCACCGGCGGCATCGGTCCGACCTCCGACGACCATACGCGCGAAGCCGTCGCCGGCGCGCTCGGACTTACCCTCACCCACGTACCCGCCGCCGAGCAGGCCCTCCGCGATCGCTTCAAGATGATCGGACGCAAGGTCGCCGCCGCGGACCTCAGCCAGTGCTACGTCCCGGCCGGAGCCGACTCGCTGCCCAATCCGCGTGGCACCGCGCCCGGTGTCTTCCTGCATCGCGACGGCCGCGCGCTCGTCATGCTCCCCGGTCCTTCGCTCGAGCTGCGTCCGATGTTCGAAGACGAAGTCGTGCCCCGCCTCCGCCAGGTCGGCTGCGCCTGCCAAGGCGAAGCCTACGTGCAGGTCCGTACCTTCGGTATCGGCGCCGTGCCCCTCGAGGCGATCGTCCGTCCGCTCCTCGCGCCGGGCATGGCCCTCAGTTTCGGCACGCATACCGGCGTCGTCGACGCCCGCATCTCCTCCGCCGGCGGCGGCGCCACGGCCGACCAGCTCTGCGAAGTCGCGCGCAGGATCCGCGACGCGGTCGGCGAGGATTTCGTCGCCACCGGACACGCCTGCCTCGCCACGCTCGTCGTCGAGCAGTTGCGCAGCCTCGAGAAGACCGTCGCCCTCGCTGAGTCCTGCACCGGCGGCCTGCTCGCCAACGCCTTCACCGACGTCCCCGGCGCCTCCAAGGTCTTCGCCGGTTCGGCTGTCTGCTACGCCAACGACGCCAAGGTGAACCTCCTCGGCGTCCCCGACTGCCTCATCGCCCAGCATGGCGCCGTCTCCGCCGAGTGCGCCGCCGCCATGGCGACCGGCGCCATCGAGAAGTTCGGCTCCGATTACGCCATCGCGGTCACGGGCTATGCCGGACCCGGCGGAGGCACCGAAGCCGACCCCGTCGGCACCGTCTATTTCGGTTACGCCTCCCCGACGGGCGTCTGGTCCCAGCGCGTGGCCCTGCCCGGCGACCGCCGTCAGATCAAGCAGCGCGCCGTGAACACCGCCCTCGATTTCATGCGCCGGAAGCTGAACAAGTATCGCGTCGAGGATCTCATCCACGGGGCGTGAGGGCGGGCACGAGTACCTGAGGGCAGGAGGACCTGAGGACCGGATGGTGTGAAAGTATTTTCGGGTCCCAGGTCTCGGCAATCGGATGTCTGGTTCAGGTGCTCTGGTTCGGGCGCAGGTCCCGGGTCCGTACCCGCACCTGATAGCCCGTACCCGATACCTGAGGGCCGAGACCAGGGACCCGATGTCTTCAGACCAACCGCCAACCGCTTACCGCCAAGCGCTGCCACCTCGCAGGCCTGTCTTGGGGCCTGCGAATGACAAAGGATTGCCACGAGGGAGGAGGGCGGGAGATTAGGCGCGTGCCCGGCTATCTCGCCATCATCGCAGGTAAGGACGAATACCTCGTCGATCAGGACGGCCGTGCCTGCTACGACAAGGCCCGGAAGGCGGCGGGCCCTGATGCCGAAGCCGAGATCATCTCCGCGCAGATCCTGCGGGTCGACGACGCGCGCGTGCTTGAGCTCCAGTTCGCGGAGTCGGTCAAGACCCTGTCCATGTTCGGCGGCAAGCGCGTCATCTGGCTGCGCAACCTCAACCTCGTCGCCGACACCGTCCAGGCCAAGTCCGAGGAGGTGAAGAAGAACCTCGCCAACATCCTCGCGGTCGCGACCTCGGCGGATCCCTCCGTCTCGATCATCGTCTCCGCCACGCCTTACGACGGCCGACGCAAGGACCTCAGCTCGCTGAAGGCCGCGGCGCATGACTTCATCATCCACGCCTCGGCGTCCAAGAGCCCGTTCGACAAGGGTGACGCGCAGGCCGACAACCAGGTCGCCCTCGCGGTCGATCGCCTGAAGGCGCTCGGCGTGAAGTATGACCGAGGCGTGCCCGAAGTCATCGTCGGCCGCGTCGGTCAGTCGACGCGCCTCGTGCTGGGAGAGTGCGAGAAGCTCGCCACGTATGTCGGCCCGGGCGGCACCATCAAGGAGTCCGACGTGCATCTGCTCGTCCCGACCTTCGGCGAAGGCGACTTCTTCGAGCCCATCGAGGCGCTCGCCGCGCGCGACCTCGCGTGGGGCCTCGCCTCGCTCGACCGCTATTTCTTCAACGAGGATTCCAGCCGTCCGCTCCTCAGCGCTTTGCAGAACCGCCTGCGCCTGCTCATCCAGATCCGCTGCCTCGTCGACTCCGGCGACTTCCGCGTCAGCGAGGCCGGCCTGCCCAAGGGCCAGTTCGAGGCCGCCAGCGGCCGCCACGGACCGACTTTCGGCTCCGCCGCCAAGTCCTCGGCCAACCTCTTCTCCCAGAACGCCTGGTACGTCAGCAACAAGGTCGCCCCGGCGGCGGCCCGCTACACCCTGGCCGAGCTCGTCGACCTCCAGCTCGCCTGCGCGGACTGCTTCGACGCCTCCAATCGCGGCGAGGACGAGTCCTCCGTCCGCGCGATGTTCCTCCGAGCGCTTGCCGTGAAGCGTCCCGCCTGATATAAACCTTACCTCATTCCGATGGAATCCGACAACGTCCCCAATGTCCTCGCCGATCGCTACGCCTCCCCGGCGATGAAGGCCGTCTGGTCCACCCGCGGCCGCGTGGTCCTCGAGCGCGAGTATTGGATCGCCGTCATGAAGGCCCAGCGCGACCTCGGCCTCGACATCCCCGCCGAAGCCCTCGCCGCCTACGAGCAGGTCAAGGACCAGGTCGACTTCGACTCCATCCGCCGCCGCGAAGAAGAGACCCGCCACGACGTCAAGGCGCGCATCGACGAGTTCTGCGCCCTCGCCGGCCACCAGCACGTCCACAAGGGCCTGACCAGCCGCGACCTCACCGAATCCGTCGAGCAGCTCCAGGTCTTCCGCTCGCTCCAGCTCGTCCGTGCCAAGGGCGTGGCCGCGCTCGCCGCGCTCGCCCGCCGCGCGCAGGCCGACCGCGATGTCCTGATCGCCGCCCGCACGCATAATGTCGCCGCGCAGCCCACCACCGTCGGCAAGCGCTGGGCCATGTTCGGCGAGGAATGCCTCCGCGGCATCACGCAGATCGACGCCGCGCTCGCCGCTTTCGCGGCCCGCGGCCTCAAGGGCGCCGTCGGCACGCAGCTCGACCAGCTCACGCTCTTCTCCGGCGACATCGCCAAGGTCGCCCAGCTCGAGACCCGCGTGCTCGCGCACCTCGGCATCCCGCACGCCCTCGGCGCGGTCGGCCAGGTCTACCCGCGCTCGATGGACATGGAAGTCGTCGCCGCGCTGCTGTCCGCCGCTTCCGGCCCGTCGTCCTTCGCCAAGACCCTCCGCCTCATGGCCGGCCACGAGCTCGCCAGCGAAGGCTTCCTGCCCGGCCAGGTCGGTTCGTCCGCGATGCCGCACAAGATGAACGCCCGCACCTGCGAGCGCATCAACGGCTTCCACGTGATCCTGCGCGGTCACCTCGCCATGGCCGCCTCGCTCTCCGGCGAGCAGTGGAACGAAGGCGACGTCTCATGCTCCGTCGTGCGCCGCGTACTCCTGCCCGACGCTTTCCTCGCCATCGACGGCCTGTTCGAAGCTTTCCTCACCGTGCTCGGCCAGATGGAGGTCAATCGCCCCGTCATCGACCGCGAGTCTCGCCACTACCTGCCGTTCCTGCTCACGACCACCTTCCTCATGGAAGCCGTCAAGGCTGGCGCCGGCCGCGAAGAGGCCCACGAGGCCATCAAGGAACATGCTGTCGCCGTCGCCAAGGAGCTCCGCACCGGCAAGATCGAGCGGAACGACCTCGTCGACCGCCTCGCCGCCGACGCGCGCCTCCGTCTGCCCAAGTCCGTCCTGCTCGACGCCGTCACCAAGGCCGGCGAACTGACCGGTTCCGCCGGGGCGCAGGTCGACGTGTTCGTCCGCCAGGCTGCGGACTGGACCCGGAAGGTTCCGGAGTCCGCCCAGGTCAAAGCCGGACGCATTTTGTAGGCCTAAGTCGGGGGGTGCGGGCAGGGGAGGGTTTTCCGTGTTGCCAAGGGGGGGAGGGCTTCCCACAACCCACTTTTCAACTCGTTCACTCCCATGTCTTCTCCTCTCATTGGCAACCTTCTCGTCGCGCAGAGCGGCGGTCCGACCCCCGTCATCAACGCCAGCCTCGCCGGGGTGATCTCCGAAGCCCTCAAGCATGAGGACGAGATCGTCGAAATCTATGGCGGCCTCAACGGCATCCAGGGCGTTCTCCATGAGCAGCTCGTCGACCTCGCGGCCGAATCCCAGCAGACCCTCCGCGCCCTCCGCCACACTCCCGGCGCCGCCCTCGGCACCTGCCGCTACAAGGTGAAGAAGGCCGAAGACTTCGACCGCATCCTCCAGGTCTTCGAAGCCCACAACATCCGTTACTTCCACTACATCGGCGGCAACGACTCCCAGGACACCGCCGCCAAGATCGACGCCCTCGCCAAGGAGCGCGGCTACGAACTCCGCGTCGTCGGCGTGCCTAAGACGATCGACAACGACCTGCCTCTCACCGACCACTGCCCTGGCTACGGCTCCGTCGCCAAGCACATCGGCGTGACCATCCGCGAGACCGCTCTCGACAACGCCGCCATGGGCCAGAACGACTTCGTCTCGATCCTCGAGGTCATGGGCCGTAACGCCGGCTGGCTCGCCGCTTCGTCCGTCCTGGCCCAGCGCCGCGACAAGAACGACGACAAGGCCGTCAAGAACACCCACTACTCCTGCTCCGCCCCGCACATCGTGCTGCTGCCGGAAGTCGCCTTCAACGCCGACGCCTTCATCCGCCGCGTCGAAGAAGTCCTCAAGAGCAACGGTCACTGCTTCGTCGTCGTCTCCGAAGGCGTCCAGGACGCCACCGGCAACTACCTCGGAGCCGACACCACGAGCACCGACGCTTTCGGTCACGCCGTCCTCGGCGGCGCCGGCGAATACCTGCGCACGCTCGTCGAATCCCGCTTCGACGGCGTCAAGGCCCGCTCCTCCAAGCTCGGCATCACCCAGCGCGCCGCTTCGCACAACGCTTCGAAGACCGACGTCGATGAAGCCGAACTCTGCGGCGGTGCCGCCGTCAAGGCCGCCCTCGAAGGCGAGTCTGGCAAGATGGTGATCCTGACCCGCTCCGAGAAGGAAGCTTACGCCGTCCAGACCATGCTCGCTCCGCTCGACCAGATCGCCAACGGCGTGAAGGCTTTCCCTGAGAAGTGGATCGGTGAAGACAAGATGTCCATCCACCCGGACTTCGTGCGCTACGCCCTCCCGCTCATCCAGGGAGAAATGCAACTTCCTTACGATCAGGGCCTTCCGAAGTATGCCCAGCTCTCGGCCATCGCCGTCCAGCGCCGTCTCGAGAAGTACGTCACCGCCTGATCTGACCGTTCCGATTGTGAACAAAGACCCCCGTTTTCGGGGGTCTTTTTGTTTTAAAGGGGTTGCCTCCCTTGGGGGCGGGCTTAGTTTGGTGGTTCCCCGCAGTCCCCCCATGATTTCCTTTTTTAAGCACCTAGGATTGGTCGCCTTTGCGCTCCTGCCGCTCGTCTCCTCCGCTGCCTTGCAGTCCGGCAAGGTGCAGGTCGGCAAGGTCACCGGCACCGCCACCCTCATCGACGCCAAGTCGCAGCGTAAGCCGCTCGAGTCCGGTGCGGTCTTCCAGGAAGGCTCCCGCGTCGAGACCGGCGTCGATTCCACCGCCGAACTGGTCTTCTCGAACGGCGCATCGCTCGTGCTCACGCCCAGCACCCTGCTCGAACTGCGCACTTTCCGTCAGGTGCCTTCGGCCGGCATCACCGATCCTTATCGTCAGATCGAAAAAGACCCGAGCCCGTCCGTGACTGAAGTCGAAGTCCCGCGCGGCAAGGTCATCGGCGAAGTCCGCAAACTCAACGCTCTCTCCACCTTCTCCGTCAAGACGCCCGCTGGCCTCGTGCGCATCCGCGGCACCGTCTTCACCGTCGAATACCGCGTCGGTCCGGACGGCATCGGTAAGATCGTCGTCTCTTGTGTCCGCGGTTCCGTCGAGACCACCGTCTACAGCGCCAACGTCGGTCCGGTCGCCGTCGACCCCGGCATGCAGACCTCCAGCTCCGTGCCGTCCGCCGCGTTGATCAACAGCGTCGCCCGCTCCGCCGCCGCGGCTCCGGCCGGTGCCGCCGCCGCCCTGGCGCCGATCAAGGTGCTCGTCTTCCCGATCCCCGCCGAGGACCTCGCCGAGCTCTCCGCCATCCTCGCCGCCGCTTCCACGTTGCCGGCCGAAGTCGCCGCGACCATCAACGCCATGGCGCAGACCGCTCCTTCCCGTCAGGCCATCTTCCCGAACGGAGCGACCGAACCGGCGAAGTCCTTCGGCCAGGTCATCACCGATGCTCCCGACACCGAACAGAAGGTGGCTGAGAGCAAGGTCGGCGCCCCGGGCGCTCCGCTTTCCAACAGCAACGGCGGCGGCGGCACCACGATGGACGACAATCTGAAGCGCATCTCCGACAACGTGAACCGTTCCGTCGAACAGAAGCAGGTCAACCCCACGCCCACGAGCTGAGCGCCGCGCGCGTCTCCTCGCTGAAAGGCCCGGCGAACGCCGGGCCTTTTTCGTGCCCGCCATTCCTCGCTCGCTTTGATGGCGACGGAGGGCATCTTGGGCGGATGCCGATCGCGGGCAGATTCATCACGTTCGAAGGAGGGGAGGGCGCGGGCAAATCCACGCAGCTCGCCCGCCTCGCGGAGCGTCTCCGCGCGGATGGCGCGACCGTGCTCGGATTACGTGAGCCGGGTGGCACGCCTTACGGCGAACGCATGCGCGACGTGCTCAAGCAGCCGGGCACTTCGCTGGCGCCGGCCGCCGAGGCGCTGCTCTTCGCGTCCTGCCGGGCCCAGCTGGTCGCCGACGTCATCGCCCCCGCCCTGGCCGCCGGCCAGGTCGTGATCTGCGACCGGTTCATCGATTCGACCGTCGCTTATCAGGCCGGCGGCCGCGGCCTCGACCGGACCTTGATCGAAGGGGCCAACCGCCTCGCCTGCGGTCCCGTGCGCCCCGACCTGACCATCCTGCTCGACCTCGATCCGGGCCGCGGCCTCGGTCGCGCCGCCGTGCGGGACCAAGGGCAGGCGGACCGTTTCGAACTCCTCGGCGACGCTTTCCATCGGCGCGTCCGCGAACTTTATCACACGCTCGCCTGCGAGGAGTCCGGGCGTTTCTTCGTCGTCGACGCCGCGCGTCCGCCCGAAGCCATCGAGGAGGAGATCTGGCATGAAGTCGTCCGCCGCTTCCGCTGACGTCGCCGACCTGCCGGTGCTCAAGGTGCTGGCCCGCGCCCGCGCCGAGGGCCGCATGCCGCACGCCGTGCTGCTGACGGGCAACGACGGCGCCGTGCTCGCCCGCGCGGCCGAACAGCTCGCAGCCATGCATCTCGGCGAGGCCGACCCGCTGGCGCACTCCGACTGCCGCGTCCTGCGGCCCGCCAAGAAATCGCGTCGTATCGTCATCGAGAACACCCTCGAAGTCGTCGCGGCGCTGCGCCTCTCGTCCCTGACGCCGCGTCGCGTCGTCATCGTCAACGAGCCCGACCGGTTCCTCTCCGAATCGGCCAACGCGTTCCTGAAGACGCTCGAGGAGCCGCCGCCCGGCACGCTCATCATCCTCCAGACGACGCACTATTACCGCGTGCTGCCGACGATCCTCAGCCGCTGTCTGCGCTTCCACGTGGGCGGGGAGGCGCCGGTGATCGCCGACCCTTCCTGGCAGGATTGGCTGCGCGAGATGGAGCGCCTGCTCACGCGCATGGTGAAAGGCCCGGCCTCTCCTCAGGCCCGCGTCTCCGAGGTCTTCATCCCGCTTTACGCGTTGTGCGCCCGCTTCGAGGTGTTGCTTGAGCTCTTCGTCGAGGAGGCCTTGGAGGCCGCGCCGCCCCCGCCGCCCACCGATGAAGACGAGGATGACGCCGAGCTCGCCTACGAGGAATCCGTCCGCCGCGGCGTCCGCGCCCGCATGCTCGTCTCGGTCGAGGAAAAGCTCCGCCTCGTCGGCCGCGCCAACCCCGGCTGCGCCGGCCAGGTCGCCGAGGCCGTGAGCCATCTCGAGGACGCCCGCCGGCGCATGGAGTTGAACTACCAGGTGCTGGCCGCCTTCGAACAGTTCCTGCTCCGCACGCTCCGGGCCTTCGCCCTGCGTCCGCGGGACGCGTAACTCCTGCTCCTTCCCGGAGTTCCACTCAGATGTCCCAGGAAGAGCCGCTGCTCCCCGACGACGAAGACGACAAGCGCCTGATGGGTCTGGTCGCCGCCGGTGACGACGACGCCCTGCGTCTGCTCGTGCACCGGCACCATGCCCGGCTCGTCGGTTACCTCCGGGGCGAGGTCGGTTCGCAGGCGACGGCCGAAGAGCTGGCCATGGAGGTCTTCATCCGGCTCCACCGGGCGGCGTCCCGCTGGCGCCCCGAGGCCAAGCTGAGCACCTACCTGATCCACATCGCCCGCAATCTCGTCCTCAACGAATGGCGGCGGCGGGGCCGCAAGCCCACCACCGCCCTGGAGTTCGCGGCTGAGCCCGGCGACCAGTCCCAGGGGTCGGTCCGGCGGGTCGCCGAACTCGACGAAGCCTTCCAGCGCGCCATCCTCCAGCTCCCCCCCGAGCAGCGTACGGCCATCCTGCTCGTGGTGCAGCAGGAACTCCCCTACGAGGAGATCGCCGAGATCATGGACGCCCCGGTCTCTTCCGTGAAGACCTGGATCCACCGCGCCCGCGCCCGCCTGCGCGAACTTCTCAAAGATTTCTACGCCCAAGAATGAACCCCGCAACTTCCCGCCGCGCCCGGTGTTATATGGGCGTAACCAGCCATGGATAACCCGGAACAGACGCCTTTCGACCAGGAGCTCACCGCGACCCTCCGTCGCGGCCGCGCCGTGGCCGTCGCCGGGTTCGCGGACCGCGTCATCGGGGTCGTCCGCGCCGAGCGCCGCCGCCGCACCATCGTCCGCTGGAGCTCGGCCCTCGCCGCCGCCGCCGCTGTCTTCGTCGCGCTGCTCACGTTGCCCGCCACCTCCGAGGAGGCCTTGAACCGTCAGACCTTCGCCCTCGTCGCCCGCGACGAGTCCGCCCAGCTCGCCGATCTCTTCGGCGCCGCGGACGACCTTTCGTTGCTCGCTCCGGTGACGGAGCGCCCGGCCGTCGTGGAAACCTTCGTCGCCTCCGGCTCCTGACCATGGCCCGCGCCTTCCTCAGTTTGCTGCTCCT
>JBILHF010000026.1:0-25856 GCA_044350605.1 Opitutales bacterium
GACCTGGCTCGGCAACGACCTCTTCACCGGCACGTACGGCGCCCTCGCCTCAAGCCTCCTCGTCCTCGGCGTCCTCTGGACCTTCTGCTGGTGGCTCTACCGCCGGAAGGTGTTTATTCGGATCTGAGTGGATGACTGAGTCGATGACTGCATTGAGGGCTGAATCGAGGACTGAATGGATTGATGCAAAGCGCTCCGCCTGTGTTCCCAACCGCCAACCGCTAACCGCCAATACCTTTAATCATAGAAGAAGGGGTCAGGCCGTACCTTTGGGAGGGTGTAACTAAATAAGCTGAAAAGATGCGAATTCAGTTACGCTTGATTCGGGGAACGGCCTGACCCTGTTGGCTGTCTGAGGCTGGCATCCATTTATTAGCGGCGTCGAAGATGGTGGCGAGGTAGTCGTACTGCCACTTGGGCATCTTGTCCCTGGTCACTTTGCTTCTGCTGCTGTTGAACCATGTTTCCGAGGCCCACGCGAAGTACTCCCGTTTCGTCTTCAGGTTGTAGTTCCCCGCGTTGCTGGAGAAGACTTGGTCTGACCTCTTCTGTAATTCGAGCTTCATCTCTATTGAGTGCCCGAACTCATGGGCAGGGATGTTCCATCCCCTGAAAAACTCATTCCCTTGATCGTCGCGCGCCATATGGTTGATCACGTCCGCAGTCAGTAGTGTGACATTCTTCCCCCCTGCATTCCGTTGGTTAGGAACGCTCCCCAATTCACCCAGATCCGGGTCTTTGCTTCCGATAAGGCAGATATGGTGACCGGCGAATTTCGCGCGGTCTTGCGGGCTCTTGAGGGCGGATATCATGTTGTCGATAAACTCGGCCACTAGCAGCATCTTCTCGTCACTGACCTCAGCCGTGCCCAGAATATGGACGTCGTACGTTTTTGTGTTAAAGTACTTGCTGTACTTGTATAGCCGCGGCCATCCAATGCTTTTTAGGGCTGCGGGGGGATTGCTAATGCGCCGATCTTTTCCTGGCGGCAGCGACGCCCCTTGTGAGGGCAAACATAGACTCGCGGCTATCGCGGTTAGGGTCAGCAGGTTTCGGATACGGCTTGAGCGGAACATGAGTAGGGGGGTAGGTGTCTTTTTATTCAATTAACGCTCCCGCGTCCACGCTGAAGAATTCGTGACGGGGGAAACGCGATGGGGTCAGGCCGTTACCAAAGCATCCTGATACCAAACCCGCCCTAAACCTTAGTATTTGGTATCAGCCTAGTTCGAGTAACGGCCTGACCCCATGTTCGCCCGCTGCCTCAGGCGCTTGAGTGGGTCTGGCAGGACCGAGCCAGGCGTTGAGCAGGCTCAGGGGCGGGACTTGTCCTTGAAGAAGCTCCAGACCCTCTCCGCGCCGTTGAAGGACTTGATCGGCTCGTTGCCGGTCCGGCGCGAACGGGTGCCGGGCCACCCATGGCCGCCCTCGGCGTCCAGCACGAACTCGACCAGCGCGCCGCCCTCGGCGGGAACGTAGGTCCGGGTGGTGACGGATCCCTTGATGTCAGCCTTGGGCGGCTCGGCGCAACGGTTGGCGCGGGCCCAGAAGGCGACAACTTCCTCCACCGGCTTGTAGGGGGAGGCCTGAGCAGCGCTCACGAGGGGATTCTTGCTCATGCCGCCCTGGAGAGGGACCTCTTCATCCTTGCCTCCGTTGATGATGAGGATCGGCAGCGGGCGCTTCGGCGCCGGCTCAAAGGCGAACATGCTGGCCACCACGGGTGCCACGGCTGCGAGGCGTTCGCCGCGCGAGACGGCGTAGACGTAGGTCATCATGCCCCCGTTGGAGCCGCCGGTCATGAAGATGCGCTTCGGATCCGCGCCGTGATCGCGCACGAGACGGTCGATGAGCGCGTCGAAGTAGGCCAGGTCGTCGGCGTCCCTGACCTGACGGCGGAGAAGGTGGCCGGTGTTCCAGGCGTGCCGACCCTGCCCGTAATCGGTGCCCTCGGGATAGACGGCGATGAAGCCCTCCGATTTCGCCAGCCGGTCGAAGCCGGAAGTGAGCCGCATCTGGTCGGCGCCGCCCTGCCCTCCGTGAAGGATGAGCACGGCGGGACGGAGTTTGGCGTCGGTGGGGGTGCCGTAGACGATCGCACGACGCTCCGCGTCCTTAACTTTCAGTCTGATCTCGCCATCCATGCCGGCCGCCTTGGAGCCGGACTCGGTTCCAGGCGCGCCGAAGGCCTTACGCATGAAATCCCACTGCCCCTCCTCGAGGGCCTGCAGCGTGCGCAGGGGATCGTGTTCGACGCCCTTGAGCGGATGCCAGGCATGGGGAATGCCGAGCTTCGTCAAGTGTTCATGGAACTCGACGTTGAGTGAATAGGTGCCGTCCTTGTCCCCGACGCCGATCCGGACCAGGGAGTGCTTCGCGACGGCCTTGGCGTTGCGCTCAGCGATTTCCCAGGGGCTGACCTCGCGGAAATACTGGCGGTCACCGTAGACCCGTTCCAACAGCCCGTCGCGGGAGCGCGGGTTGGCGCGCGGCGTCCGTTCGAAATCAGGGTCGAGCGGACCCGCGCCGAGGATTGAGACTGCGCGGAAGGCCTCGGGGAACTTGAAGCCGAGCCGGGCGGCGCCGTAGCCCCCCATGCTGAACCCGTCGAGCATGCGGCCCTCACGCGTGGCGACCGTGCGCCAGGTCGCGTCCACATGCGGCAGCAGGTCCTTCATGATCATCGTCTCGATCGGCGTCGAACCGTCCTTCCAGTCCACGTACATGCCCTGCGGCAGCCCGTTGACGAACACCACGAGGAACGGACGGACCTTGCCGGACTGGATGGCTTCGTCGAAGAACTTCGCCAGCGGAGCTATTCCCTGCTGGCCTCCGCCTGATCCATGCAGCCAGTAGAGGACCGGAAAACGCGCCTGCTTCTCCTGCTCGTAGGCGGCGGGCCGGTAGAGATGGTAGCTCACGTCGCACTTCATCGCCGCCGAACGGAACACGTGGTGCGTGACCCCGGGAGCCTTGATTGCGGGCGTGACCCAGCCGGGATCGGTCGCGGCTGGCGCGTCCTTGGAGGGGACCGCGGAAGTCTGCGCCAAAAGCACGGCGCAGGTGAAAATTAGCAGGATCTTGCAGTTCATGAAAGGATTCGCTGTTGGGATGACTTGGGCGTCCGTGAGATCTTGAGGCCCCGGTGTCACTTGCTGGGAGCGGCAGGTTCAGCCTGAGGGCGGGAAAGGACCAGCTGCATAACCTCGATGAGGAAACGGCCCCGCTCTCCCCGAGGCGAGCCTTTGTCCAGTATCTTGGCGTCGGGATCCAGATGCCATTCAAGGGAGTAGGCTCGGTCATCCTGGATACCGGAGTCCACGAGCGTGCAGACCCACCTCGCAGCATCACGGCCTCTGGCCATGATCTTGAGTTCTAACCGCAGAATGACGTGCGTCCGGGGGTCGAGCTCCAGCAAAGCGGCGCCGAATCTCGATCCGGACTGATCTGGCCTGGGCTCGGCATGGATGAGGATGTTGCCGGAGGAAGAAGACTCGTGCCTGAGATCATGGTGGGTGAGGATGTCTCGGAGGAAGGACTCCAGCTCCACGTTGCGCATCTCGGATGCGGCCTGAAGCCCCTCGGGCACCTCATCCGGAGCGAGGCGTGCGCCTCTCTTCGGCGGGAGGGCGAACCAGATTGCGCCTGCTTCGTCGCGGCCCCAGAGCGCCTTCCTGCCGTCGACTTGGAGCATGGTCCAGAAGCGGTCGCTTCGCGTCCAGAGCAACGCCTCGCGAGCCTGCAGTGAACCCCTCTCACCTTCGCCGCTGACCTGGACCCGGTAGCAACGGTCCAAGGAGAGCGAATGAGCCTCCAGCGCCTTCCTGACGGCGGAAGCCGCGCTGGCCTCGCCGCCCGAGAGCATGATCAGTCCCGCGAAAAGGAAGAAGGCGAGGCTGGCGGCGAGGCCGGTCACCCACCGAGAACGCGGGTGGGCGGACTCGGCTGGCTGGACTGCATCTTGTGCGAAGGGGATGGCATGGGAGGACTCTTTGGCGATTCTGGCCAGTCCGCACTCCAAGTCACAATAGGCGACCCAGAGCCGTCGGGCCTCGGCGTTCTCCAGGAGCAGCCGCTCCAACCGGCGCAGGCCCGCCTCGTCGAGCGTGCCGTCGCACATCCCGGCGAAGAGACGGTGCATTTCTTCCGGTTCAGGGCTTCGGCTCATGCTCCGGCCTCCGCAATCCGCCGTTCGACGCAACCGGCCAGCATACGGCGCAGCTGGCTGAGCTTGTTGTAAAGAGTCTGAGGCGCGCGCCCAGTCTTGGCGGCGAAAGCGAGCACGCTGTCCCCGTCATCCGCGTAGGCGGCTTCAATCAGCGACCGGCTGGAGACATCGAGTTCGGCGAGGCAATGTCTGAGAGCCGCCAGCCTGGCGTCGGAGAGATCCGGCTCCTTCTCTCGCTCCGCGGCGAGATTCTCGACCAGCTGGTCGCCGAACTGGAGACGATTCCTGACCTTCAGGCGCCGGAATTCCCGCGACTCGTAGAAGGCGACCTTGCGCGCCCAGGCGTTGAAATTCGTGCCGGGAGTAAAGGTCTCGAAACGACGCCACATGGTCATGCAGGCCTGCTGGAAGACGTCCTCGGCGTCGTGCCGATTGCCCAGGAGGGACGTCAGGTAGGCGACCACGCCGAAATGGGCGGCGTTCACCAGCCTCATGAAGCGCTCATGAGGATCTTCACCATCAAGGGACGGCGGTGCTGGGGCCTGCGGGTCGGGCATCCACATACTAATGGCAGTTTTATGATGAATTTACCGAGCCCGGGAGGAGAATGCCAACCTAAGTCGGACAAACCCAAGGATTCTGTCCGAAAAGTAAGCGCACGGTAAGTCAGACCGAATACTGCCATATTATAGGTGTCATGAAATACATACTCACCCCCCTGATCGCCCTCCTGCTGGCCGCCCCGCTGACTCAAGCCTTGCCCGCGAGGGGAGGCGCCCGCCCCGCCCGCGGCGGAGCAGCCGACCGCCTCGAAGACCGCCGCGACGAACGTCGCGACGTCGGTCCCGCCGGACGTCCTGTGATCGCCGACCGCCTGGAGGATCGCCGCGATGCCAAACGCGACGGAGGCGTCGCGGACCGCCGTGAGGATCGCAGGGAGGCCGGTCGCGAGGAAGACCGCCGCGAGAAACTGCAGGACCTTTCCCCCGAGCAGAAGGAAAAGCTTAAGGCCAAGATGAAGGGGCGAGCGCAGGAGAAGGCGGAATCCCTGACCCCTGAGCAGAAGGAGAAACTCCGCGAGCGCGCGCAAAACGCCACGCCTGAGCAGAAGGAGCAACTCAAGGCCCGCATTAAGGATCGCCTGGAGCAAGCCACGCCTGAGCAGAAGGAGGAGATGCGCGCCCGTCTGAAAGAAAAGCTCGCCGGCATGACGCCGGAGCAGAAGGAGGAGATGCGCGCCCGTCTCAAAGAGAAGCTCGACGGCATGACGCCGGAGCAGAGGGAGGCGTTCCTGAAAGACCGCCCGGAAGCAGCTGAACTTTTAAAGTAAGCGGAAGTTTGTGATGCACGGCCGGCCCCGCAGGGGCCGGCCGTTTCTTATGGAAACGCGATGGGGTCAGGCCGTTACCAAAGCATCCTGATACCAAACCCGCCCTAAACCTTAGTTTTTAGTATCAGCGTCTCTCCGGTAACGGCCTGACCCCGTGTTCGGCCTCCTGCTGCCATCGCCGCAGGCCGTGTGCGATTGACGAAGGCTGGAGGGTTTGTATCAGAAAATTAAATGTACCTCGCCGAGCGCCCTTGGATCGTCGCCTGCCTAGCCATGATCCTGATAGCCTTCCTGCCTTCCGGCTGCACCCATGGACCCGAAGCCGTCCCGCAGGACGCGGTCGAAGCGGCGGCGAAGTATCGGCAGGCCGCGGAACAAGGGTTGGACCACGCCCAATTCAGGTTGGGAGAGTGCTACCACATGGGCTTAGGCGTGGCGAAGGATGAGGTCGAAGCGGCGAAATGGTTTCGCCGGGCAGCCGAGCAAGGCTACGCTCCAGCCCAACATGCGATGGGGCAATGCTACCGGTTCGGAGTGGGAGCGCCTAAGGATTATGTCGAAGCCGTGAAGTGGTATCGCAAAGCCGCGGAGCAAGGAGCTGCCGACGCCCAGAATAATCTGGGGCTATGTCACCAATATGGCGTAGGTACGACGAAGGATCCCGTCGAAGCCGTGAAGTGGCTGAGACTGTCCGCCGAACAGGGGTTTGCCGAGGCCCAGACCAATCTGGGCGTCTGCTATGACAAGGGTGAAGGCGTCCCGCTGGATCCCGTCGAAGCCGTGAAGTGGTTCCGCAAGGCGGCCGAGCAATCCGAGATCGGCGGCCTGAATAATCTTGGCCTAAGTTATCTCAGCGGCAGAGGCGTATCGAGAGATCTCGTCGAAGCTGTGAAGTGGTTTCGCCTTTCCGCAGAGAAAGGAAACCCAGCCGCCCAGGCCAACCTGGGGCGAGCCTATCTGTTCGGTGAAGGCGTGATGCGCGATCCGCTCGAGGCGATGAAGTGGTATCGCAAGGCGGCGGAAGAAGGAGAACCCAATGCCCAGATGGTCTTGGGCCAAGCCTACTTCCATGGTGATCCCGTAGTCAAAGATCCCGTCGAAGCGGTGAAATGGCTACGGGCGGCGGCCGAGCAGGGCCTCCCCGGCGCGCAGCGCTTCCTCGCCTTTTGCTACATCGAGGGCGTCGGCGTGACCAAGAACGAAGCTGAAGCGTTCAAGTGGAGCCTCAGGGCTGCGGAGCAAGGTGAGCCTGAATCCCAATTCACCACTGGCGTCTGTTACGCCATGGGCCTCGGCGTGACGAAGAATGAGGTCGAGGCCGCGAAATGGTATCGTAAGGGTGCCGAAAATGGCTCCGCGCAGGCTCAGAATAACCTAGGCCAGAGCTATCGCTTCGGCCTAGGAATCGCGGTGGACCGCAGCGAAGCAGTGAAATGGTATCGCATGGCCTCGATGCAAGGCCTCCCGGAAGCCCAGCATAACTTGGGTGAGTGCTACCGCACAGGCTTCGGTTTGGCGGAGGATCAGGTCGAGGCGTACGCCTTCTGGAATCTCGCCGGCGCCTCTTATGAGCGGTCACGAGCCGACCTCGCCATCCTGGAAAGAGGCATGTCGCCTGAAGCCAGAGCGCGTGGCCAACAGCGCACGAAGGAGCTCCAGAAAGAGATCGAGGCGAACATAGCAGCGAAGCAGGCCGGGAAGTGAGCGCTTCGGAACACGGCTCGGGCTTCGGAATTGAAGCGGATGCCTTGAAACTATGGCGTTCACACAAACCGAATTGACGCACAGATATTCCCAAGGAATCATATAAAGATGAACCTCAGGCGCGGCCAGCTGATTGGTGTTTTGACACTATGGATAATAGCCGCTGCAATATTCATACTAAACGAATCCACGATCTCGTCGAAATTCGCTAAATGGAGAGACGAGCATAGGGACGAGAGCATTCGCTCTGCTAGGCTGCGGTTATTCAACAGCTACATGGAATTAGCCAGAAAAGGAGACCCAGGCGCTCAATTCAACGTGGGCCTTTTTTATTTTCACGGCTTCGCACCAGAACGAAACTCCGCAGAGGCAGTGAAATGGTGGCTTAAATCAGCTGAATCGGGTTACGCCAAAGCCCAATCAAAACTTGGAGACTGCTTTTCAACCGGCGAAGGAGTAACCAAAGATATACCTGCGGGATTAAATTGGCATCGAATGGCAGCAGCCCAAGGCGACTCCAGGTCACATATCTGGCTCAGCAAGCAGCATCTTGATGGCGGCATAGTCAGCACTGATAAGATAGAAGCCTTCGCCTACCTGACTTTGGCAAAGAGGTATTCCGAAAGCAGCCTAGAGCCTTCCGAGAAGTGGACTGTCTCGAGCCATTCACTACTCATTAATACCGACCCTTTAGTAACCGAAGAGACGCGGACTCTCGGCATCAAAAGAGCTGACGAGTTCCAAAAGGAGATTGATGCGAACATCGCGGCTAAGCAGGCCGGGAAGTGAGCGTGGCCTAACCGCCAACAGCCAGCCGCGGATACCTGAAGCCCTCCCCTGCCCTGCGGCCGGGTTTCAGCCTAGGGGGTCGGCCGTTACCTCGGTAGGGTGTTACCAAATTAGGCCTAAAGCATCGATTTTAGTATCAGCTAAATCGGAGTAACGGCCTGACCCCTTGTTCGGCCCAGTGGGCATGCGGGCAAGTTGACACGGGGAGATCCGGGAATGGCAGCAAGCGCCCGAGACATAAAAGGGTCAGGCTACTACATAGTAGCCTGACCCCATCTGACATTCTATTGCAGATGGGGTCAGACCACTAGGTCGGGAGCCGGCGGCTGAATCATCAACCTCGCGCATAGGCTTATCCTAAGGGCTCGGGCCGTACCTTTGGTGAGCTGATCCAAAAGGTGCATGAAATCTTTAGTTTTCGGTTCAGGCACAGTTAGGGTACGGCCTGACCCCGTGTTCGGCCCGTAAGCCTAAGTGGGCGCGAAGACGGAGTCTTTAAAAGGGTAAACGGGCGACCTAGCGAGCCTGCACGACAAGAACCAGGGAATGCATAAACTCGTCATCATTGACCAGAATCATATTGTAGCATAAGAATAGCGTTAACTGGTAATCCCGCGAATCTAAGCCAAACGCTGACCAAGCCAACGCCCGTGGAACTCAAAACCAAACAAGATTACAACAAGGTAGGAGGATGGCTTAAATTCTTTGGAATCATCGCCGGATTGGCCTTCTTGCTCCACTGTTTGATTTATGTCGTGTACCAAGACAGGTGGTTTGAAGTCATGCGTCGGACGAATACCAAAGATGCGGGTTTTATCGAATTGGCACAGGCCTTCTCCCTTCTTGCTCTTCCTTTCATAGCATTAGCGCAGTGCGTCTGCATCTTCCAAAGAAGGCGCCTCGGGCGCACTCTTTCCTTGGTCTTCTACGGGTATATCACTCTATTTAATCTGATATTCAACGTATTGAACTTTCGGCAAAGAGATTCTTCATCTGAAACCATGATCCTATTCCTCGCTGCAATCATCGGCGTAGCAATGCATGCGGTTCCAGTTGCCTACTTCCTCATTTCGGAACGCGTCGAAAAGACTCTAGTTAACTGAACCGGAGTGATCATTTGCGGCGCAGATCTCGGTCCGTTGAGTTTCCATAGATGAGTCAGGCCGATTCTAGGTGCCGCAATGAAGATGGAAGTAAGCGCGGCCGAACCGCCAACCGCTAACTACGAATACCTAAAGCATCCCCTGCCCTGCGGCCGGGCGGGAACAAACCCCTGGGATTGTAAGCCTGTGTGGGCAATGAGGGGTTGCCCGGATTACAGACCGCTTAGCGCAGAGGGATATTCGGCAAGCAGCTCCTTGGCCCGATTCTGGGCATCGAGTATGATCCGATTGGGAGTGGTCGACGGATACGAACGCGCAATCGACTCAAATTCCGCGACCAGCAAGCCAGCTTCCAAGGCCTTGTTGTGTTCCGCTAGGTATAGCCAAGCCAGGCCTTCAGCCGGCTGAGAAGGCAGGCCATGCCCACGGAATAGCGCTTTGGCCAACTCGACCTGGGAGGCACGATGCCCCATCTTAGCAGCCTCCTCCCGCCACTCCGCGGAAGAACCAATGTTCTTCAGAACGCCTACACCGTTGGAGTAACGCTTCGCAACCTCAACCATGGCCCTAGGAACGCCAGCATTTGCGGCCTTCAGATAGTAAGCGAAGGCCAATTCATCCCGACCATCGGACATCAGATCCGCATACTCCATCATGGCTTCAACAGATCCTGCATCGGCGGCACGGCTGAGCCACAGGCATTTCTCGGTGTAAGAGTCCACACCCCTGGAGAGGGCAAGCATGCTCTCGACGTCGCCGCTTTCGGCACCGGGTCTCCACTTCTTATCATAGATCTCCGCTTTCTTCTTCAGTGCCTCATTACGCTTAGCGGCTGCGCTCAAGGCATCACGGTGCCGTTTTTCGTTCAAAAAATACCATGCAGCGAATGCCAGAACGATTAAGGCTAAAATGAGCAGGCTACCGCTATCTTGAGTCATAGACTGACTGAAAGCCTTTTAAGAAACTCTGGCAACTTGAACCCCGACCATCACTGGCAACGGCTGTTTATTATAAACCTTCCCTTCCGTGCCTACCCGGTGCGGCGGATTGGGAATAAACCCCTGGGATTGTAAGCCTATGTGGGCAATGAGGGGTTGCCCGGGTGGTGATCCGGGGTATCCATTAGTCAATTCCCCCATGGCTAGACCCAAGAAAGCAGAAAAGACCGGCTCGACGGCCAACATAGGCTTCGAGGCCAAGCTCTGGCAGGCTGCCGACAAGCTCCGCAACAACATGGACGCGGGCGAGTACAAGCACGTGGTCTTAGGCCTGATCTTCCTGAAGTATATCTCCGACTCCTTCGAGGAGCAGCGTAAGAAGCTCGAAGCCGACAAGGGAGCCGATCCTGAGGACAAGGATGAGTACCTGGCCGGCAATGTCTTCTGGGTCCCCAAGACGGCACGCTGGTCCCACATCCAGTCTCAGGCACGCCAGGCGACAATCGGCAAGGCAATCGACGACGCGATGGTCGCCCTCGAGAAGGACAACGATCGCCTGAAGGGCGTCCTACCTAAGGACTTCGCCCGCCCGGGCCTGGACAAGCAGCGCCTTGGCGAGCTGATCGACCTGGTCGGCACAATCGGCCTGGGCGATGCCGAAAACCGCTCCAAGGACGTCCTAGGCCGCGTCTACGAATACTTCCTGACGCAGTTCGCCTCGGCCGAAGGCAAGAACGGCGGGCAGTTCTATACGCCTTCCTGCATCGTGCGCACGATCGTCGAGATGCTTGCCCCCTACAAGGGACGCATCTACGACCCAGCCTGCGGCTCGGGCGGCATGTTCGTTCAGTCCGAAAAGTTCGTGCGCTCACACGGTGGTAAAATCGGAGACATCTCTGTGTACGGCCAGGAGAGCAACCACACCACCCGACGCCTAGCGGTCATGAACCTGGCGATTCGCGGCATCGAGGCCAACTTCGGCCCCAAGAACGAGGACACCTTCCGCGACGACCTACACAAGGACCTCAAGGCGGACTACATCATCGCAAACCCGCCCTTCAACGACTCTGACTGGTCACTCGACCCTCAAGACGTCCGCTGGAAATACGGCACCCCGTCCAAGGGCAACGCCAACTTCGGCTGGGTACAGCACTTCATCCACCATCTTGCTCCTGGCGGCTTCGCCGGCTTTGTCTTGGCGAATGGCGCCATGTCCTCCGGGCAGAACGGCGAAGGTGAGATTCGCCAAGCAATCGTGGAGGCCGACCTCGTCGACTGCATGGTCGCCCTTCCGGGCCAACTATTCTACTCAACGCAAATTCCAGTCTGCCTCTGGTTCCTCGCCCGCAACAAGGCCGACGGAAAACGCCGCAGCCGCAAGGGCGAGACGCTCTTCATCGACGCCCGCAAGACGGGCAGCATGGTCGACCGAGTACATCGCGAGCTAACCGACGCTGATATCGCAAAAATCGTTAACACCTACCACGCATGGCGCGGCGACAAGGGGACGACTAAATACGAGGACATTGCCGGATTCTGCAAAGGCTCGAACCTCGAGGAGATCAAGAAGCATGGATACGTACTCACCCCAGGGCGATACGTTGGCGCCGAAGACGTAGAAGATGACGGCGAACCGTACGACGTGAAGATATCAAGGCTTGTAGCAGAGTTGAACGCTCAGTTCGCCGAATCTGCTAAACTCGAGCGATTAATAAAGGCCAACCTGGAAGGACTCCAAAATGACAAGTAAATGGCCAATAGCTAGAATTGCAGATTGTGCAGCAAGTGAGCCGTACTCCACGCAGATCGGACCATTCGGAGACAAGATTAAGGCGACCTCATACGTTGCCAAAGGTGCGCCGGTACTCCGAGGAACCAACCTAAGTAGGCACGCCAGGTTTCACGACACAGACTTTGTATATGTCAGAGAAGAACTAGTAAGTACTGAATTCGCAAAATTCATCTGCGAAGCTGGCGATGTCATCTTGTGCCACAAAGGAACATTAGGTGAAATCGGGATCATCCCAAGGCAGACCAAGCACTCAAAATATGTGATGGGAAACAGCATGATGAAAGTGCGCTGCAACCTAGATATTTTAGAGCCTCTTTACTTGTATTACTGGCTAAGCTCAAAAGACGGACAGGACTACCTCTTCAGCAGAGTGTCGCAAGTGGGAGTCCCTCAAATACAAACGCCACTCACCACGCTGAGGCAGGCAGAATTCCCGCTCCCGCCATTGATTGAACAAAAGCGTATCGCCAACATACTTGGGTCGCTGGACGATAAAATCGAACTGAACCGCAAGATGAACGAGACGCTGGAGCAGATGGCCAAGACGTTGTTCAAGTCCTGGTTCGTTGACTTCGACCCGGTCCACGCCAAGGCCGCCTTTCGCCAGCCTGTCGGCATGGATAAGGCCACTGCGGACCTATTCCCGGGTAGTTTTGTAGATTCTGAAATGGGCAAGATCCCGAAAGGGTGGGAAGTCGCTGACCTAGGACAAATAGCCGATATTACAGACTGCCTACACGCCAAAAAACCTGAGGCCAGTGAAACGGGGCAGCTCTACCTACAGCTCAACAACATTCTCGATGACGGGCTAATCGACATAAGTGAAGCTTTCCTAATCGGACCGGAGGACTACAAAAAATGGACGTCACGCATGGAAGCAACCGAAGGCGACTGCGTTATTACAAACGTGGGACGAGTTGGGGCGGTCGCTCAAATTCCTCAAGGAATGAAAGCAGCACTGGGAAGAAATATCACCGGGATTCGCTGCAAGCCAATATTCACGAACCCTACATTTCTGATCGAGTGCCTAATGTCGGAAGCAATGCGCGAGGAAATTCGGAAGAAGACTGACACAGGAACCATCTTGGACGCCCTAAATGTCAAAAGCATCCCGAAGCTTCGCTTCATCAGGCCTCCATCGATGATTGCTGAAAGATTTGAACGGCTTGCAAGACCCCTAAGACACCAGATGGAAAGAGGCGTTTCCCAATCAAGAACGCTGGCCAATTTGCGCGACACGTTGCTGCCCAAGCTGCTGAGTGGCTACCCTACTAAAACCAGTCACAAATGATCCTCAACGAAGGAACAGTCGAAGACATTACCCTGTCCTGGTTCCGTGAGCTGGGCTATGACATCGCGCACGGCCCTGAGCTTGCCCCCGGCGAGCCTGGAGCTGAGCGGGAGACTTATGGCGACGTCCTGCTGATTGAACGCCTTCGAGCAGCGATCGAACGCCTCAATCCATCCATCCCGGCTGAGGCAAAGGACGAGGCGCTCCGCAAGGTGCTGCGCGTAGACGGCCCGGATCTGATCACGGCCAACCGTCGCTTCCACACGATGCTGCGCGACGGAGTCGAGGTCGAATACGCCCGTGCCGACGGATCTATCGCCGGCGACCATGTCCGCTTGGTCGATTTCACGAAAAACGAGAATAACGACTGGCTGGCACTCAATCAATTCACGGTGGTCGAAGGCCAGATCAACCGCCGCCCCGACGTCGTGGTCTTCGTCAACGGCATCCCGCTGTCTGTCATCGAGCTTAAAAACCCGACGGACGAGAACGCGACGATTTGGTCAGCCTACGAACAGCTGCAGACCTACAAGAAGCAGGTGCCGGCCATCTTCCGCTACAACGAACTGCTGGTCATCTCCGACGGCATCCAGGCCCGTATCGGCTCCCTTTCAGCCAACCGTGAATGGTTCAAGGTCTGGCGAACGATCGACGGCGAGGAAGAAGCTCCGAAAGGCTCCATCGAGCTAGAAGTTCTCATCAAGGGGGTCTTCGCCAAGAGCCGCGTCCTGGACCTGATTCGCCACTTCGTCACCTATGAGGACGACGACAAGGGACGCACGACCAAGATCATCGCCGGCTACCACCAGTTCCACGCCGTCAACAAGGCCGTCGACGAAACCGTACGAGCCAGCGCCCAGGCCGGCGACCGTAAGGCCGGGGTGGTCTGGCATACCCAGGGGTCAGGTAAAAGCTTCTCGATGCTCTTCTACGCCGGCCGTGTGGCTAAGCATCCAGCCATGGAGAACCCGACAGTCGTCGTCCTGACCGACCGCAACGACCTAGACGACCAGCTCTTCGGCCAATTCGACCGCTGCTATGAGATCGTCGGCCAGCAGCCCAAGCAGGCAGATAGCCGCGATCAGCTGCGCGACCTCCTTAAGGTCGGCAGCGGAGGCGTCGTTTTTACGACCATCCAGAAGTTCATGCCCCAGGAGAAAGGCGAGCGCATGCCTGCCCTCTCCGAACGCCGGAACATCGTGGTCATCGCCGACGAAGCCCACCGCAGCCAATACGACCTCATCGACGGCTTCGCCCGCAACATGCGCGATGCCCTGCCGAACGCCTCCTTCATCGGCTTTACCGGCACCCCCATCGAGAAGACCGACGCCAATACCCGAGGGGTATTCGGGGACTACATCAGCATCTACGACATCCAGAAGGCCGTGGCCGACGGCGCTACAGTCCCGATCTACTACGAGAGCCGCGTGGCCAAGCTAGGCCTCAAGGATACCAAGCTAACCGACATCGATGGCGACTTCGAGGAAGTCACCGAAGGCGAGGATGAGGACAAGAAGCGGAAGCTAAAGTCCAAGTGGGCCGCCCTCGAGGCCCTGGTCGGCGCCCCGGAACGCATCGCCCTCATCGCACAGGACATCGTCGACCACTACGAACGCCGCCAGGAGGCCATCAAGGGTAAGGCCATGATCGTCTGCATGAGCCGCAGGGTCTGCGTAGACCTGCTGGACGCCATCATCAAGCTGCGCCCCCAGTGGGCAGGCCACCCCGAGGACAAGGACGACGTCGAGTCCGGGAAGAAGTGCGTCGCCAAGATCATCATGACCGGGTCGGCCGACGACGGACCCGAGTGGCAGCACCATATCCGCAATAAGCAGCGCCGCCGTGAACTGGCCCTCCGCTTCCGCGACCCCAAGGACCCCTTCTCAATCGTCATCGTGCGCGACATGTGGCTGACGGGCTTCGACGCCCCCTGCCTCAGCACCATGTACGCCGACAAGCCCATGCGCGGCCACGGACTCATGCAGGCCATCGCCCGCGTGAACCGCGTCTTCAAGGACAAGCCGGGCGGCCTGGTGGTCGATTACCTCGGCCTGGCCGACCAACTGAAGCAGGCCCTCTCGACCTACACCGAGAGCGGCGGTCAGGGTACCCCCAGTATCGACGCTGCGGAGGCCGTGAAGGCCCTCCAGACCTACTACGAACAGGCTAAGGGAATGTTCCATGGGTTTGATTACTCCGCCTGGCTGAACGGCGCCCCAGCCCAACGCCTGGCCCTTATCCCGGCCGGCCAGGAACACATCCTAGCCCAGCAGGACGGCAAGAAGCGGTTCGTGGCTATCATCGGTAGCCTCTCCAAGGCCTTTGCCCTCTGCGCCACCTCGGACTTCGCCAAGGGGATCCGCGACGAAGTGTCCTTCTTCCAGGCCATCCAAGCCCAGCTGACCAAGCGTGCGGACAGCGAGGGCAAGGACATCGACCTTGAGGCAGCAATCCAACAGCTTGTCTCCCGGGCGGTCGTCGCCGATGGTCAGGTCATCGACGTCTTTGCTGCCGCCGGCCTAAAGAAGCCGGACATCTCGATCCTGTCCGAGGAGTTCCTCAAGGAGGTTCAAGGCATCAAGCATAAGAACGTCGCAGCCGAACTCCTAGCCAAGCTGCTGACCGGCGAGATCAAGCTCCGGTCTGGCCGTAACGCCGTCCAGGGCCAGCTCTTCAGCGAGATGCTCAAGAAAACCCTGAACGCTTACCACAACCGGGCCATCGCCACCCAGGAAGTCCTCGAGGAGCTGCTTAACCTAGCCCGAGAGGTCCGTACTGCCGCCGAACGAGGCGAGAAGCTCAAGATGACGGAGGAGGAGATCGCCTTCTACGACGCCCTGGCGAACAACGAGAGTGCCGTGAAGGCTATGGGCGACGACAAGCTCAAGGTCATCGCCGCCGAGCTAGTGACAAGGGTTCGCCAAAGTACGACGATTGACTGGACTATGCGCGAGTCAGCCCGGGCCGCCATCCGGGTCATGGTGAAGCGCATCCTTCGTCAGTACGGCTACCCGCCGGACTTCCAGGACGCCGCCGTCCAGACCATCCTGCTTCAGGCCGAACTGCTCTGTAAGGATTGGGCAGCGTGAGTAGATCTACATCATGAATGCATATAAAAACGGTGCTATTCTGGCTTTAGGATTACTATTTTTAGCACTAGTAGTTTTTGTCATATACGCTGAACCCTCCGGAGATGAAATCTGGAGACGAACAGTTCGAGAAAACCGCGGCAAAGCATTATCAGGAGACCCACGAGCTCAATTGCTAGAAGGGAATTTCCATCTTAGCGGAAAGGAAGGAAGAATGCAGAACTTCAGCGAAGCGGTTCAATGGTATCGCAAGGCAGCGATTCAGAATAATCCCACCGCGCAATTTCAACTGGGCCTTTTATACGCCGAAGGAATAGGCGTAGAAAAAGATGAGGTTGAGGCCTTTGCGTATTGGAGCATTTCGGCCTCCGGCGGTTACCTTCACTCAAAAGAGCAGTTAAACAAAACCAAGCCTCACATGACCCCGGAATCACTTAAAAAAGGGGGGCTTCGAGCGAAAGACCTGCAACGGCAGATAGATGAATTTATCCGAAAAAATCCGAAGTATTCTTCAAGCAAAGAGGACGCCGAGAGGGCGATTGAACATTTTAAGGAAACGGAACAGAAATCGGGAAAAAATAAGGAGTGAGCAGCCTAGGCTGGAAGCGCATCAGCAATATAGCTAGGCGAGCCCACCCAGGAGACTAATTAAACGATGGAGAACTACCGAACTCGAACCTCGATAATCTTATCCGGATCCTTCGGCCAGTCATTCGGAAGGCCATACTGTACCAGCTTGCCATTATAGAAGTAGAACCAAGTCGGGGCGTATTCCATGCCGCTGAGAGCGTCACGGACAACCTCAGGCCTACGAGAGGGCATGAATTGATAGGACGACTGCATCACCTCAAGCACCTCAACTGTGCCTTGAGGATAAACCTTTGCACCACGGGCGTTAGCTTCCGGGAAGACCGACCGGAATTCCTGCTTAGTCATACCCACATCAACGCTACGCATCTTTGCCTGATAGGCAGAGGAATCCAGGCCGCCGCCACCCACACAACCGACGAGCGATAAGGCTACGATGAAGAGAGGCATGAAGAAGCGCATACCTTATGGATAATTTCGGAGAGCCATGTGACAAGCACATGATGCCCTCGCCAATACAGGCTATGTCGTGACGCGGTCCCGACCCTACCAAAGGAGAAGGACAGCACGTGGTGCTGGCGAAGGCAAAGCCTTCGAGGGGGCAAGTGGGCACGAGTGACGGTGACAAGGGGAGATGCACACCCCTTACCCACGTGTCACCGTGCCAGCGTGTCCCCTCTTTGCTTAAGCGGCCGAAGGTCGCTTAAGCAAAGTAGTCTACTCCGCCCTGGAAGAGGGGCTGGTGCTTGTCGCCGGGGATGTTCTTGGCGACGTTGGCGCCGGCACGTTCGGTGTGGCCCATCTTACCGAGGACTCGACCGCACGGGCTGGTGATGCCTTCGACGGCTTCGAGCGATCCGTTAGGATTGAACTCGATGCGGTTCGAGGGCGCGCCGGCGGCGTCGCAATACTGGAAGGCGACCTGGCCGTTCTTGACGAGGTCGGCGATGACGGACGCAGGCGCGGTGAAACGGCCTTCGCCGTGCGAGAGCGGGATGGTGTGCACCTGGCCGACCTCCATGCGCGCGAGCCACGGCGACTTGACCGACGCGACGCGGGTATGGGCGTAGCGCGAGATGTGGCGGGCGATGCGGTTGTGGAAGAGGGTCGGGGCCGAGGCGTCGACGTCGCGGATCTCGCCATACGGGACGAGGCCGGTCTTGATGAGCGCCTGGAAGCCGTTGCAGATGCCGAGGGCGAGGCCGTCGCGCGACTTGAGCAGCTCCATGACGGCGTCACGCACGATGGGGGCCTTGATGACGGCGGCGATGAACTTGCCGGAGCCGTCCGGTTCGTCGCCGGCGGAGAAGCCGCCGGGGATCATGAGGATCTGCGAACGGGAGATGGCGTCGGCCAGGGCCTTGAGCGATTCGCCGAGGCCGGCGGCGTCGAGGTTGCGCAGCACGAGGATCTCGGGCTCGGCGCCGGCGAGACGGAACGCGCGGGCGGTGTCGTATTCGCAGTTGCTGCCGGGGAAAACCGGGATGATCACGCGCGGCTTGGCGACGCGGGCCTTGGGCTTGAGGCCGGAGCGGACGGTGAAGCTGATCGGCGCGGGCGTGCCCTGCGGCTCGCCGGCCTTGGTCGGGAAGACGGACTCGAGCACGCCTTCGTGCGCGGCGAGGAGCTCGGCGACGGCGACTGACGCGCCAGGCCAGGCGATCTTGGCTTCGGCGTTGGTCTGGCCGAGCACGCGGTGCGGGAGCGCGCCGAGGTCGGCGGCCGAAGCGACTTCGAGCACGACGGAACCGTAAGCAGGAATCAGGAAGTCGGCGGCGGGCGCGGCGGCGAGCGTCACGCCGAGGCGGTTGCCGAAGGACATGCGCACGAGCGCGTGGCCGATGCCGCCCTGACGGACCGCGGCGGCGGCGCGGACCTTGCCGGCGACGACGAGGGCGTGGATGGCGGCGAGGCGTTCGCGGGCGATCTTGAGGTCAGGCAGGAGCGCGGACGTGCGGGGCACGTCGACGACCACGACCGTGGAGCCGGCCTGCTTGAACTCGGCGGAGACGACCTGGCTGGCCTTGCCCGGGACGATGGCGAACGAGACGAGCGTGGGCGGGACGTCGAGATCCTTGAACGAACCCGACATGCTGTCCTTACCGCCGATGGCGGCCGTGCCGAACTCGAGCTGCGCGTCGAGCGCGCCGAGGAGCGCGACGAGGGGCTTGCCCCAACGGGAGGAATCCTGGCCGAGCTTTTCGAAATATTCCTGGAGCGTCAGACGCGCGCGGGCCGGGTTGCCGCCGGCGGCGGTCAGACGGGCGAGCGATTCCACCACCGCGCAGACCGCGCCGTGGCCGGGCGACCACTGGGCGACGACGGGATTGAAACCGTAGGCCATGATCGTGCAGACGTCCGTCTCGCCGCCGAGGACCGGCAGCTTGGCAGCCATGGCTTCCTGCGGGGTCGACTGCGTCGCGCCGCCGAAAGGATGGAGCACCGTGTTGGCGCCGATCGAGGCGTCGAAGCGCTCGACGAGGCCGCGCTGGGCGGCGTTAGGGAGATCGGAGACCGCCTGGCGGAGGTCGTCGACGGTCGGCGCGGAGCCGGCCTGGAAAGGATTCTTGGAAGCGTCGGGCGCGAGCACCTTCGCGGACGCGGACTGCGTGACACCGTTGGTGTCGAGGAAGTCGCGGGCGATGTCGACGACGCGCTGGCCGCGCCATTCCATGATCAGGCGGCCGGAGTCGGTGACGTCGGCGACCTGCACGGCTTCGAGGTTCTCGCGGCGGGAGGCGGCGAGGAAGGCGGCGACGTCCTTGGGCTCGAGGACGACGGCCATGCGCTCCTGCGATTCGGACAGGGCGATCTCGGAACCATCGAGGCCGTCATACTTGAGCGGCACGCGGTCGAGGTGGACGTGGAGCGAAGGAGCGAGCTCGCCGATGGCGACGGACACGCCGCCGGCGCCGAAGTCATTGCAGCGCTTGATCAGGCGGCTGACGGCCGGATCGCGGAAGAGACGCTGCAGCTTGCGCTCGGTCGGGGCGTCGCCCTTCTGGACCTCGGCGGAATTCTGGAGGGCGGTCTCGGTGTGTTCCTTGGAGGAACCCGTCGCGCCGCCCACGCCGTCGCGGCCGGTGCGGCCGCCGACGAGCACGATGACGTCGCCCGGAGCGGGGGCCTCGCGGCGCACGCAGTCACGGGGACCAGCGGCGACGACCGCGCCGATCTCCATGCGCTTGGCCACGTAGCCCGGGTGGTAGTGTTCGGAGACCAGGCCGGTCGCGAGGCCGATCTGGTTGCCGTAAGAGGAGTAGCCGGCGGCGGCGCCGGTGGTGATCTTGCGCTGCGGGAGCTTGCCCGGGAGCGTCTGCTCGTAAGGCGTGAGCGGATTGCCCGCGCCGGTCACGCGCATCGCCTGATACACGTAGGAGCGGCCGGAAAGAGGGTCGCGGATCGCGCCGCCGAGACAGGTGGCCGCGCCGCCGAAGGGCTCGATCTCCGTCGGGTGGTTATGCGTCTCGTTCTTGAACATCACCAGCCACTCCTGGACGCGTCCGTCGATCTCGACCGGGACGACGATCGAGGCGGCGTTCACCTCCTCGGAGTCTTCCATGTCGTCGAGCTTGCCCGTGCGCTTGAGCTCGCGGCCGGCGATGGTCGCGATGTCCATCAGGCAGACCGGCTTGCCCTGGCGGTTGAGGCCGAGGCGCACCTGCTGGTAGCGTTCCCACGAGGCTTTGAAGGGCGCCAGCAAAGGCGAATCCGCGAACTCGACCGACTTCAGTTCGGCGAGGAAGGTCGTGTGGCGGCAGTGGTCGGACCAATACGTGTCGAGCAGCTTGATCTCGGTGATCGTCGGCTCGCGGCGGGCTTGGTCGCGGAAGTGAGCCTGGCAGAACTGCAGGTCGGCGTCGGACATCGCGAGACCGAGCTCCTTGCGGAGGGCGGCGAGGGCGGAGACATCCTTGGTGAGGAAGCCCGTGAGCGAGGCGACGGCGGCCGGCGTGGGCGCGGCGCGGCGGAGCGAACCGGGCTTGGCGAGGTCGGCTTCACGGGAATCGACCGGATTGATCAGGTAGGCCTTGATGCGCTTCAGCTCCTCGGGCGAGGCGCCGCTGACGACGAACGTGCGGGCCGCGGCCACGACGGGGCGGTCGCCGCCGGAGACGATCTGGAGGCACTGCGCGGCGGAGTCGGCGCGCTGGTCGAACTGGCCCGGGAGGAACTCGACCGCGAAGGCCGTCTCATGGGCGGCGAGCGGGAAGCACTCCTCGAAGACGTCGTCGACGGGGGGCTCGGCGAAGACCGTCGGGATCGCCTGGCGGAGGGCGGCCTCGGAGGCGCCCTCGACGTCGTAACGCTGGAGGATGCGGAGGCTCTTCAGGCCAGGGAGGCGGAGCGAATCCCGCAGGTCGTGCAGGAGATGGTCGGCTTCGGACCGGAAATCGGGTTTCTTCTCGACGAAAAGGCGCTTCATGAAGTCAGCCCAACCTTGTTGCGGCTGGGGGCGGGAGGGCAAGGAGAGACGATTCACGGGCGCTGGAGCCGCCGACGCCATTAGTTGACCGGTTGGCAAGTTGACAAGTTGGCAAGGGAGGCAGAGCCAGAGTATCGAGTATGGAGTATTGAGTATAGGGGGCGTTTCGGGTGGCGGGAGAGGGCATTTCCGGGTCCCAGGTCTCAGCCATCGGGTCTCTGGTTCGGGTTTTCAGGTTCAGGTACAGGTCCCGGGCCTGAGACCCGAGAATAGCCCCAACCGCTAACCGCCAACCGCTACCACCCCGGCGGGCGCAGGGAGCCCGCCCTACCCCTACCCCTCAGGACCTGAATTTACCCAACCGCTAACCGCCAACCGCTAACCGCCGGGGCGGGGGTCCGTCCGCCATTGACACCCCTCCCCCCATTCCCCTTCTTTTGCCCTTCACGTTTTCACCCGACCCCTCCTCTTTCCCATGGCTAAAAACACCAAGAATACCTCCAAATCCGCTAAGTCCTCCAAGGTCGTCTACACCTGGGGCGACGGCAAGGCTGACGGCAACGGCTCCATGAAGGCCCTGCTCGGCGGCAAAGGCGCGAACCTCGCCGAAATGACCCGCATCGGTCTCCCGGTGCCTCCCGGCTTCACCGTCACGACCGAAGTCTGCACCTACTACTACGCCAACAAGCGCACCTACCCGGCCAACCTCCAGGCCCAGATGGAAGCCGGCGTGCACAACATGGAGAAGATCATGGGCACCAAGTTCGGCGCCACCTCCGGCATGCCGCTCCTCGTCGCCGTCCGCTCGGGCGCCCGCGACTCGATGCCGGGCATGATGGACACCATCCTCAACCTCGGCCTCAACGACGAATCCGTCGTCGCCCTCGAGAAGGCCACCAACAACGCCCGCTTCGCCTGGGATTGCTACCGCCGCTTCATCCAGATGTACGGCGACGTCGTCCTCGGCGTGCAGAAGCGCGAAGGCGAAGACCATGAGCCGTTCGAGACCGTCATCGAAGAATTCAAGCACAAGAAGTACAAGGGCGACATCGAAGACTCCGCCCTCACCGCCGACGACCAGAAGGAGCTCGTCAAGCGCTTCAAGGCCCTCGTCAAGGAACGCACCGGCAAGGTCTTCCCGCACAGCCCGTGGGACCAGCTGCGTGGCGCCGCCGGCGCCGTCTTCTCCTCCTGGATGAACGACCGCGCGATCGTCTATCGCCGCAAGTACAACATCCCCGCCGAGTGGGGCACCGCCGTCAACGTGCAGGCCATGGTGTTCGGCAACACCGGCGACAAGTCCGGTTCCGGCGTCGCCTTCACCCGTAACCCCGCCAACGGCGTGGACGAGTTCTACGGCGAATTCCTCATCAACGCCCAGGGCGAAGACGTCGTCGCCGGCGTCCGCACCCCGGAGCCGGTCAGCAAGCTCAAGGCCGTGATGCCCGAGAGCTTCGCCCAGCTCATGAAGGTCCGCCAGACCCTCGAGAAGCACTTCAAGGACGTCCAGGACATCGAGTTCACCGTCCAGGAAGGTAAGCTCTACATGCTCCAGACGCGTAACGGCAAGCGCACCGCCGCCGCCGCGCTGAAGTTCGCCGCCGACATGGTGAAGGAGAAGCTCATCGACTGGGAAACCGCCATCCTGCGCAACCCGGCCGACCAGCTCGAACAGCTGCTCGCCCCGATCTTCGACCTCGCTGAAGTCAAGAAGGCCAAGGCCATCGCCACCGGTCTTCCGGCCGGCCCCGGCGCCGCCACCGGCAAGATCTACTTCAACGCCGATCGCGCGGTCATCGCCGCCGAGAAGGGCGAGAAGGTCCTCCTCGTCCGCGTCGAGACCTCCCCGGAAGATCTCCGTGGCATGATCGCCGCCGAAGGCATCCTCACCGCCCGCGGTGGTGTGTCCTCGCACGCCGCTCTCGTCGCCCGCCAGATGGGCAAGGTCTGCGTCTGCGGCGCCGCCGCCGTCCAGATCGACTACGACAAGAAGACGACGACCATCGCCGGTCACACCTTCAAGGAAGGCGACTACCTCTCCATCGACGGCACCGCTGGCACGGTCTACGCCGGTCAGATCAAGACCGCTCCTTCGGAAATCGTCGCCGGCCTGCTCAACAACGACAAGGCCGCGCAGAAGACCGAGAAGTACAAGAACTACGTGCAGCTGATGAAGTGGTGCTCGCAGGCCACCCGCCTCGCCGTCCGCACCAACGCCGACAATCCTGAGCAGACCGCCCAGGCCCTCGCGTTCGGCGCCCAGGGCATCGGCCTCACCCGCACCGAGCACATGTTCTTCGAAGGCGACCGCATCGACGCCGTCCGTGAGATGATCCTCGCCGACACCGTCGAAGGCCGCAAGAAGGCCCTCGCGAAGATCCTGCCGTACCAGCGCGCGGACTTCACCGGCATCTTCAAGGCCCTCAACGGCCTGCCCGCCACGATCCGCCTCCTCGACCCGCCCCTCCACGAGTTCGTGCCGCACGACGAAAAGTCCCAGGCCGCCCTCGCGAAGAAGCTCGGCATCAAGACCGAGAAGGTCGTCGCCCGCGTCGCCGCCCTGCACGAGTTCAACCCGATGCTCGGTCACCGCGGCTGCCGCCTCGGCATCGCCTACCCGGAAATCACCGAGACCCAGGCCCGCGCCATCTTCGAAGCCGCCGCGGCGGTCCAGAAGAAGGGCATCAAGGTGAAGCCCGAAGTCATGGTGCCGCTCGTCGGCTTCAAGCGTGAGCTCGACCTCCAGGTCGAAGTCATCCACCGCGTCGCCGCCGAAGTCCAGAAGGAGCAGAAGTGCAAGATCGCCTACTCCGTGGGCACGATGATCGAAGTGCCTCGCGGCGCCCTCACGGCCGACGAGATCGCGCACACCGCCGAGTTCTTCAGCTTCGGCACGAACGACCTCACCCAGACCGCTCTCGGCGTCAGCCGCGACGACATGGGCAACTTCCTCGGCGCCTACACCGAGAACGAGATCTTCAAGAAGAACCCGTTCGCCACGCTCGACCAGACCGGCGTCGGCCAGCTCGTCCAGATCGCCATCGAGAAGGGCCGCAAGACCCGTCCCGACATCAAGCTCGGCATCTGCGGCGAACACGGCGGCGAACCTGAGTCCGTCAAGTTCTGCCACCGCGTGGGTCTGTCCTACGTCTCCTGCTCGCCTTACCGCGTGCCGGTCGCCCGCCTCGCCGCCGCCCAGGCCGCGATCGAGGAGAAGCGCGCCGCCAAGAAGTAAGCCTGCGAGGCAGGACCAAGCAAAGGGGCGCACCGCACGGTGCGCCCCTTTTTTGCGCCTCGGTGAGAACCGTGAGGCCGGGCTCAGCTGCCCGACACCTTGAACAGCAGGAACAGGCAGCCGAACAACGCCGCAGCCAGCGCGACGAAGAGCCAGAAGATCGAGACACCCTTGCCCTTCCCCGCCCCGGCCGACGAGCGGAAGGAGCGGCGGAGACGACGGCCGCGCGAGCTGATGCGCTGAACGGAGACGTTCGGGAAATCCTGGCCGGCGACTTCCTCGACCTTACCGTAGGCGAGGCCGTGATGGATGAGTTCGGCGAAGGCGCGCGACTTGCGGGCCGGGGAGAGACGGTCGAAACCATTGCACTCGCGGCCCACGATCAGCCGTTCCAATCCGAGCATGGCATCTTCGGAAGGACGGACGGACGAATGGGACTCGGAAGTGCTCACCGGGAATTGACGAGTCGGATTTATCGGTCTGGTAAGTCCTTGCGACAAGACGATATTGGGCTTAAGCCCTCAATATAATAAGCCGCCCCGCTGACGAAGAATGCACACCTCCGCCTCCAGCCGCGAACTTCCCGTCGCCCTCAGCATCGCCGGTTCGGACAGCGGAGCGGGCGCCGGCATCCAGGCCGACCTGCTGACTTTCGCTTCGCAGGGCGTGTTCGGCACGACCGCGATCACGTGCCTCACCGCGCAGAATCCGCGCGGCGTCTCTGGCATCCAAGCCAGCCCCGCGACGTTCGTCACCGAGCAATGCGCGCAGGTCGCGGCGCACTTCCATCCGAAGGCGCTCAAGACCGGCATGCTGCTCAACGCCGAGATCGTCCTCGCCGTCGCCGGCTTCATCAAGGCCTCGGGCATCCCCGCCGTCATCGACCCCGTCATGGTCGCATCGAGCGGCGCCACCCTGCTCGCTCCGGACGCCATCGCCGCCGTGAAGACGCGGCTCATCCCGCTCGCCGCGCTGGTCACGCCGAACCTCGACGAAGCCACGATCCTGCTCGGACGGAAATCGCTAGGCGGCGTCGCCGAGGCGCTCGAGCTCGCCAAGGCCTATGGCGTGCCGTTCCTGCTCAAGGGCGGCCATGCGGAGGGCGATGACCTGACCGACTGCCTCGCCTGGCCGACCGGCGAGACCAAGACCTTCACCGCGCGCCGGGCCCCGAACGTGGACACCCATGGCAGCGGCTGCACCCTTTCGGCGGCCATCACCGCTCAGCTCGCCAAGGGCAAGAACCTCTCGGAAGCCGTCACCATCGCCCACGCTTACCTCCAGGGCGCCATCCACGGCCCAATCCAGGTCGCAGGGCTTAATTGTATTAGGCATCTCTGAAGAGGGGTAGGGGTAGGGGTAGGGGTAGGGGTAGGGGTAGGCTTCATTTGCTTAAATTTAGG
>JBILHF010000175.1:0-2697 GCA_044350605.1 Opitutales bacterium
AATCAATGGCTTTCTTCGATCTCACCGGCAAGGTCGCCTTCATCACCGGCACCAGCCGCGGCCTGGGCCAATACTTCGCCCGCGCCCTCGCGCAGGCCGGCGCCGACATCGCGATGTCGAGCCGCGATGCTTCCAAGCTCGCCCCGTTCCGCAAGGAGATCGAGGCCCTCGGACGACGCACCTGCGGCGTCGACCTCGACGTCCGTGACCACGCCAGCATCAAGGCCGCCGTGGCGGAAGTGGAGAAGCAGATGGGCCGCATCGACATCCTCGTGAACAACGCCGGCTGCAACGCGCGCAAGCCCGCCCTCGAGGTCACCTGGGATGATTGGAACATGGTCCTCGACACCAATCTCCGCGGAACGTTCTTCACGTCGCAGGCCGTCGCGCCGGGCATGATCTCCCGTGGTTACGGACGCATCGTCAACATCGGCTCCGTCACCTGCGTCGCCGGTTACGCCGGCCTCGCCCCGTATGGCGCCAGCCGCGGCGGCGTGAAGCAGCTCACCATGAGCCTCGCCGACGACTGGGGCCGCCACGGCGTCACCGTCAACTGCCTCGCTCCCGGTTGGTTCAAGACCGCCCAGAACGCCGTCCTCTACGAGAACCGCGAGTGGGTCGATTATCTCTGCGACCGCATCCCTCTCAAGCGCCCCGGCGCGCCGGACGACCTCGCCGGCCCGGTCGTCTTCCTCGCCTCGGAGGAGAGCCGCTACGTGACCGGCCAGACCTTGTTGGTTGACGGCGGCATCAGCACGGGTGCTACTCGTGCCACGGTCGCCCCGCCGAAACCCTGATTCCCTGACGCCATGCTTTTCGCCCTGCTCGCCATCGCCGTCCTGGTCCTGTTGGTGACCTGGCTGAAGCTCAATCCCTTCATCGCGCTGCTGATCAGCTCGCTAGCGTTGGGGGCGATGTTGTTGATGAGTGGAAGCGCTGTCGTGGTCTCGCTCGACTCAACGGAATCGATCTGGGTTCCATTGACGGCTTTCGACATCCTGAAGTTTTTCCAGTCAGGCTTTGGTGACACCTTGGCCAGTACCGGCTCAATCATCGTGCTAGGCGTCGTCTTTGGTAAACTCCTCGCCGAATCGGGCGGGGCCGGGGTGCTCGCCAAGCAGTTCATTCGCACCCTCGGGCCTTCGCGCATCGGCCTTTGCATCATCCTGCTGGCCCTCTGCGTGGGCATGACGACCTGGTTCGCCGTCGGCCTGCTGCTCATCCTGCCGATCGTCATCACCTTGGCCAAGGAAACCGGTAAGCCCTTCCTTCTCCTGGTCCTGCCGCTGCTCTCGTTCCTATCCGTCATGCATGGCCTGATGCCCCCGCACCCCGGCCCGGTCATCGCGATCAAGGAACTGAATGCGGATATGGGTAAGGTCATCATCTGGGCGCTCGTGCTGGGGATTCCCGTCGCCGCCATCGCCGGTCCGTTCTTCGCGCGGCTCGCGGTCAAGCGGGTCGACGTCGCCACGCCGGAGTTCACGCCGTCGGTGTCCGCCGGCCAGACCTTGCCGACGTTCGGACTGACGATCTTCACCGTCCTGCTGCCCGTCTTGCTGCTTCTCACGGGTACGTTGGTCGAGCTCCTGCACGCCAAGGAAGCGGTCTGGGGCAAGGTCGGTCTCTTCATCGGCAACCCCGTGATCGCCCTGCTTTTATCGGTGCTTTTCGCGATGTGGGCTTTCGGAAAACGCTGCGGACGGAGCGCCGGCGAGCTCCTGAAATTCTCCGAGCAGAGCGTGTCGGGCATCGGCATGACGCTCATCCTCGTCGGCGCTGGCGGTGGCTTCGCCCGTGTTATGCGAGACGCTGGCGTAGCCAGCCAACTCGCTTCTTTGGCCGATTCTTGGGGCCTGCCCTTGCTCGTCTACGGATGGCTCGTCTCGGCCTTCATCCGTGTCGCCACCGGCTCCGCCACCGTCGCGATCACCGTCGCTGCGGGTTTCGTCGCGCCCGTGCTCGCGGCACATCCGGGCACCAGTCCCGAGCTCATGGTCATCTCCATCGGCTGCGGCTCGCTCTTCCTCTCGCACCTCAACGACAGCGGCTTCTGGATGGTCAAGGAATGCCTCGGCCTCACCGTTGGCCAGACCCTGCGCACCTGGACGATCACCGAGACCCTCATCGGATTCTCAGGCCTCGGCATGGCGTTGCTCGCCGAGCAGGTCCTTAAACTGATCGGGTAGGATCAGCACTGCGTGCTGACCTAGTTTGTCTTGGTAGGGTTGAGCGCCCTCGCTCAGCCGCGGCTGACCAGGGGTGGTCAGCCCTACCTCGAGACAGAAACTCAAAGGGAGACCGGAGACCGGATGATTGGCTGGGGATCTATGTCCGCAGCATCCTATCCGGTTTCCGGTCTCCCTTTGCTCGACTGTATTCCCAACCGCTAACCGCTGATACCTGCCATGGGTAGGGTTGAGCGCCCTCGCTCAACCGCGGCTGACCAGGGGTGGTCAGCCCTACCTCGAGACAGAAACTCAAAGGGAAACCGGAGACCGGATGATTGGCTGGGGATCTATGTCCGCAGCATCCTATCCGGTTTCCAGTCTCCCTTTGCTCGACTGTATTCCCAACCGCCAACACCTGCCGTGGGTAGGGTCGGGACCGCGTCACGACATAGCTGGGATGGGACAGGGCAGGGGGCTGGCGTCCCTGCCCCTACCCCTACCCCAACCCCAACCCCACTTCTGCCCA
>JBILHF010000176.1:0-2656 GCA_044350605.1 Opitutales bacterium
GCAGGATGGATACAGTTCAGGGGGAGACCAGCCACAAAGGGGAGGGACCGCGTCACGAAATGGCCTCCCCTCGGCTAGGAGGTTCGTCACTAGCCCCGCTGCTCCTGGGTGTAAATCCGAGCGCTAATGGGACTTTGAAGCAAAGATGCTCGATTCCAAAAACGACAGCCAAGGTTTGTGGTTATCTGACCGGGCAGCTAGGCTGAGGGCCATGAAGCTTCAGCCAGAACTGGCGGATCTCTTACGGCAGGCTTACTCGGGGGAGAAAGCCGCGGCCTTTGCCTATATCGGACACGCGCGTTCGTTGCGTGACCCCGAGGTGCGCCGGGCAGTCAAGCAGATCGAGGAGGACGAGTGGAATCATCGTCGCGAGGTCCTAGCGTTGATGCAGGAGTACGGTGTGCCGGTATCCCGCTGGTATGAATGCAAATACCATATCATCGGGCGGATTATCTCGGCGGCTTGCCATGTCATCGGCTGGTTCATGCCCCTCTACTTCGCCGGCCGACTCGAGAGCGGCAACGTCTGCGAGTATATCGTGATGAAAGACTATTTCAATGCCCTCGGGATTACCAAGCACGATGCCATCCTCTATGAAATGGCCGTCAAGGAACGCGAGCATGAGGACTTTTTTCAGCTACAGGTGAAGGACAGTCGCCTGCTGCCGTTTTTCGAGAAGCTCTTCGGTTGGGGTGGCCGTCGGAGTTTTAATACCATCGATGCCAGGGATAAGAGTCCGGACATGGCGAAGGTCGACGCCAAGTCTTCGGGATGCCGTCGCTAGCGTGCTTACTTACGCACCCACCCGATCAGCTTGCTATACCAGCGGGTCGGTTTGGCGGCGTTGTCACGTCGCGCCTGCAGGAGCGCGAGGATCTCGGTCTTGCCGGCTAGCGTGGCGAAGTCGGCAGGGGTCGAGCCGCCTTGGTCGGCCACGGGATCGGCGCCGGCGTCGAGGAGCAGGGTGGCGATGTCGACGTAGCCCTTGAAGGCCACGCCGCCGAGGGGCGTCTGGCCCTTCGCGTTACGTAGGTCGACCGTGGCCCGTGCCTTGAGCAGCATCGCGACCGTCTCAGCCTTGCCGTGATACGCCGCCAGCATCAGCAGGGTGTTACCCTTGGCGTCCTGCGCGTCCACCGCCAGGCCGCCTTTGATCAGCGCGGACAAGCCGGCCGTATCCCCCTTGCGGGCGAGCTCGGCGGCTTCTTCGGGGAGTAAGGGCAAGGTGGTCATCGTGAGGTTATTTCGCGGAAGCGCTTTTCGTAATCAGGGTGGTTGGTGCCCATCCAGCGATCCCAGAAGTTGAAGTAGAGGCTGAAGTTCCCTTTGAAGCTGTCGTGATGCTGAATATGGTTCGTCGGCGTATTCAGGAATTTCCCCAGCCATGAATCCATGAGCCACCTGGGGTGGAATTCGTAGCCGGTGTGGCCGGCGACGTTGAATGTGATCGACCAGAGCATGAACAATCCGAAAGCGAGCGGGTGGATCGGCATCGTCAGCGCGACGAACGGGAAGATGCCGGCCTGGATGACGGCTTCGATCGGGCTGAAGCAATAGGCCGCCCATGGGCTGGGGTTGTGGCTCTCATGGTGCACGCCATGGATCAGCCGGAAGAGCCTCGGGTGGTGGATGAGCCGGTGCGTCCAATAGAAGTAAGCGTCGTGCACGAAAATCATGACGATGACGCTGCCCCAGAACCAGCCCCATCCGTAATCCTCGACGTTGCGGTAGATGAACGTCCCGCCGGCCTTGGCGAGCGTGAGCGTGGTCGCGCCGACGAGTCCGTAGATGACGACGGTGAGAGCAGACCACTTGGCCTCACGGCGCAGGTCCGCTCCGTTGGGCATCGCCGGGATGATCTTGCGGCTCGCCCACCAGTTGCGGAAGAGCACGTAGCCCAGGAGCCATGCGCCTCCCGCGAACATCAGATAGTGCGTCAGGTTGTTCGTCGCGATGAGCGCGACCATCTTCCAGAAACTCGGAAGTTCCTTCGGGAGCGTCCAGGCGGCGAGGGGCACGCTCATGCGCCGAGCAGCGCGCGCAGGCCGGCTTCGTCGAGGATGGCGACGCCGAGTTCCTGGGCCTTGGTGAGCTTCGAGCCGGCTTCCTCGCCAGCGACGACGTAGTCGGTCTTCTTGCTGACGCTGCCCGAGACCTTGCCGCCGGCCTTCTCGATGAGGTCACGGGCTTCGTCGCGTCCGAGCGTGGGCAGGGTGCCGGTGAGCACGAAGGTCTTGCCGGCGACGCCTTCGACCGAGCCCGCCGCGGCGGCTTCGACAAGATTCAAGCCGGCCGCCCGCATGGCCTTCACCCAGTCGCGATGATTAGGGTCGCTGAAGAACGAGAGGATCGATTCGGAGACTTCGATGCCGACGCCGGAGATGACGGACTCATACGAGACGCCGCCTTTCTTGCCGATCTTGGTGACGAGCAGGTCGCCGGGCTGCGCGGCTTCCAGCGCGTCCATGGATTTGAAGTGCCGGGCAAGGTCCTTGGCGGTCTGCATGCCGACGTTCGGGATGCCGAGCGCGTGGATCGCGCGCCAGAGTTCGCGCTGCTTGGCCTGCTCGAGCCCCGCCATCATGTTGTCGACGGACTTGTCCTTGAAGCCTTCGAGCATGCGCCACTGGGCCGGCGTGATGCCGAGGGCGTCGAC
>JBILHF010000177.1:0-2646 GCA_044350605.1 Opitutales bacterium
TGCAGGACGCCGACCGTGCGCCGATCCGCAAGTTGTATGAGCAACGCCTCGCCGAAAAAGCCAGCCCCCGCCAGGCGGCGCTCGATGCGGTGAAGCTCATCCTTTGCTCCCCTTCCTTCCTCTACCTCAGCGAGGTCACTCAGGAGAACGACCGTCGACTCCAGCCCCATGATCTCGGCACGCGTCTCGCTTATGCCCTCTGGGCCACGACGCCCGACGAGGCCCTGTTCGCCTCGGCGGCTTCGGGGAAGCTCACCGAGGATGCGGAACTGAAGAAGCAGATCGACCGCCTGCTGGCCGATGCCCGACTGGAGGGCTTCATCGGCGGCTTCCTGGACAGCTGGCTGAACCTGCGCGAGCTCGGCGGCATGCCGCCGCCCCGCGAGACGAATCGAGCCTACTATGCCGAGGACCTACCCGCCTCGATGAAGACCGAGGCGCGCCTGTTCTTCCGCGAGATGCTCATGGAGAACCGCCCAGTGAACCAGTTCCTCCGCGCCGACTACAGTTTCATCGATAAGAAACTCGCCAAGCTGTATGACCTGCCCGAACAGAAGACCCTGCGCCTCGCCGACGGTTTCCAGAGGGTCAGCCTGAAGGACGACAAGCATCGGGGCGGCCTGCTCGGCATGGCGGCCGTCTTGACCGTCAGCGCCAATGGCGTCGAGACCTCGCCGGTCACCCGCGGCGCCTGGGTCAGCGAGAACATCCTAGGCATCAAGCCCCCGCCCCCGCCGGACACCGTGCCGGCCATCGAACCGGACGTCAGCGGCACGACCACCATCCGCGAGCGTCTCGCGAAGCACAGCACCGACCGAGCCTGCGCCGAGTGCCACCGCAAGATCGACCCGCTCGGCTTCAGCCTGGAATCCTTCGACCCGGTCGGCCGCTGGCGCGTGAACTACGCGAAGCCGAAGAAGGGCCCGGCGCCGAAGATCGACACCTCCGGGGAATTCGCCTCCGGCGAGACCTACAAGGACTTCGCCGGCTTCCGCGACCTCCTGCACGAGCGACGCGAAGAGATGTTCACCCGCCACCTCATCCGCTCGCTCCTCGCGTACAGCACCGGACGGCTCATGGAGCCGGCTGATGAATTCGCCGTCGACCGCATCCACGATAAGGTCAAGCAGCAGGGCCTCGGCCTGCGCAGCCTGGTCGTCGAGTGCCTGACGAGCGACGTCTTCCGTTCCCGCTGACCCGAAGGGTCCGACAGGACCCCAAAGTGAGACGATAGTGCCACCCTGTGAAACATCGGGCGTAGTAGTCTGTCCAAAGAGGGGTAGAATAGACAGACCCCATGAGCGACCCCCTCGAGCTGACCCGCCGCCGCTTCCTTGGCCAGATGACCACTGGCATGACGGGGCTGGCGTTATCGCGCCTGCTCATGAGCGATCTCGGTGCCGCCGTGCCTCCCGGCGCCCACTTCGCCCCGAAGGCGAAGCAGGTGCTCCAGATCTTCTGCCCGGGCGCGGCTTCGCACATCGATCTCTGGGATCATAAGCCGCTCCTGGAGAAATACGACGGGACTCCCCTGCCCGGTCCGGTCGAGGTGACCTTCCAAGGGAAGAACGGCAACCTGATGAAGTCCCCCTGGGCCTTCAAGCCGGCCGGCAAGAGCGGCAAGATGATCAGCTCCAACCTGCCGCACATGGCGCAGCACGTGGACGACATCGCCTTCATCCACTCGATGACGTCGCGTAGCAATACCCACGGCCCGGGCTGCGTGGCGATGAACACCTGCTTCACCCGCGAAGGCTACCCGAGCGGCGGGGCGTGGATCAGCCATGCGCTCGGCTCGCTCAACCAGAATCTGCCGACCTACGTGTCGGTCCAGGATGTCCGCGGCGAACCGCCGAACGGCAAGGCCAACTGGGGTAACGGCTTCCTGCCCGCCCGCCATCAAGGCGTGAGCATGGCCGCCCAACAGGCGCTGCGTAACCTCGATCGCCCGGCCGGCATCTCTTCGGCCGAAGACGAGGCCACCCGCGAATTCCTCCGCGCTACGAACCTCGAACACGCCGAGGCCCACGCCGGCAACGACGAGCTCCGCGCCCGCATCGCGGCCTACGAACTCGCCGCGAAGATGCAGTTGGCCGCGCCGGAGGTCAGCGACTTGTCCCGCGAGCCGGATCACGTCCACGCGCTCTATGGCACGAAGGACGCCAACCCGCTCAAGGCGGCCTACGCCAAGAACTGTCTGCTGACCCGTCGCTTCCTCGAACAGGGCGTGCGCTACGTCAGCCTCTACTGCGCCTCCCGCGCCAGCGGGGTCGACGGACTGCTCAACTGGGACGCCCACCGCACGCTGAAGGCCGACTATGACCGCCACTGTCCGGTCTTCGACCAGCCTACCGCCGCCCTGCTCGCGGACCTGAAGCAGCGCGGGATGCTCGACGACGTGTTGGTCATCTGGTGCACGGAGTTCGGCCGCATGCCCACCCACCAGGTCGGCACGACCGGGCGCGACCATAACCCTGACGCCTACACGGCCTGGCTGATGGGTGCCGGCGTGAAGGGCGGCGTCTCCTACGGCGCGACCGACGACTTCGGCCGCCGCAGCGTCACCGACGTCGCGACCTGCTACGATTTCTACGCTACGGTGCTGCATCTCCTCGGCCTCGATCACGAGAAGCTGACCTATTACCA
>JBILHF010000178.1:0-2643 GCA_044350605.1 Opitutales bacterium
GCCGACGAAATCGTCTACGTCACCGACGGCCGCCAGCAGGATCACTTCCATCAGCTCTTCCTGACCGGCGCCAAGTGGTTCAAGGCCTCTGATCGCAAGCTGCCGCGTCTCCGTCACGTCTGGTTCGGCACGATCCTCGGTGAGGACGGCAAGGCCATCAAGACCAAGTCCGGCGAGCCCGTGCGCCTGCAGGAGCTCATCGATCAGGCCGAGAAGCTCGCCTTCGAAGCTGTCACCAGCAAGAACCCCGACCTGCCCGAGGCCGAGCGTAAGGCCATCGGCAAGGCCATCGGTGTCGCCGCCATGCGTTACGCCGACCTGTCGTCGAACCGCACGATGGACTACACCTTCTCGTGGAGCAAGCTGCTCGCCTTCGAAGGCAACACCGCGCCGTACCTCATGTATGCCGTCGTGCGTGTCCGCTCGATCTTCCGCAAGAGCGGCCTCGCCGTGGGGCAGGGCGAAGAAGGCGCGACCGATCCGGAAACCCCGGCGGAGATCGCGCTCGCCCGCAAGCTGCTGGCGTTCACCGCTGCGCTCGACCAGGCGCTCGAAGAACTCCGCCCGCACCACCTCTGCACCTACCTGCACGAACTCGCCGCCGCCTACGGCACCTTCTACGCCGCCGACAGCGTCATCGTGGACGACCCGGCCGTGAAGGCCCGTCGCCTCATGCTCTGCTCGCGCACTTGCGCCGTCATGGAAACCGGCCTGCGCCTGCTCGGCATCGAACCGGTCGAGCGCATGTAAGCGCCGCAAAGCGGCGAGGGGCAGGCTGGCACGTGGTCAAGTGGGCACGGGGGTAACTCCTTGTCCCCTTGTCACCTTGCCCACGTGCCCCCTCTGCTTTTTCCAGATAGACCTCTCTCGGGCTGTGGCTAGAAAAGCCTCACCCCCATGGAGACTCCTGCCCCGAAGTCTGACCGGCTGCTTTCACTCGATGCCTTGCGTGGCTTCGATCTCTTCTGGATTGTCGGAGGACACGGCATCCTGCTCGCGCTGTTCAAACTGACCGAGTGGGGCTGGCTCGGCGCGATCGATGCGCAGCTGAAGCACGTCGATTGGAACGGTTTCCAGGCTTACGACCTCATCTTCCCGCTCTTCCTCTTCATGGCGGGTGTCTCGACGCCGTATTCGCTGACGCGTCGCCTTACGGAGGGCGCCCGTAGCGAAGTTATCCGCAAGGTCATCCAGCGTGGCCTGATCCTCGTCCTGCTCGGCATCATCTATAACAACGGACTCCAGTGGAAGGGGCTCGAGAACATGCGTCTGGGCAGCGTGCTCGGACGCATCGGTCTCGCCGGTATGTTCGCCCAGCTCATCTTCGTGTTCAACTACGAGACCCCGAAGCGTCTCTGGTACTGGCTCGCGGGTATCCTCCTTGGTTATTGGGCGATCATGTCTTTCGGCCATGCCCCGGGCTTCACGCCGGGCGACCTGACGATGGAAGGCAACTTCGCCAGTTACGTGGATCGACTGTTGCTGCCGGGCAAGCTCCACAAGGGCATCCATGATCCTGAAGGCTTGCTCGCGGTCCTTCCGGCCATTGGCAACGCCTTGCTGGGCATCCTGGCCGGCCTCTGGCTGCGCCGCTCGGCGGAAGAGGTGTCCGGCGACCGTAAGGCCGCGGGTCTGGCCCTCGCCGGCCTCGCCTTGCTGGCGGTGGGCGGACTCTGGAGCTTCGTCTTCCCGTTGAACAAGAACCTCTGGACCAGCTCGTTCGTCCTGTGGACCTGCGGGTGGGGCAGTCTTCTGCTGGCCTTGTTCTATTGGACGATTGACGTCCGTGGCTGGGCTCGCGGATTCGGAGCCTTCTTCGCCGTCATCGGCATGAATTCCGTGCTCATCTACATGTCGTCTAAGTTCTTCAGCTTCGACTTCACCGCGCAGGCGCTCTTCGGTGGCCTCGCCCGCGCCTTCCCGCCGGCCGTCGCCTCGCTGATCATGGTCACCGGCATCTTCGCCGTGAAGTGGGCGCTCTTCTGGTTCCTCAAGCGCCAGAAGTTGTTCCTGAAGGTGTAGTTCGGGTTTTGTATCTTGGTAGGGTCAGCACGCAGTGCTGACCCTACCGATAAGAAGGCAGGGCTTGTCATCGGGCTTCCCGTGCGGACGCTGGTGGGATGGACGAACCCGAGCTCAAGGTCACCCGCGGCGACATCATCGCCCGCGGCCTCCTTTGCCACTGCCCGAACTGCGGGAAGCGCGGGTTGCTCGCCTCCTGGTTCCGGCTGGGCAAGGCCTGTCGCTCCTGCGGCATGGACCTCGCCCGCTCGGCAGGACTTTATTCCGGTACGACGTCCATCGGTTACGTCGCTGCGATCCTCTTCGTCATCATCCCGATCATTTTCCTGGTAGCTTTGAAGGTGCTCTCCGTGAAGGCCGGGGTGCTCCTGGGCATCTTCGGGACCTTCGGCTTCATCGTCCTGATCTACCCCGTCATGCTCTGCTGGATGGTCATGGCCTACCATGTGGCCTTGCCCGGCGAGCTGCCCGTGAACGGGGGCAGGGAGGGGCGGGATGAATGACCGCTCGGTCTTGACATACATCTTCATATCTCGATAAGAAGATACTTCAGATGTCCCGCTCCCAGCTCATCGCCGCTCTCCGGCATCCCGCCCGACCCACGGTCTCGGTCGAGTTCTT
>JBILHF010000185.1:0-2624 GCA_044350605.1 Opitutales bacterium
CGGATGGACGGCCGACTCTCCGTCACCCCGGCGACCCTGACCCTGACGGCCGCCGCGGCTTCGCGCGAATACGGCGCGGCCGACCCGGCCTTCGCCGCGACCGTGACCGGCTTCAAGAACGGCGAGACCCTCGCCACCGCCACCTCCGGCGCCTTCGTCTTCGCCTCTGATGCCACCGCCGCGAGCGGGGTGGGGCAGTATCGCGTCGACGTTTCCGGCCTCACCTCTTCCTCGGGTAACTATGTTTTCACCCAGGACGTCGCGAACGCGACGGCGCTGACCGTGACCCCGGCGACCTTGACGGTCACCGCGGGCAATCTCGCCAAGACCTACGACGGTCAGGCCTTCGTCGGCGGATCCACGCTGACCTACGCTGGCTTCCGTAATGACGAGACCGCAGCCGTGCTCGCGGGCTCCGTCAGCTTCGCCGGCACCAGCCAGGGCGCGATCAATGCCGGTAACTACGCCCTTACGCCGAGCGGACTGTCCGCGGCCAATTACACCGTCAACTTCGCCTCCGGTACGTTGACGGTCAACAAGGCCGCCTTGACGCTCACCGGCGCCGATGCGACGCGCGAATACGGTGCGGCTGATCCGGCCTTCTCCGCGACCCTCACCGGTTTCGTGAACGGCGAGGATTTCGTCACCGCCGGCATCACCGGCTCCGCCGGCGGCGTCTCCTCCGCCTTGGCCACCAGCCCGGTGGGCACCTACGCCTACACGCCGACCGCGGGCACCTTCGCCGCGGCTAATTACGCCTTCACGCAGTTCGTCGATGGTCGCGTGACGATCACGCCCGCGACGTTGTCCGTCGTCGCGCAGGCCGCCACGCGCACCTACGGAGCCGCTGAACCGACCTTCACGGGTACGGTCACCGGTCTCCGCAACGGCGACGCCCTGTCGGCCGCCGTCACCGGCACGCTGGCTTTCACGACCAACGCCACGCTGACCAGCAACGTGGGCACCTATGGCCTCACGGGCTCCGGCCTCAGCCTCGTCGGCCCGAATTACGTCCTCACCCAGGCCGTCGGCAACGCGACCGCGCTCAGCGTGACGCCCGCCTCCCTGACCGTGAACGTCGCGTCCGCGACCAAGACCTACGACGGTAACGCCTATGCGGGTGGCGCTGGCGTGGGCTATGCCGGCTTCCTCAACGGCGACACGGATGCGGTCCTCTCCGGCGCGCCCACCTATGCTGGCAACAGCCAGGGTGCGCGCCATGCGGGTAGCTATGTGCTGACGGCCAGCGGCCAGACCGCTGCTAATTATTCGCTGAGCTATGTCCCGGGTACGCTCACGGTCTCACCGAAGACGATCACGGCGACGCTGACCGCGAACGATAAGGTCTATGATGGCACGACCGCGGCCACCGGAGCGCTGACGCTCCAGGGCCTCGTCGGCTCCGAGACGTTGGGCCGGAGCTTCACCGCCGCCTTCAATTCCAAGGACGTCGCCAGCGCGAACTTGGTGACGGCTAGCTCGGTCCAGCTGACCGATGGCACCGGCCTCGCGGCTAATTATGTCCTCGCGGCCGGCCAGACCGCCGCAGCCCGCATCACCCCGCTGTCCGTGACGGTCACGGGCGTGACGGCGGTGGGTCGTATCTATGATGCGACGGTGCGCGCATCCCTCACCGGTTCGCCCGTGGTCACGCCGATCACCGGCGCCGGGGATTCCCCAGTCGTCACCGGTACCGCCTTGGCGGTCTTCGGCGATGCCAACGCCGCGGTGAACAAGCCGGTCGCGGTGACCGGTTACAGCCTGTCCGGCACGGGTGCTTCCAATTACGCGCTGGTCCAGCCGAGCGGTCTGACGGCGACCATCGCCCAGGCGACCCTCAATGTCCTCGCCAACGCGGACGCGAAGCTCTTCTCGACCGCCGATGGCACGAACTTCAACGGCGTCAGCTTCGCCGGTTTCGTTGGCGCCGACACCGCCGCGGTCGTGGGCGGCACGCTGGTCGTCGCGCGCAGCAACGCCACGACGCAGGCGGCGGGCACCTATGCGGGCGTGCTCCAGGCCTCCGGCCTGAGCGCCCAGAATTATGCGATGAACTACGTCGGCGGCGACTTCACGATCGTCCCGGCCGGCCAGCTCCTCATCCGCGCCGCCAACGGGGCGGCCACTTACGGTTCCGCTCCTACGTTCAGCATCAGCAGTGTCGAATACCTGACGACGGGCGGCCAGGTCCTCACGGGACTGACTGCGGTCAGCGGCTCCGGTAACTCCTTCCAATACGCCGACGGCGCCGGCGGCACGGTATCCTTCACGCTCGGGGCGGCGAATCCCGCCAGCAGCGCCGGCGGTAACCTGCGCGTCGGTAATTACACGGCCACCGCGTCCGCATTGACGGTCGGTGGCAGCAACTTCTCCGGCACGGCCACCGTCGTCGGTGCGCTGACGGTCACGCCGCTGGCCCGCACGGTCACGGGCATCACCGTCCAGAACAAGGCTTACGACCGCACGAACGCCGCGACCTTCACCGGTGGTACGATCGCGAGCCTGGCCAACGACTTGGTTTCCGTCGACGCCTCGGCCGTCACGGCCACGTTCGCCGACAAGAACGTCAGCAACGGCAAGGCGGTCAGCCTCTTCGGCTTCACCCTCACCGGCGCGGACGCCGG
>JBILHF010000180.1:0-2591 GCA_044350605.1 Opitutales bacterium
TGGCTGGTGCGGAAGGCGGGATGCCCGGGAACACGCAGATCTGCATCTTGGCGGCCTGCTCGATAAGTTCGCCCGGCTCCCGGCGTCCGGCCCAGGCGATCCCGCGCAGGAGCAGGAGCTTCACGTCCGGCCGGCTGAAGTTCACGTAGGTGTGTCCGGGGATGAAGACGAAGGCGCGCTGGGCGCCGGCCTTCTCGTAGGTCCAGAGCTGGGTCTGCTCTTCGAAGCCGTCGCCGAGTTTCTTCGGCGTGGGCGCGGTCGCCAGGGGATGCACGTCCGCGCGCAGGTCCATGTCGTAGTAGATCTCGTCCTTCATGCCGAAGTCGGCGATGCCCTGCGTGATGCCGTGGGCCTTGTCGACGAACTTGAGCTGCATCGGGCCTTCGCGCCACTTGGTCACCTTCTGACGCCAGGAGCCGCCGACGAGGTCCTTGTAGAAGTCAGCCGAGGCGTTGTTGCCGGCGACGGCGCCGGCGTGGATTACCACGAAGCTGCCGCCGCGGGTCGCGAACTTCTCGACGCGCGCGCGCTCGTCGGGCTTGAAGTCGCCGCCGCCCTGGCGGTGGATGACGAGCACGTCGGTGCGCGCGAGTTCTTCGTCGGAGGGGAAGGTCTGCACGCCTTTCTCGTCGGCGTCGCCGACTGAGGCGACCATGCCGGCCTGCTTGAGGATGGGCTGCCAGTCGCGCGCAAAGGCGGGATGATCATGGTCGCCCGGACCATGGGTCTTCGGTCCGCAGCGGAGGAAGACGCGGAGCGGGGCAGGGGCGTCGGCCGCGAAGACCGAGACGAAAGCGAGCAGGGGGAGGAGGCAGCGCATGGGGGAAGATTGAGTGCAAAGGTGCAAAAGTGCAAAGGTTGAGAAAGGGGCAGGGGTGGGGGTAGGGGTAGGAGAGGCAGCAAACCAAGGGAGGCTGGAAACCGGATAGGATGCTGCGGGCACAAAAAAGGACAGCAGTTGATGCTGTCCCTGTCTTGCTGGCCCTGGCCCCAGCCCTGTTCGGCTTCGCTTACTTGCAGCAACCCGGCTTGCCGGCGACGAGGTCGGCGGAGCGGGCGAGGATCTCCTTCTTCGTGGCTTCGTCGGTCGCGGAGGCGGCGAGGAGCTCGAGAGCCTTCAGGTTATTGGCTTTCACCATGGCGTGATGGGCGGCGGAGGCGCGACGGCGGGCGAAGAAGAGGGCGGTGAGGAACAACGCGAACTCGGCGGCGAAGATGGCGACGAAACCGACGATGCGTTCGGCGGAGCCGACATTGCCGGCGGCCGAGTTGCGGATGAACTCCGCACCACCCTTGGCGATGACGATCGCGATCACGACGGCCAGCGCGATGAGCACGCGGCCCATCAGGCGGTTGCACTTGGAGGCGCGGCAGAAGACTTCGGAAGCAGAGGTGGGAGCAGTACAGGCCATGGTGCGAACGACAGTGAGCAGCCCCGCTCGTCTGGCAACCCTGCATTGGGAAGGGTCGGTCGGCTAACGGAGGACTGAGTCGATGACTGCATTGAGGACTGCATCGAGGGCTGAATCGATGAGAACAAACAATCCGGCCACCTGCCACCCGGGGCTGCCACCCGCCACCCGAAACAAAATCCAGATATCGAACCACCCATTTGAAAAAGGCACCACGCATCCTCCCCCATACTCAATACTCGATACTCCAAACTCTCAGACTTCGCCCTTACTTGACCTTATCGGCCATGCTGTTTGTAGTCCGTCGTGGCCACGAAGCTCCTTCTTCTCGACTGTGATTCGACCCTCTCGTCCATCGAGGGCATCGACGAACTGGGCCGCCTGCGCGGTCCGGAGACCTTCAAGGCCGTCGAGGACATGACCAATGCGGCCATGGACGGCGGCACGCCGATGGAAGCCATCTTCGCCAAGCGTCTCGAGATCATCAAGCCGACCAAGGCCGAGCTCGAAGCGATCGGCGCGAAATACATCGCGACTGTCGAGCCTACCGCCCTGGCGACGCTCCAGAAGCTTCGCGCCGCGGGTTGGAAGATCGCCATCGTCAGCGGCGGCTTCACCCAGGCCATCCTGCCTCTCGCCCAGTTCCTCGGCATCGACCGCGTCGAAGCCGTGATCCTGCGTTTCCACGCCGATGGATCCTATGCCGGCTTCGACGAGTCCTGCCCGACCTGCCGGTCCAAGGGCAAGAACGTCGTCGCCCGCCGCCTCCGCGCCGAGCATCAGGCCACGCACGTCGTCATGGTCGGCGACGGCGCCAGCGACCTCGAGGTCAAGGGCGACGCCGACAAAGTCGTCGGCTTCGGCCGCTATGCCGTCCGCGCGAAGGTGAAGGCCGGCGCCGACGTGTTCATCACGTCGCTGGACCAGCTGCCTGAAGTCGTCTGAGCCGCAGGCTTTCCGTCTCTGGCCGCCGCAGGGCGGCCGAGGGTAGGGGCGTGGCTACGCCGCGCCCTCCGAACTGGAGGGCACGATGAATCGTGCCACTACCTGTTGCGTTTACTCGAAGCGCGCATGCACGATGTCATCCTCGCGGCGGCATGCCCGGAGCCACGCTCTGGCCAGGTTCTCGCTGTCCGACCAGCGGGCGCTGACGGGCACGGACTGTTCGTCGCTGTCCCA
>JBILHF010000181.1:0-2573 GCA_044350605.1 Opitutales bacterium
CGTAAGGGCCCGCGGACTGGATCGAGTCAAAGTCCTGGCGGCCAGCGGTGACCGTGAGGCTGCCGAAGAAGATGTCGCTTCGTCCCATCAGGTAGGAAGTCAGGCTCTTGCCCTTGTAGCTGACGTTGGCTCCGTTGGAACCGTCGGACTTGCCGTCCTGCATCCCGACGCCGAAACCGAACACGAAGCCTTCGCCCAGCTCCCACTCCAAGCCGAGGGCGCCAGCCGAGGCGCTGGAGTCGAGCGACTGGCCGACGGCGTTGGGATCCTCGGAGATATTCCGGATAGAACCATCGAACCACCAGCGCATGCCTTTATGCACGCCGTGGGTCGCCGGGAGGCCGCTGGCGCAGAGATCAGCCAAGGGTTCGCCGGTCTGGGGGTCGAAACCGGCGACCTTGCCGGGCGCGGCCATGCGCATGCTGTTGGTCAGGCGGCTCTTGAGAATCGTGCCGAAGCTGGACCCCATGTTGCGGGTGGATTGGAGGGAGTTGGCCGCCATGACGGGGGCGCGGTTGGTGGCCGAGATCACCAGACCCGGATCGACATATCCCGGCAGGGTCACGCGGTAGACCAGGACGCGGTTCGGATTATCGGCGACGGCCGGACCGGCGGTGGCGTCGACCGCCGGCTGGCCGAGCATGGTCACGCTCGTGCCGAGGAAGTCGTTGTCGTTGCCGACCAGGAGGAAGTAGTCGTTCGGGGCGGAGGGATCGAGCACCGGGACGATCGAAAGCGCCTCCCACTTCTCACCGAGGGAATTGACGTTAACCGGAGAGCCCGAGCCTTCAGCGCCGACATTCATATCGATACCAAAGCGGGCGAGCTGGGTCGGATTGAGCAGGTTCACGAAGGGAGTGACCTGAGCGGCGACGATGCCGTCCAACGTACCGGAGATGCCGTTGGCGACCGGGGTGTAACCGGTGGCATAAGAAGTCCCGGCGAGGTTAGTGGCGCCGGTGAGCGTGACGAACGAGACCGTCTTGAAGACCAGCGGACGGTTATTGTCACCGGAGCCGTTGCCGTTGCCATCGCGGCTGAGCACGAGGAAGGAAGTCGGCGAAAGGGCGACGATCTCGGACTGGGCGGCCGCGCGGTCGGCGGAACCACCCGTGCCGTCGCGGTCGAAGGTGGGAAGCTCGACCACGTAGTGGCCGACCGGCGAGGTGGGCGTGGGATTATTGCTCACGTCATAGACGGACAGACGCGTGAAGAGGCGGCCTTGATTGTTGTCAGCGGGATTATCCTGACGGGTGGCGCTCTGCAGCAAGGTCATCAGGTGGCGGCCATCGGGGGTAAGGTCGACGGCCTCCATGCCTTGGTTATCGCGACGACCGCCGGTCTGCACGCCGGCGCTGGCGGTGGGGTAGCCCGTGGTCGGCACGGAGAACTGCGGCAGGAGGGCCTGGGGCGGAGTGATCATCCCGAGCATCTGACCCGTCTTGCTCACGTGGTAGACCGTGGCGCCATATTCGTCGGAGACGTAGAAGGAGCCGTCGGCGCGGAGGGCGAGACCTTCGCCGTCGATGGCGAACTTACCCCCGGCGGTGGCGACATTGCTGAAGCCCTGCAGGGTGGTAGGGCCAATCGGATCGACGGCGGTCGTGATCTGCCCGGCGAAGTCGGTGATGGTGATCGTGCGCTGCAGCGAAAGCGTGAGCTGGGTCTGCGAGACGTTATTGGCGGTGTAGTCGGGAGTGAACGAGAGCGCCATCTGCTGGATGCGAGCCGGGTAGGCGATGAGGCCCGCGACATTGTAACCGCGGTCAGGCAAGGTATAGAGCGTACCAGAGTAGGAGCCGTTGGCGTTTTTACGCCAAGTGTTGTGGTCGACCTTGAAGGAGGAGAAGGACCCGAAGGTGTCGCCGCGTCCGTCGATCACGTTGGTGGCGAAGACGCCGACGCCGACAAGACCTTGGTTGACGAAGTTCTGGCCGCCGAGCGAGACCGTGGTCGAGATCGTCGGCGCCGTATTGTCGAGGAACGGGCTATCGTAATGGGCCGCGAAGAGCGGCGTGACGGCGGCGGCGAGGAGCAGGGAGCGGGTGAGGGTACGCATGTGGGTGTGCGGTGATGGAAAGGCCGCGATAGAACCAGCCACAAGCCATGGATTATAAACTCTTGGCGGCGAAAATGACGGATATGTCAGACCGCCCGAGAGCCCGTAACCTGATACGCATAAACCATGCCGAAGGGGGAAAATCTAATGCGCTGGAGGCACCCAAACGACCAGCCTCCGACATAATCGGGTTTTTTGTCTTGGGCGGCGGAACGCGGCGGCTATCTCTCATTCATGCGCTTACTGAGCCTTGCCCTTGGCCTCCTGCTCCTGACGGGTTGCAAGAAGGAGAAGCCGATGCCCGACAATGAGAACGCCGTCACGGCGTTCGCGCTGCAGCATTTCGTGGACAACGACCAGATCACCGGCGCCGTCACGGCGGTCGTGGGTCCGGACGGCCTGATCGCGGTCGAAGCCTTCGGCCTGGCCGACGTCGCCGGCAAGCGCTCGATGGGGAAGGACTCGATGTTCTGGATCGCTTCGATGACGAAGCCGATGACCGCGATGGCCGTCA
>JBILHF010000077.1:0-6396 GCA_044350605.1 Opitutales bacterium
AGGTGGCGGGCCTGGCCGACGGTCAGCTGGATGGCGTCGGGGCCGGCGTCGACGAGCGTGGCGACGACCTGGCGCATGTCTTCGATGCCCTGCAGGAAGCCGGGCTGGTTGAAGAAGCCGTGGTCGACGGCGACGTCGAAGCAGCGCTTGGACGAGGCGTTGAAGAGGCGGTTGAGGCGATACTGCTTCATGAGGGGGGGAGGGATGGGCGGGACTTACTTGAGTCCCATGATGTGCTTGAGGATGTAGAGCTCGAGCGCTTCGTAGTCGCGGGCGTCGCGATACTGCTGGACGAGCTTCTGGTCTACCGTGCGGACCTTCTGGACGAGCGCAAGGAACAGCTCGCGGCTGTTCTTGAGATGGTCGGTGACCGGGCAGCCGCGCTGGGTGCGGATGGCCTTCACGTCCAGGCCGATGAATTCGCCGCGGTTGCCGTAGCCGGATTCTTCGAGGACGCGGACCTGGTTGAAGGCCGCGCGGAGGTTGGCGCCGCCGAAGTTCTTGTCCTGGTCGTATTTCAGGCCGTTCTGGTCGTTGAGGTGGACGCTCGCCAGTTTGTCGTGGGCGAGGGCGAAGGCCATCTCGTCGCTGGCGTCGAGGCCGGCGAGCATGGCGTGGGCGGACTCGATGAGGCCTTTGACGCGCTTATGGTCCTTGGAGGCGTAGGAGAGGGTGAGGGCGTGACCGATGGTGGGCACGTAAGCCTGGTCGGTCGGCTCATTCGGCTTCGGCTCGATCCAGATCTCGATGTTCTTGTCGTAGTCGAGCATCGCGTTGACCGTCTCGAGCAGGCGCTGGTAGGCCAGCTTGGCGTCCTTGGCTTCGCGGATGTAGGTGCCTTCGCGGGCGAGCCAGAGCACGATGGCCTTGGAGCCGACGGCGTTGGCGATGTCGATGCACTTCTTGGTGCGATCCCAGGCGTAGGCGCGGTCGGAGGCGCTGTTGGAGGTGTAGGCGCCGTCGACGGTCTGGTCGGCGAACCACAGGCGCGGGGCGACGAACTCCGGCGTCAGGCCCTGGTTGGCGAGCATCGCCTTCACCTCGGTGGCCTTCTTCTGGATCTGGTCGGGCTTGAGGCCGTCCATGCCCGGGACGACGTCGTCGTCATGGAACTGCACGCCTTCGAAGCCGAGGGGGCGGTAGAGGGCGAACTTCTCCTCGTGCGGGAAGACCTTACGGACGTCGCCGCCGAAGGGGTCGCCTCCTTCGCTGATGTTCCAAGGGCCGAAAGAGAAACGATAGTTGACGGGGGTGCTCATGGGTAGAGGTCCATTCTAACACCTAGGAGGGAGATCGCTACGCTGGGCGTCTCCCGTGGCGGCACTATTATCTCAACTAACCCCTTGCGGGAGGGGGTCTTCCTGATACGAATGACCTTATGAAAGCCATCCGCGAGAAGGTCGAGCTGCCCGAGGGGCACTCCTTCCGCGTATTGCGCTGGTCGAAGTCATTGCGGGAGGTGGAATGCCTCCTCGGGCCCGGCCGGACCCAGCCCGTCCAAGGGGAAGGCAATCACTGGCACTTCCACAAGGAGGTCGAACTGACCCTGTTCACGGGTGGGGAGGGAACCCGCTTCGTCGGTGATGCCATCGGTGCCTTCGGCGCCGGAGACCTGGTGCTGCTGGGCGAACGGTTGCCGCATCACTGGCATACCGCCGGTGCTTCGAGCGGCCTTTCGATCCAGTGGCATTTCCCGGAGAGTCATCCTGTCTGGGCGTTTCCCGAAAACCTCGAGTTACGCGAGCTCTTCAAGCGGGCGGAGCGCGGTCTGCATATCCGTGGTCGTACGGCGACCGCCATCGCGGTGCTCATGCAGGAGGTCGCCCGGAGCAAGGGCGCGGGCCAGCTCGCCACGTTATTGCGCCTGCTCGCCGAAGTCGCCGACGCTCCGGAGTCCGATCTCTCGCTGCTGTCTTCCCGTAGTTTCACTCTGAGCGCTGAATCGCATTATCAGAAGGCCATCTCGAAATCCGTCCAGCATCTCGTAGCCAACTTCCGGGACGAGATCCGGCTGGAAGATCTGCTCCGCATCTCCGGGCTAAGCCGGCCGACCTTCGCCCGGCAGTTCAAGCAGCACTCGGGTCATAGCTTCAGCGCATTCGTCAACGAGCTGCGCCTCCAGGCCGCCCGCCGGGAGCTACGCGACGGTGACCGGAGCGTCCTCGACATCGCCTTAGCCTGCGGCTTCCGCCAGGTGACTTTCTTCAATCGCTTGTTCAAACGGGAGATGAAGTGCACTCCCGTGGAGTATCGTAGGAAGCAAAGGAAGAAGGGCGGGAGGCGTTGAGGACTGAATAGAGGACTGAGTTGAGGGCTGAATTGAGCGGGAAGACGGATGGCTGGGTCGATGACAGAGGCCTGAATCGATGACAGATGACAGAGCGCCTGAACCTGTACCTGCACCCGAGTAGCCGAACCTGAGACCCGATGGCCGAGACCTGGGACCTGAAAGCGTCGGCCCCAGCCAACCATCCGACCCCCCTTTGCGCCCTCCTTCAATGCGGCCTCCTCCCCTTGCCAGCATGTCAACGTGTCAACTTGCCAGCTATGTTGGCCTCTTTCTGGCCAACCGGCCAACCGTTCAACGGATCAACTTCCTCTAGGCTAAATCCGACATCGGCTTCGCATATTAAGATGTAGGCAACCTAGTGTCTTTGCCCAATACTTTCCCCATCCCCATGAAACTCCCCGCGTTCCTCCTGCTGGCCGCCGCTTCCGCTTCCTTCGCCGCCGATCCGGCGCTCACGATCTACAACGGCGGTTACGCCGTGGTCCGTGAGACCCTGCCGATCGACCTCAAGTCCGGTCTCAACCAGGTCTCCTTCGCCGGCGCCACCGCGCAGGTCGAAGCGGACTCCGTCATTCTTCGCGACATCGCCGGCAAGGCCGAGTTCCAGATCCTCGAGCAGTCCTACCGCAACGATCCCGTCTCGCAGGCGATGCTGCTCTCGCTCTTCGAAGGCAAGACCCTCGAGTTCGTGCGGCATGAGAACAATAAGCCCGACCGGATCATCGTCGGCAAGGTCGTGCGCAGCGGCTTCGTGCCCGGCGGCAGTTTCGTCGAGCCCATCATCGAGGTGGACGGTAAGCTGCAGTTCTCCCTGCCCGGAGAGCCTGTCTTCCCTTCGCTCGGCACGGACAACGTCCTCAAGCCCACCCTGAACTGGAAGCTCAACTCCGCGTCGTCGGGCAAGATCGACGCCGAGGTCGCCTACCTCAGCCGTGGTTTCACTTGGGAAGCCAGCTATAACCTCGTCGCTGAAGAGAAAGGTGACTCCTTGGATGTCGTCGGCTGGATCACGATGAATAACCACAGCGGCATGATCTTCAATGACGCCAAGGTCAAACTCATGGCCGGTGACGTGAATCGCGTACAGCCGGATTATTCTCTCGGGAAGGGGCGTGGCATGGGGTCGGGTGCTGTTGCCATGAGCGCAGAGAAGGTCGTTACCGAGAAATCGTTCGATGAGTTCCATCTCTACACGCTCGGTAATCCCGTGACCCTGCGGGACAAGGAGACCAAGCAGGTCGAGTTTGTCCGCGCCACGGGCGTCAAGGCTGAGCGCATCTACATCTTCGAAGGAGAGGGCCATTATCGCCGCGGTGTGCCTTCCTCCGGCAAGGTCCAGGTCTTCCGCGAGTTCAAGAACTCCGAGGCCAACAAACTCGGCATCGCGCTCCCGAAGGGTAAGGTGCGTTTCTATTCCCAGGACGGCGATCGTCAGCTCGAGTTCGTCGGCGAGAACCAGATCGACCACACCCCGAAGAACGAGACCATCCGCGTCCTCGTCGGCAACAGCTTCGACCTCGTCGGCGAGCGTGTCATGAAGAGCAGCCGCGAAGACGGCTCTAACCGCGTCGCCACCCAGACTTTCGAAATCAAGGTGCGTAACCGCAAGAAGGAGGCCGTCGAGATCCGCGTCGTCGAGCACGCCAACCACGGCGGCGAATGGACCCTCACCGCGCAGAGCCAGGATCATAAGAAGACGGACGCCCAGACCTTCGAATTCCGCGTCCCCCTCCGTCCGGACGAAGAAAAGACGGTGACGTATACGATTCGGTATACGTGGTGAAGGCGAAGGCTAAGCCTTCGAGGGGACACGTGGGCATGGTGACACGGGGACACGAGGAGAGGCAGGGCTCAAGGGGACGTCGGAAACTGGGAGGGATGCTGCGGCTGCATTTTCAGGTCTCGGGTCTCGGCCGTCGGGTATCTGGTTCAGGTGTTCAGGTTCGGGTGCAGGCCCCGGGACTGATAGCTGAACCCGTTCCCGAACCCGTACCTGTAGCCGAGACCTGTGACCTGAAATAAACGTCTCTCCTGTCCGCTAGCCGCTTCCACCTGTCACGGGTAGGGACAGCGCCACGTGCTGTCCTAAAGGTTCGCCGAATGGTGAACCAGGGTAGGGGCGTGGCTATGCCGCGCCCGGTCACGACGCAGTCGTGCCCCTACCTTCGGCCACCATGCGGCGGCCGGATGCTAGGTCGCCACGCAGTGGCGACCCTACCTGGGGACCGACATCACCTGACCCTGTGCGCGCAGCATCTCGGTGAGCTGGCCGAGATTGATACGTTGCACGGGGCTGTTGCTGTCGACGGCAAGTGAAGCGGCGTTGGCGCAAGCCTGTCCGGCGGCCATGAACGTGAACTCGATGCGATAGGCTCCATAGGCCACGTAGCTCGACGAAGGGCAGGTGGGCGTGAGGAGGTTGGTGCACTCCTTGACCTTGGGGACAAGCGAGCGATAGGGGACGCCGCAGGGAATCCAGTTCGGGTTGGGGGAGTTGTCGAAGACGGCGCCTTCCATCCAGACGCGGCCGTCTTTGACGATGCAGCGGGAGTGGTGGAAGTCCGGCGGCCACCAGATCAATCCCACCGAGTCGACGATCGGCGTCGGGTTGTTGCGGCGCAGATGCGCTTCGGTGAGGACGAAGTCTCCGACGAGACGGCGGCCGTTGCGGACGTAGAAGGCGCGGGGCCAGCCGCCGTTATCGGTGAACTCGTCCTTCGTCAGACCCCATGCGCCCCAGGCTTTACGGGTCGCCTCCGGGACGGACGGGTCGTTGGCGAGATACCAGTAGAGGCCTTGGATGTGGTTACGGGACACGCGGATCATCTCGGCGCGTTCCGCATAGCTGGCCGTCGGGTAGCGGTGATTGAAGCCCGTGAAGTTGCCCGCGAGCGAGTGCCAGGAGCCCGGGTCGGTCTTGCCGTTGGGCACGCCGACGCCGGGAGCGTCGATCTTGCCGCCGGCTGCAAGGTAGCGGCGCTGCAGTTCGTAATGGGACGGGTCGAAGTCGGCGGGCTTCTCGATGGGGGTGCGGTCCGCGGCGCGGGTCAGGCAAAGTCGGAAGCAGTAGCCTTGGATGCCGTCGTCGGGGTCGCCGTTCTTGCCCGCCGGGGTGGGCTGGACGCCGTAGATGAGCCCGCTCGAGGGGTCGCCCGGACGGACGTAGGGGTCGATGAGCTTGTCGAGTTGCTTGTGCTTGCTGTCGAGTTGAAGGCCGTTGGTCGTCTCGCGGTATTTGGCGTTACCCTCGCGGCCGACCGCGAAGCTCAGCCCGGCGAAGGCCAGCAGGTCGCCTTCGTAGGTCGCATCGATGAAGACCTTGCCTTTGATGACGGCGCCATTCTCGCAGGTGATGGCGGTGATCTTCAGCTTCTCCATCGTCACGCCACCGGTCTCTTTCAAGCGATGGCCGCGCAGGACCGTGACGCGGGCTTCCTTGACCCAGGCGTCGTAGACCTGCTCGGCGACATGGGATTCGAAGCGCCAGAGCCCCGTGTTCATGGTGCCGTTGGCCGCGATCGCATCGAAGGCCCCGTTACGATTATACTTCAGGCTGATACGTCGGTAGAACTCCCGGGCGAGGCCTCCGACCGCCGGGCTGTTGCGGATCTCCTTCTGGTTGTCGATGTCCGTGCCTCCCAGGCCTTCGACGGCCATTCCGCCGATGTGCTGACCGGCTTCGACGATGATGACCTTCTTGCCCAGCTTGGCGGCTTGGATGCCCGCGATTACCCCCGCGCTCGTGCCGCCGTAGATGACGATATCGGCCTGATGGGTCTGGGCGGAGACCAGCGAAGCCAGCAGGAGGGGAAGGAATGCGAGGAAGCGCATGGGGCGGTTGAAGCAGGATGGAAGATGGAGGATGGAAGATAAAGGATGGATGTGGCAGAGGTGGTAGCGGTTAGCGGTTGGCGGATAGCGGTTAGATACGGCAGCGCTCAAGGGGGGCGGAGCGTATGATGGGCCTGCCTCGGGTAGGGCGGTCATTGCCATGACCGCCGTTCGCATCCGAACGTGCGTCGAGCCGGGCAAACTCACCGACTTTTCCAATCTCCGTCCGCCCACGGACGTGATGGCAATCACGTCCCTACCAGATGCCCCAGCCA
>JBILHF010000061.1:0-8726 GCA_044350605.1 Opitutales bacterium
AAGGCGTTCGGACTCGGCGTCATCGAGCCCGTCAATGACATCGACGACCTCACGCAGGCCAGCAGTCCGGAACTCCTCGCTCACCTCACGTTCGTCATGAAGGCCGCGAAGTTCGACCTCCGCGAAGTGCAGCGCGTGATCTACAACTCCAAGACCTACCAGGCCGGAGCCAGCCCGACGCCCGACCTCGGCAAGGCCAAGTATCTCTTCAACGGCCCGATCGTCCGTCGCCTGACCGCCGAGCAGGCCTGGGACAGCCTCGTCGTCACCGCGGTCGGCACCTATGCGGACAACGTCCTCCTGCGTCGCGGCGACGACATCAAGGTCATGGCCCTGCCTCCCGGCAAGGTGACCATGGCGGAAGTCCGCAACGCCATCGATCGGACCAAGAAAGCTTTCGCTGGTTCCGGTAAGGCCGGCGGCAAGAAAGCCTCCGGCGGGTCGACCATGGGGTTGGCCAACGGTTATGAAGGCGATAAGCCCGTCAGCCGGTTCTCGTTGCTCCTGGCCCGCGCCAGCGAGCTTCCGCAGCCTTCGGCCGAGACCCACTTCCTCCGCTTGTGGGGCCAGGGCGATCGTCTGCTCGCGGATTCCGCGACCAATGACGGCAGCGTCCCGCAAGTTCTCCAGATGATGAACGGCTCAGTCGGCCGCTTGGTCTCCGATCCCCGCGCCGAGGCCGTCATGGCGGCGGAAGCGGCCAAGACGCCGGAAGCCCAGGTCCGTTCGCTCTATCTCTCCTTCCTTTCCCGCCGCCCGACGCCGACCGAGCTCACCGCCGCGACCCGCTCGCTCGCCGACGGACTCGCCGTCACCGACCTGGCCTGGGTCTTGGCCAACACCCGCGAATTCCTTTTCATCCGATGAACCTCCCCATCTCCGCCGACCTGCTCCGCAACCCTGAGGACCGCCGTCGCTTCCTTGAGAAGTGCGCCAAGGTCGCTTTCGGCCTGAGCGTCCTGCCGGCCTTCGCCCGGCTGGCTTCGGCGGCCGAGCAAAAGAGCTCGGTCAAGGCGCCGAACGCCGGCCTCGCGGGCTTCGGCAAGGCCAAGCACGTGATCTTCCTCCAGCTCAACGGCGGCATGTCGCATATCGACACCTTCGATCCCAAGACTGGTGCGGGCAAGGGCCCCGGCGATATCGTCTCCGCCAAGGGCGACATGCAGCTGACTTCCTATCTGCCGGAGACCGCCAAGGTCAGCGACAAGATCACGGTCATCCGTTCCATGACCGCCAAGGTCGGCGTACACGCCTCTGCGGCCTACCTGATGCGGACTGGGTTCGAGCAGCGCGGCAGCGTCCAGCACCCCACGCTCGGCGCCTGGGCGCAGCACTTCCTAGGTTCCAGCCATAAGACCCTGCCGTCCTCCGTGGCCGTCAACCGTTCGTCCAATCATGGTAACGGCTGGTTCCCCGCGGCCTATTCGCCGCTGCCGATCCTCAATCCCGATGACGGCTTGCTGGACACCAAGAGCCCGGTCGGTGAGGCCGTCGTGGGTAAGCGTGCCGCCTTGCTCGCGCAGCTCGATGCCGGCTTCGGGGGCAAGGCCGCCGACGAGAACGTCAAGGCTTACAACGAATTCTACGAGACCACCTTCCAGCTCATGAAGAGCACGGACCTGAAGGCCTTCGATCTCTCCGCCGAGCCGGCCGCCACACGGACGCGCTATGGCAAGAGCAAGTTCGGCCAAGGCTGCCTGCTCGCCCGACGCCTCGTCGAGAATGGTGTCCGCTTCGTCGAAGTCGCCCATGGCGGCTGGGACATGCATGCCACCTTGGACGACCGCATGGAGGATGTTGGCGGCGATTTCGACCGTGTCTTCGCCACGCTCATCCAGGACCTCGAAGCCAAGGGCTTGCTGGAATCCACTCTCGTCGTCGTTGCGACCGAGTTCGGTCGCAAGCCTTCGTTCGAGGGCGGTGGCCGCGGGCATCATCCGCTCGTCTTCTCGACCGTCCTCGCGGGCGGTGGCGTCCGTCGTGGCTACGTCCATGGAGCTAGTGACGCCAAGGGTTATGCTCCGGCCGCGGACGGCGTCTCGCCGGGTAGCCTGCACGCGACGATCGCCCATGCCGCCGGACTGCCGGTGCAGACCGAGATCATGACGCCGGCCGGTCGTCCCATGGAAATCGGCAACCGCGCGAAGCCCCAGCTCGGCGTCTTCAGCTGAGCCTCAGCGCAGGAGCATCGCCACGTCGTCCGGCCTTTCGAGGTGGACGGCGTGGCCGGCTCCTTCGATCACGCTGTGGCGGGCCTTGGGGAGATGGGCACCCATCTCGTGGGCCAGGCGGGTGAATTTCACGTCGTGTTCGCCCGTCACCAGGTCGACCGGGCAACGGAGTTCCTTGAGACGAGGCCAGAGAGAGGGCAGGGTGCCCGTGCCGACGTTGTCGAGGCTGAGCGCGAGGCCTTCCGGGTCGTTGCGGTGGCGTCGTTCCATGATCGGGCTCAGCCGTTCCGCCGGCAGCTTGAGCAGCGGCTGGAAGAAAGTCTGATTGTGCCAATACTTGAAGAACGCCTCAAGTCCGCGGGTGCGGATGAAGTCGGCCAGCGTCGCGTCGCCGAGGCGTCGTTCTTCGCGTTCGGCGGGAGTGGCCAGTCCCGGACTCGCCCCGATGAGGATAAGACGGGCGACTCTTTCCGGATGAGCGAGGGCCCAATGGAGCGCGAGACGGCCGCCCAGGGAGTAGCCCAGCAGCGTGATCTGCGGAGTCGTGGCCGCTTCGGTGATCAGCCCGAGGTGCGTCTCGATCGAGTAATCGCGAAGGTCACGCTGATGGCGGCGTTTGCCGTGTCCGGGTAGGTCTGGGGCGTTAAGACGTGTTTCGGAGGGGAGTGCGTCGCGAAGTGGCGCAAAATCAGCGCTTTCTCCGGTAAAGCCATGAAGCGAGACGATGGTATTCATGGTGGAAAGGCTATGATGCTGGCCCGGCGCGGACCGACATGGATTCTATTTAGCAGAGCGGTAGTTGACGCGAAAGGAAAAACACGGAACAAAACGACGGAACTTAGCATCCTATTACCAATCCTTTATGCCAGGCATCCGCGTCAAACCTTGGAATCGTGTCGACGGTCCGATCTACAGTCTCGCGACGACGGCCGACGGTAAGGGCAATCTGAACATCTGCAGTTACGTCACGCCGATCGCCATGAAGCCGAAACGTTTCATCATCGGTGTCTACAAGGAAACCAAGACGCTGGAGAACCTGGAAAAGAACCCCATCGGTCTCCTGAACTACCTGGCCCAGGACCAGGCGAGCCACATCACCTTACTTGGCAAGAAGTCGGGACATTCCACCGACAAGGTCGCCAAGCTCGGCGAGAAGATCGAACATGTCGGTGACGGACTTTACATGCTCAAAGGCGCCATCGCGACCCTGCGCCTCCGGTTCATGGAGCGCATGGACTGCGGCGATCACTGGGCGTGGTTGGCGCATGTCGATTCCTATGAGAACCTGCGCGACGCGCCTGCCCTGACGTTGGACGAGCTGAAGCGGTTGAAGCTCATTCTGGCCTGACGTTTCAGCTGGCAAGCTGGCACGTGGGCAAGGGGACACGGGGGGATGAAAGGTCGCCACGCCGTGGCGCCCCTACCTTTGGGTATCCTTACTTCTTTTTGGAGGCCTTCTTCGACTTCAATTCTTCGCGGTGCGGGATCAGGTAGGTCCGGCCGCGGATGAGGCGTTCGTAAAGGTCGACCATCGCCACGCCTTCGCGGGGACGGACGGAGTCGGCCTTCGTGGCGCGGTCCACCTGGCGCTTGAGCATACGGCAGAGGTCTTCGGCGTTATATTGGATCATGCCGAGGATGCGTTCGACGGAGTAGCCCGGGATACTTTCCTCGATGTAGAAGCCGTCGGCTTCGTCGTCTTCGAGGAAGACGTGGGCTTCGTTCACGCGCCCGAAGAGGTTGTGAAGGTCGCCCATGATGTCCTGGTAGGCGCCGACCATGAAGGCGCCGATATAGTACGGCTGGCCTTCCTTGAAGGGGTGGAGGGCGAGGGTCTTGCGGACGTCTTCGAGGTCGATGAAGTCGTCGACCTTGCCGTCGGAGTCGCAGGTGATGTCGACGAGCGTCGCCTGGACCGTCGGGCGCTCGTTGAGGCGATGGATCGGGGCGATCGGGAAGAGCTGGTCGAGGGCCCAGTGGTCGAGCAGGGACTGGAAGACCGAGAAGTTACAGACGTATTGCTCGGCCAGCATCGAGTCGAGGCGGGCGAGTTCGTCCGGCACGTCGGCCGAGTCCTTGAGGTCTTCGCGGATCTGGCGACAGATATCCCAGAACAGACGGTCGGCGGCGGCTCGTTCTTCGAGTCGCAGGTTGCCGAGGCTGAAGCGAGCGTGGGCTTCTTCGCGCTTCTCCTTGGCGTCATGGTAGCGCTCGAGCGGGTCGAACTTACGCTTGTTCTTCCGGATGGCTTCGAGCTCCTTGATCAGCTGGTGGGTCTTGCCCTTGGGGGCTTCGACCTTGCCGTCGTCGCGGGTGATGCGGTCGACGGCTTCGAAGATCAGGATCGAGTGAGGGGCGACGAGGGCGCGGCCGGATTCCGACACGATGTCCGGGAGCTCCACCTTGCTCTCTTCGCAGATCTGCTTGATGTTGGCGACCACGTCACGGGCGTAGACTTCCATGCTGTAGTTCATGGAAGACTCATAGGCCGAGCGGCTGCCATCATAGTCGATGCCCAGACCGCCGCCGACGTCGAGGAGACCCATCGGGAAGCCCATGCGCTTCAGTTCGCAGTAGAAGCGGGTCGCTTCGACCACGGCCTTCTTGATCGTGCCGATGTTCGGCACCTGGGAGCCGATGTGGAAGTGGACGAGGCGGAGGGAGTCCTTCATCTTCGCCTTGGCGAGGCGCTGGGCGACTTCGACGATCTCGGAGGCCGTCAGGCCGAACTTGGCGTTCTCGCCGGTGCTGTCAGCCCACTTGCCTTCGCCGGCGGTCGTGAGCTTGACGCGCAGGCCGATGTGCGGCTGCACGCCCATGCGGCGGGCGATGCGGATGATGGCGTCGATCTCCGAGAGCTGTTCGACGACGATGATGGTCTGCTTGCCGAGGCGGCGGCCCATGAGGGCGAGCTCGATGTATTCCTCGTCCTTGTAACCGTTGCAGATCAGCAGGGCCTTGCGGTTCTCGAGGAGAGCGAGGGCGATGATCAGTTCCGGCTTCGAGCCGGCTTCGAGGCCGAAATCATATTCTTCGCCGGCGTCGAGGATCTCTTCGACGACTTCGCGGAGCTGGTTGACCTTGATCGGGAAGACGCCGCGGTAACGACCGTCGTAGTCCTCTTCCTTGATGGCGCTGCGGAAGGCCTCGTTGATCTGCGTCACGCGGTTGCGGAGCAGGTCCTGGACGCGGATGGTCAGCGGAGGCTTCAGGCCGGAGGCTTCGACCTCCTTGACGATGTCCGTGATGCGGATCTTCCGGTGGTCGCCTTTCGGGTGCACGCAGAGGTGACCTTGAGGGTCCACGGAGAAGTTGTTACCTCCCCATCGTTTGAAGCCGTAGTATTCTTCGGCGTCTTTGGTCGTCCAGGGCTGCGGTTTGCTCACGTCGGTAGGGAGGTGGACTTTTTATCCTGCGGGGGGAAGCGCAAGGGGAAATCTCACCCTGGACGGAGCCTTCCGGCTCGCCTCGGTGGCATCGGCGGTTTGTCTGAAGCCATGTCCGCCGAACCAGTCATCCGAGCGACGATCGCGTTACGGAAGGCTTTGGCCGGACGCTCCTTTCCCGCGCCGGCAGACTTCGTCTACCAGCCGCTGGACTACGCCTGGGCTTCGCATGAGGCCTATCTGCGTCGCTACGCGGCTTCGGGGCCGAAGAAGGTGCTCTTCCTGGGCATGAACCCGGGACCTTTCGGGATGGCCCAGACCGGCGTGCCGTTCGGGGAAATCGCTGCGGTCAGGGATTGGATGGGGCTGGAGATGCTGGTCGGACGGCCGGAGAAAGAGCACCCGGGCAAGAAGGTGACCGGTTTCGCCTGCCATAGGTCCGAGGTCAGCGGCCGACGTCTCTGGGGGCTCTTTCAGGAACGTTTCGGCCAGGCCGAGTCCTTCTTCGCCGATCATCTGGTCCACAACTACTGCCCGCTGCTCTTCCTGGAGAACACCAAGCAAGGTCGTAACGTCATCCCCGAGGAACTTCCGGCGGAGGTCATGGCGCCGGTGAACAAGGAGTGCGATAAGTTGCTGCGGGTCATCGTCGAGACGCTCGGCGTCGGCACCGTCGTCGGCGTCGGCGGCTATGCCGAGACGCGCGCCCGTGAAGCTTTGGACGGACTCCTCGTGAAATACGCGAAGGTCCCGCATCCAAGTCCTGCGAACCCAGTGGCTAACCGCGGTTGGTCGGCGGCGGCGACCAAAGCGTTGGTCGAGCAGGGGGTCTGGTCCTGATGGGACTTATCGAAGAGATCCTCGTCCGCCCCAAGCTTCGCCAGAAGCTCTGGGCTTGGTGGTATCCGTTCTTCACGCGTCGGGTGCGCGAGCAGGGCGTCGACTTCTTGAATTATGCCTTCGCGGACACCGAGGCTCCTCGGCTTGCACTGGCCGAAGCGGATGAGCCTAACCGCCCTAATATCCAGCTCTATGAGCATGTACGCGGTAGCGTCGACCTGAAGGGCTTACGCGTGCTGGAGGTCAGCTGCGGGCACGGCGGGGGTGCTTCCTTTTTCGCGAGGACTTATGCCCCGGCCGAGTATGTCGGCCTGGATCTGAATCCCGAGGCCATCCGCCATTGTCAGGCCAGGCATCAGGTCGCCGGGTTGGCTTTTGAGGTCGGCGATGCACAGAAGCTGCCTTTCGCGGATGGCAGCTTCGACGTCGTGATGAACGTCGAGGCCTCTCACTGCTATCCCGATTTCCCCGGATTCGTCGATGAGGTCGCCCGCGTCCTGAAGCCCGGTGGACGATTTTGCCATGCGGACCTCCGTTACCGTAGCGGCGTCGACGAGTGGGTCGCCGCCTTGGTGAAGCATCCTCGCCTGCGGCTGGACGAGATGCGTCTGATCAATCCTGAGGTGATCAGGGGCATGGAACTTAATACCCCCCGTTATGAGGCCATGGTGAAGCAGGCCCTGCCTCGCTTCCTGCATAAGCTCGCCCTCGACTTCGCGGGTGTGAAAGGGTCGCGGTTGCATCGCGACGCCGTGAGCGGCGAGATGAGCTACCGCTCTTTCAGGCTGACCAAAAGGCAGGGTTGAAGGGTTGCCTTAGGGCGGAGGGAGGGGCACTCTGCGTCACCCCCATGAGATTACTCGCCGGACTTTTGTTTTGCGTCGTGACGTCGCTAGCCGCCGACCGTCCCAACATCCTCTTCATCCTGACGGACGACCAAGGTTATGGGGACATCAGCGCCCACGGTAACCCGATCCTCAAGACCCCGAACCTGGACCAGCTCCGCGGCGAGAGCGTCCGCTTCACCGATTTCCAGGTCTCGCCGACCTGCGCCCCGACGCGCAGCGCTCTGCTGACCGGGCGGCATGAATTCAAGAACGGCGTCACGCACACCATCCTCGAGCGCGAGCGTATGGCCCTCGGCGCCGCGACCCTGACCGAGCAGCTGCAGAAGGCCGGCTATCGCACGGGCATCTTCGGCAAGTGGCACCTTGGCGACGAAGCCGAGTATCAGCCGAACAAGCGCGGGTTCGACGAGGTCTACATCCATGGCGCCGGCGGCATCGGCCAGAGCTATCCGGGCAGCTGCGGTGACGTCCCGGGGAATTCTTATTACGGGCCGACCATCCTGCATAACGGGAAGTTCGTGAAGACCGAGGGTTACTGCACCGACATGTTCTTCGCGCAGGCGACCCGCTGGATCGAAGGCGAAGCCGCGGCCAAGCGACCCTTCTACGCCTACATCGCGACCAATGCGCCGCATGGCCCTTATCACGCCCGCCCGGAGGACGCGGCCCTCTACGAAGGCAAGGGACTCGGCAAAGACACCGAGAACTTCTTCGGCATGTTGCACAACATCGACCAGAACGTCGGTAAGATCCTGGCCAGGCTCGAGGAACTGGGCGTGGCCAAGGACACCCTCGTCGTCTTCATGAATGATAACGGCGGCACCGCCGGCGTGAAGGTCTTCAATGCGGGCATGCGCGCTTCCAAGGGCACCCCTTACATGGGCGGCATCCGGGCGATCTCCTTCTGGCGTCTGCCCGGACGATTCCAGCCGATGGACGTCAAGGCCCTCTCGGCGCACGTGGACTTCGCCCCGACGCTCCTGGAGCTGACGGGCGCGGTGGCCTCGCCGCAGATGAAGTCCCAGCTCGAAGGCCGCAGCCTCATGCCGCTTCTTACCGCCAAGGAAGGGCAGAACGTCGCTTGGCCCGACCGCACGCTCGTCACTCACGTCGGCCGCTGGGGTAATATGGCCAAGGGTGTCGACCCGGAGGTCGGCAGGTATGCCCAGACCAGCGTCCGTACCGCACGCTGGCATCTCGTGTCAGCCGGCCCCACGGCGGCAGCCAAGGGCAAGGGCAAGGCCGCCAAGAAGGCCCCGGCGCCGGCGACCGAAATCAAGCCGACCCCGGCCAACTGGCAGCTTTTTGATCTCAGCGCCGACTACGGCGAGACCACGGACGTCGCTGCCCAGCATCCCGAGGTCGTCAAGGACCTGATCGCCCGCCATGACACCTGGTGGAAGGAATGCCGCCCTCTGATGGTGAACGAGAACGTCGAAGGCCCGGCCGAGAACCCCTTCAAGGTGCTGTATCGGCAGCAG
>JBILHF010000182.1:0-2527 GCA_044350605.1 Opitutales bacterium
CGACGGAGTAGCCTCGGTTGACCAGCCGCTTCAGGCCGACGCGGTCCGCCGGCTCGCCATAGGGAGCCGTGGCCGCCGGATCCGGCGGCGGCGCCAGGACGACGTCGCCACGCACGGCCACGGTCTGATCGGCGAGCCGGTCCAGCGCGTCGACGACCTTGCGCGGAGTCGTGCCGTCTTCGCGCACCGTGTCGACGGCGTCGAGCACACGCTGCTCGATGGCGACCTTCTGCGGGCGTTCCGAGAAAAAGTAGACCAGCGCCAAGATGCCTGTCGCGAGCAGGACGAGCAGGCAGACCCAGCCGAGGAAACGGAGCAGGTTCCGGATCATCTCAGCGGGTCAGGTAATAGCACTGCCAGGCCCAATGGGCCGCGAGCAGGAGAATGACCGCGATGCGCAGCCGGCGAGCCTTGCCTGGCTGGACGAACAAGCGGAGCCGCTGCGTATCCCGGCGCAGCCAGAAGAGCGCGGCATAGACCGTCCACAGGGATGCCAGCAGGACGACCAGGAAGAAACCGGGGTGATACAGGAAGGCCTGGCCGAAATCCAAGTTCACCAGATTACGCGCGCAGCGCGTGCCGCCGCAGCCGAGGCACGGTAGGCCCGTCAGCTGGATGAAGACGCACTGCGGCAACTGGAGGCCTGACAGGAACCAACCCCAGGCGAAGACCGCTCCCGCGACGAAAGCCGCCGGCCAGACGAGCTCGTGATTGAGCTCTCCGGGATAGGCAGGTCGGCGGATCAGACGCAGCACCGATCAGCCCCCGAATGACATCCCGGACCGGCCCGCCAGGGACCAGACGAAGAACGTGACAGGAGCAACGAAGCAGCAGCAGCAAAGGACGAACCAGACGAAACAGGAGATGCCGAACTGGACCCAAGGATTCACGCCGGTCGCCGGGCCGAACGCGCGGTAATAGATGACGCAGGCGGGGATGAAAAATAGCCCGCTCAAGCCCATCTGGAAGGCGAAATTGAAACCGAGCAGCTGCAAGGGGGCCATCACCAAGGCCAGCAATCCAGCCCCCAGCAGCGTGGCCGAAACGGTCCGCTCGGCCGGGACCTGATAACGGAAGACGCGCTGGCCAATCCAGTGCAGGAGGCCGGAGAAGGCGTAACCCAGCGGTGCGAACGCGAGACCCATGAGCGCGCCAAAGACCGTGATCCAGACGGGCGCCGGCTGGGCAGTGGCGAGTTGGTCCGCCGCTTTGCTCAACTCAGGGATATTCAGGTTGCGGAGCCACTCCGCCATCTGCGCGTTCTTATCGCCGAAAACAATGACGTTGATCAGTTGGAATGGCAGCGAGAAGGCGACCGCCAGATAACAGAATGCCAGCCAATCGCCGAAGGCGAAGCGGCCGGTCGCGAGAGAAGTGGGGCTCACGATCGCCTGCTTGATTGTCGCGAAGAAAGAGCCGAGGGACTTGCCCTGCTCCCAGGGAATCAGGGAGGCCGATGCGGGCTCGGCGGGCATCGAGAAGGGCATCGAGGTTACCGCCGCCGGCACGCCGACACCGCGGAACTCGGCCCAGTCGCCGAGCGGCGTCCAGGTCTGCATGCCGTCGCGCCAGGCGAGGTCCGTGGCATGGAAGCGGCCGGAGGAAAGCCCGGCGACGACATCTTCCGGGGAGAAGACACCGAGCTGGGCCGAATTGCGGGCAATGTGGATCTGCATGGAAAATCAGCCGGGGAAGTTCTTGGCGATGGCCGCGAACAACATCGCGTAGATGCCGCAGACGCAGACGCACGGAATCACGACGAGCGAGATCACGACCTTCCACCAGGCGAGGCGATGCACCTGTGAGTGGGCGATGACGGCCGCGACGAGCTGCCAAGGGAGCACGACGTAGTTCAGGCACGGGATGAAGGCGAAAGGCATGAACGCCCCGTAGGCGTAGGCGTTGGCGCGGTAGGTCTGCGCGTAACCACCGGACGGCCCCCAAGGAAGCAGCAGCACATGGGTGATCGCGGCGCCGACGAAATTGAAGAGCGGCAAGAAGAGGAAAAAGAGGGCAAGGATGCCGGAAGCCGCCAAGGCCGCCCCGAGCGGACCGACGCCGGCGAGCCAAGCCGCGAAGGGATCCCTGGCGTCTGCCAGGCTGGCAGCGCCGGCGCTCGCCATGAACCCGAAGAGGGCGCCGTATAACAGGCTCCCACAGAGCCAGGCCGGCACCAGCGACCAGTAGGTGAACGAGATCGGCCGCGCATACCCGCCGTCGCGCAGGTTGGCGAAAGTCCGCACCGGGTCGAGGGCCACCTCCTGGATGGTCGCGACGAAATTACCGAACGACGCGCCATGCTCCCAAGACGGCCTCACCGGCCCCGTCACGTCGGCGCCGCCCGGGGAAGCCGGCACGCCGACGCCGCGGAACTCCGGCCAGTCGCCGAGGGGCGTCCACGCGGCCATGCCCTCGCGCCAGGCGAGGTCGGAGGCGTGGAAGCGACCAGAGGACAGGCCGGCAGCGATGTCCTCGGCGGCGAAAACCCCGAGCTGCTGTTGGTGACGAGCGACGTGGATCTGCATGT
>JBILHF010000063.1:0-8530 GCA_044350605.1 Opitutales bacterium
TTCACCGAAAAGTAATTCAAAGAGGAACGCGCTACTAAAAACCCATCATGAAATCCATCCTCCTCACCGCCATCCTTTTCGTCGTCGGCCTCGCCGGAGCGGAGGAGGATCGGGAACGCCAGCTGCGCCTCGTTCGCGAGAACGATCCGCTCCCGCCGGAAGAGGAACGCACCCGCCTCCGCGTGCCGGAGGGCTTCACCGTGCAGCTCTTTGCCAGCGAACCGATGATCAACAAGCCGATCAACCTCGCCTTCGACGACCGCGGCCGCCTCTGGGTCAGCAGCACCGTCGAGTATCCCTACGCCGCAGCCAAGGATCGCTGGGCGGATCCGCAGGGTTCCCGCGTGAAGGACAGCCGCGATGCCATCAAGATCCTCGAGGACACCAACGGCGACGGAAAGGCCGACAAGGTGACCGACTTCGCCGACGGGCTCAACATCCCCACCGGCGTGCTGCCCTGGCACAAGCCGGAGCACAAGGGCGGATGCATTGCCTGGAGCATCCCGAACATCTGGTATTTCGCCGACACCGACGGCGACGGAAAGTGCGACCTGCGCGAGGTGCTCTTCGGTCCGCTCGGCTACGAGAAGGACACCCACGGCATGTGCAGTAGCTTTCGCATGGGCACTGATGGCTGGGTTTATGCCACGCACGGCTTCAACAACACCTCTCACCTCAAGGCGAAGGACGGCTCCACGCTCGATCTGCATAGCGGCAACGTCTTCCGCTTCCGCCCTGACGGATCGCATGTCGAAATCTTCGCTTGGGGACAGGTAAATCCCTTCGGCCTTTGCTGGGACCGCCGTGGCAATCTCTACAGCGCCGACTGCCACAGCAATCCGATCACCCAACTCATTCGCGGCGCATACTACCCGAGCTTTGGCAAACCGCACGACGGTCTCGGCCACGCGCCGAACATGTGTAAGCACAGCCACGGCAGCACCGGCCTCTGTGGCATCACCTACATCGACGGCGGTATCTGGGGACCGGAGTGGGACGACCACATGCTCCTCGGCAACTGCGTCACCTCGAAGGTGAATCACGACAAGATCACCTTCACCGGCACCACGCCCCAGGCCCGGGAGAAACCCGACTTCATCACCAGCGAGGATCCCTGGTTCCGCCCGGTCGATCTCCAACTCGGACCGGACAACGCCCTCTATGTCGCCGATTTTTACAACCGCATCATCGGCCACTATGAGGTGCCCCTGAACCACCCCGGACGCGACCGGGAACGCGGCCGCATCTGGCGCGTCGTGAAAACCGGCGCAGCGAAAAACCCCCGTCCCGCGCCGCCCGCGCCCGAGACCCGCCACCTGGCCGACCTCCGCGCCGCGGATCCCTTCGTCCGACGCGATGCCGCCGCATGGTTTGCCGGTCACCCCGAGGCCGCGGCCGCCCCGCTCCTCCTGGCAGCCCTGCAGGGCGTGGACCCGGCCGACGCCCAGTTGCAGCACCAACTCCGCATCGCCCTGCGCGAACACCTCAAGCTCGACGGCGCTTTCGCCGCACTCTCCACCCCCGCCGACATCGCCACGGCCCTCTCCATCGCCACCGCGGTGCCCACGGCCGAAGCGGCGGCTTTCGTGTTCCAGCGCTGGAACGAAAGTCCGGCCCCGGAAACCGGGCGGCTCACCCACCTGGCACGGTATGGCGCTCCCGATCTCCTCGAATCGGTCATCCAAACCCGAAGCGCGAACTCCGAAAGCCCCCACGCCGACCAAGTGGCCGCGATCACCGCCCTGAACAACGGCCTCATGGAGCGCGGTCTCAAGACCCCCGCCGGCCTGCTCGCTTGGGCCACCACCCTCACCGAAGCCCTGCTCGCCGATACCGGGCGCTCCGAGCCCAACTGGCAGGAGTTTCCCCACCCCGGATCCACCGCCGGAGACAGCCCCTGGTGCCAGGAAGAGCGCAAAAGTGCCGACGGCACCGGGATTCCCGTTCTCAGCAGCCTCGACCGCGGCCGGGGCGGAACCGAGAAACTCACCGGCATCCTCCGCAGCCGGGCGTTTCCCGCACCGGACACGCTCTCCTTCTGGCTCTGCGGGCACCGTGGCGCGCCCGGCAGCCCCGCTCATGAAAAAAACCTCGTCCGGCTCGTGTCGGGCGGTCGCACGGTGCGACAGGCTTTCCCGCCGCGCAGCGACACCGCCGGTCGCATCGATTGGGACCTCCGCGATCTCAAGGGACAATCCGTGACCCTCGAAATCGTCGACGGGGACGAGGGCGGTGCCTACGCCTGGCTCGGAGCGGGTCGCTTCGACCACAAGGCCCTCGATCCCTCCACCTTCCGCTCCGCCGGACTGCGGACCAGCCACTTGCAGACCCTGGCGGCCCTCCTCCGCACGACCGCCCCGGTCGGTCTGCGCGACCGCCTCGCCCCCTATCTGCCCAAGAGTGCCTCCCCGGCCAAGGCCGCGCCCCAACCCGAGATCGATGCCCTGATCAAGAGCCGCACGGCGACCTTCGCCTCCTCCAAGCCCGATCCCGGACAAGGTGGGATGGTTTTCAAGACCCACTGCGCCGCCTGCCACCAAATCAAGGGCCAGGGCGGGCTCATCGGTCCCCAACTCGACGGCATCGGCAGCCGCGGAGCGGAACGGCTCATCGAAGACATCCTCGATCCGAACCGCAACGTGGACACTCACTTCCGTCTCCACTCCCTGAAACTGCGGGACGGCTCCACCGCCACCGGCTTCATCCGCGGAGAGGTCGGCCAGACCACCCTGCTCGTCGATGCCGCCGGCAACGAACAGCGCATCGCCAAGGGTGACATCGCCGAGAACGCCGAGCTGGCCCAGTCTCTCATGCCTCCCGCGTTCGGGCAGTTGATCGAACCCGCCGCCTTCAACCACCTCCTCGGCTGGCTCCTGACGCAGTGAAATCCGTCCCCGCCCGCGTCCCGCCCCAACCTTGATCCATGACCGCCGCCTCCTCATCGATCGTCGCTTGCTTCGCCGCCCTGGTGGGGTGCTGCCCCGCCGTGTCCGGCGCCGGCGCAGCGGATCAGAGCGGGGCCGGACTGTCGTTCAACCGCGACATCCGACCGATCCTCAGTGACAACTGCTTTTACTGTCACGGGCCGGACAAAGACAACCGCAAGGCCGACCTGCGGCTCGACGTACGCGAGGAACTGATCAAGCTGGGGCCACAGACGCTGATTGAACGCATCACCACCACGGATGCCGATGACCTCATGCCCCCCGCAGAGTCGCACAAGAAGCTCTCGGCGAAGCAAAAGGACACGCTGAAGCAGTGGATCGCCGAAGGGGCGCAGTATGAGCTGCATTGGGCCTTTGTTCCGCCAGTGAAGCCGAAGGCAGGCAACTCCATCGATCACTTCATTCGGGCAGAGTTGAAGAAACGCGGGCTGGAACCTGCGCCGAGGGCTTCACGGGAGACTCTGGTGCGGCGGCTGTCCCTGGACCTTACCGGCTTGCCGCCAAAAGAATCGGACGTCGCTGACTTGCCGGATTACGTCGACCGCCTCCTTCGTTCACCGCAATACGGCGAGCACATGGCGGTCGCGTGGCTGGATGCGGCGCGTTTTGCGGACACGAATGGCTACCAGGTGGATCGTGACCGAGAGCTGTGGCCGTGGCGTGACTGGGTGATCAAGGCTTTCAACGCGAACCTGCCTTTCGATCAGTTCACCGTTGAGCAGCTTGCGGGTGATTTGCTGCCGGGAGCCACGCTGGATCAAAAGATCGCCACCGGCTTTAATCGCAATCACATGCTGAACGAGGAGGGCGGCGTCATCGCGGAGGAGTTCCTCGCCGAATACACGGCTGATCGCGTGGAGACGACGGCTGCCGTATGGATGGGGCAGACCTTCAACTGCTGCCGCTGCCACGATCACAAGTTCGACCCCTTCACCGCGAAGGACTTCTATGCGATGAAGGCCTTCTTCCACAACGTGCCGGAGCGTGGCGTCGGCATTTACAGCAATCCGGTGCGCACCAATGCGCCGCCTTTCGTGAAACTGCCCGCTCCGGAGCTGGAAGCGAAGATCGCGGCACTGAACGCGAAGCTCAAACCCGTCGAGGACAAGCTCAGAGGCCTCGTCTCAGGTGATCTGGAGCCATGGGCGAAAAAGCTCGTCGCAGCGAAAATCGACTGGTTGCCGCTGGAGCCGCAAAAGGCCACGGGCGGGGACAATCCGCCTCAAATCGCCGACAAGGCCGTTTTGATCGGTCCGCAGGAAACGCGGCCGAACAACATCGTCATCCAGGCGAAGCTCCCGGCAGGCCGAATCACCGCGCTGCGCCTCGAATGCTCCACCACGGCCGCTTCGGCCAGTTTTCAATGGAGCGAGCTCGAAGTGGGCAAAACCAAGCTGCATCCCATCGGTGCCACGCACGCCAGCGTGCTCGACAAGGATCGCAAAACCAGATCCGTGCTCTCGGTGTCGCCGAACAAGCCGGTGCAGGCGCTCTTTGAGCTCGAAAAGCCTCTCGCGGCCGCCGAAGTGGAGATCACGATCGGGGTCGAGAATGCCGGCGGACCTTCGCAGTGGCGTTTGTTTGCCACCACGACTCCGACCGAGGTCATCGCGCACTCAAGCATCGTAGCCATCGCGCAGAAAGAGCCTGCGAAACGAACGGCAGCCGAACGCAAGCAACTCGCGGACTTCCGATTGTCGCAAATGCCTGAGCATCGTCGCCTCAGTGAGGAAGCAGCCGCCTTGAAGAAGCAGATCGCCACCGCCGAGGCGGAGATTCCCACCACGCTGGTCATGGAGGAGCAGAAGGAGATGCGCCCCACGTTCATCCTCATGCGCGGTGCCTACGACAAGCCGGGCGAAAAGGTCGCCGCGGCCACGCCCGGTGTCTTGCCCGCGCTCGCCGCTGATCTACCGCGCAACCGCCTCGGCCTCGCGAAATGGCTCGTGAGCCGCGAGAACCCGCTCACCGCCCGCGTGATCGTGAACCGCTTCTGGCAGCATTTCTTCGGCACCGGCCTCGTGCGCACCAGCGAGGACTTTGGCTCGCAAGGTGAACAACCAAGTCATCCCGAGCTGCTTGACTGGCTCGCGGTGACGTTTCAAGAGAGCGGCTGGGATGTGAAGAAGCTCGTGAAGCTGATCGTGACCAGCGAGACGTATCAGCAGAGTTCTCAGTTCTCGGTTCGCAGCGCTCAGTTGGACCCGATGAATACCTGGCTCTCCCGCGGCCCACGTCATCGTTTGGGCGCCGAAGTCATTCGCGATCAAGCTCTGGCCGCGAGCGGGCTGCTGGTGGAGAAAATCGGCGGCCCGAGCGTGAAGCCGTATCATCCGCCCGGCCTTTACGAACAGGTCGTGGCTCAGCGTGACAATCCCAAGGCCACCTACCAGCAGGGCAGTGGCGATGATCTGCATCGTCGCAGCCTTTACACCTACTGGAAGCGCAGCGTGCCTCATCCCGGCATGTTGCTCTTCGATGCGCCTTTCCGCGAAACCTGCGCCCTCCGCCGATCACGCTCGAACACCCCCCTGCAAGCTCTCAACCTGCTGAATGATCCCACCTATGTCGAAGCGGCTCGCTTCCTTGCGCAACGCATGATCAAAGAAGGCGGCGCGAGCATCGAGTCACGCCTCACGCATGGTTTCCGGCTACTGCTCGCTCGCAAGCCAAGCTCTCAGGAACTCCAAGTGCTGACCACCGCTGTCGAGCGATCCATCCAGGACTTCGCCAAAGACCCCGAAGCCGCCCAACAGCTCCTCGCCTTCGGCGAAGCCAAAACGGACGACAAACTGAGCGCTGCTGAACTCGCCGCCTACGCCACCGTCGCCAGCACGTTGATCAATCTCGACGAAACCATCACCAAGGAGTGACATCATGAGCCCCGAATCACCCCTCGCACCCCTTTCGCGTCGCAACTGGCTCAAGGGCATCGCGTTGGCATCCCTCGCGAATCCAAAGCTCTTTGCCTCGCCGGCGGCTCACTTTGCGCCGAGGGCGAAGCGCATCATCTGGCTCACGCAGGCGGGTGCGCCGTCGCAGCTTGACCTCTTTGATTACAAGCCAGGGCTCGCGTCGCAGTTCGACAAGGATTTGCCGAACTCCGTGCGTGGCGAGCAGCGGCTCACGGGCATGACGGCGGGACAAAAGCGCTTCCCCGTCGCGCCATCGGTGTTCAAGTTTGCGCAGCATGGGCAGAGCGGCATGTGGTTGAGCGAGTTGCTGCCGCACACATCGAAATTGGCGGATGAGATCTGTCTCATCCGCTCGCTGCACACCGAGGCGATCAACCACGATCCGGCGATGACGCTGCTGCAAACCGGGCATCAAAGCGGCGGACGGCCCGCGTTTGGCGCGTGGGTGTCATATGGCCTCGGATCGGACAACGCGGACCTGCCCGCATTCGTCGCGCTCATCTCGCGTCCCAGCGGCCCCACGAACGCACAACCGCTGCACGAGCGCATGTGGGGCAGCGGCTTTTTGCCGTCGAAGTATCAAGGCGTGCGCATGAGTTCCGGCAAAGACCCCGTGCTCTTTCTTTCCAATCCGCCCGGCATCACCACCGAGCGCCGCCGTGCCATGCTCGACGACATCGCCGTGTTGAACCGCCTCAAGCTCGCCGATTACCACGATCCCGAAACGCAGGCGCGCATCGACCAGTACGAGATGGCTTTCCGCATGCAGGCCGCCGTGCCTGATCTGGCCGATCTCTCCAAAGAACCCGCTGACATCTACGAGCGCTACGGCCCCGAGTCGAAGAAGCCGGGAACGTATGCCGCGAACTGCATCCTCGCCCGCCGGCTCGCCGAGCGTGGCGTGCGCTTCATCCAGCTCTATCATCGCGGCTGGGACCAGCACAACAACCTGCCCAGCGGCATCAAGAGCCAGTGCCACGACACCGACCAGCCCACAGCCGCGCTTTTGGCCGAGCTCAAAGAACGCGGCATGCTCGATGACACGCTCGTCATCTGGGGCGGCGAGTTCGGACGCACGGTGTATTCGCAGGGCGTGCTCACCCGCGACAATCACGGCCGTGATCACCACCCGCGCTGCTACAGCGTCTGGATGGCCGGTGCCGGCGTGAAAGGCGGCCACGTCCACGGCGAGACGGACGACTTCAGCTACAACATCGTCAAAGACCCCGTGCACATCCACGACCTCAACGCCACCGCGCTTCACCTCCTCGGCCTCGATCACACCCGCCTCACCTACCGCTTCCAAGGCCGCGATTACCGGCTCACCGATGTGCATGGTAAAGTCGTCAAAGGCATCCTCGCATGAGCCACATCATCCCACCATCATGAAAAACGTCACCCTCACCATGCAGCGCTCCCTTTCCCGCCGGGCGTTGCTCAAAGGCGCCGGGATCACGCTCGCGCTGCCTTGGCTCGACGCCATGTCGGCCGCGTTCGCGCCGGAGCCAAAGCCCCCGATGCGCTTCATCGGCATCCTGAATTACTTCAGCTTCCACGCCCCGAACCTGTTTCCGAAGGAAGCGGGAGCCGACTACGTCGCGACGCCCTATCTCCAGGGATTGCAGCGGCAACGGAAGGATTTCACCATCATCTCCGGCCTCAATCATCCCGAGGTGCGTGACGGGCATTCGTCCGACAAGTCGTTCTTCACCGGCGCGCCGCATCCGGGCTCGCCTTCGTTCAGGAACACGGTCTCGCTCGACCAGTTCGCCGCCGAGCGGATCGGACGCGACACCCGCTACGCCTCCCTCAATTTCTCCACCAGCGGGGCCTATAGCTGCAGTTACACGCGCAGCGGGGTGGCCATTCCGCCGGAGACGAGCGCCGCCCGCGCTTTCGCCAGACTCTTCATCGACGGCACGCCGGCCGAAGTCGCGGAGGAGGTCGCGCGCGTGCAGGAGGGGCGGTCCATCCTCGATCGCGTGGCCGGTGAAGCGAAGCGATTGCAGCGGGATGTCGGCGCTGGCGACCGCGACAAGCTCGACCAATACTTCACCAGCGTGCGCGAGCTCGAACAGCGCATGGTGCGCTCGGAAGACTTCGCCAAGCGGCCGAAACCCAAGCCCGGCGTGCCCGCCATCAGGGACCCCGGCCCGGGCGAGGACACCAGGCGGTTCGGGCTCATGCTCGAAGTCGCCCGCCTCGCCGTGCAGACCGACCTCACGCGGATCGTCACGCTCTATTACGTCGGCACCAGCAAGACTCCGTCAAGGCCCGGCACCAGCTTTGCCTACCACGACCTCAGCCATCACGGTCAGGATGCCGGGAAGCTCAACCAGCTCACCGTCCTGGAGCGCGATCTCCTGCTCGAATGGGGAGGCTTCATCCAGCGCATGAAAGACTCGCGTGACGGCGCCTCGCGGCTGCTCGACAACACCATGAGCGTCTTCGGCGCCGGCATGGGCAACGCCTCCAGCCACGACTCCACCAACCTGCCGATCCTCGTCGCCGGCGGACGTTTCAAGCACGGACGGCATCTCGCCCACGACCCGAAGAATCCCCCTCCCCTCTGCAACCTCTGGGTGCAGATGCTCCGGGAGATGGGCATGCCGGTCGAGAAGTTCGGCACGAGCAACAAGGAGACGCTCGCGGGACTGGACACGTGAAGGT
>JBILHF010000065.1:0-8323 GCA_044350605.1 Opitutales bacterium
GCGTTCCGTCGAAGCGGGCGCCACCGCGGCGACTTACACCAAAGCCGACGCGCAGTTCCACTGGGGCGTCACGCCGCCCGGACGCTGGTCGCTGTTCGACCTGAAGAAGGATCCGGCCTGCCGGAACAACCTCTCGACCGAACGGACGGAGCTGACCGCCAAGCTCGCTGCGTCTTACGACCAGTGGTGGGACTCGCTCTACCCCACAATGATTCAACTCGGCGGCGACAAGGGTGAACCCGAGCTGCTCAGCAAGGGCCGAGTCAAAAAGCAGAAGTAAGCCTTCGGCCCAGACCATGAGACCTATCCTCGCCCTCCTTTCGACCCTGTTGCTCGCCCCGCTGGTCGCCTGGCCTGCGGCCGTTGCGCCGAAGAAGTCCGTTCAACCCAACATCGTCTTCATCTATGCCGATGACTGGGGCTGGGGAGACCTATCCTGCCACGGCAACACCTGGCTGAAAACCCCACGACTCGATAAGCTGGCCAGCGAGGGTATCGACTTTCAGCAGTTCAACGTGCTGAGCCCGGTGTGTTCACCCAGTCGCGCGGCGGCCATGACGGGACGTTTCCCTGGTCGCTTCGGCATCAACACGGTCTTCGGCGTCACCAAGCCGCCGGAGATGCCCGACTGGCTGGATCCGAGGGCGCCGACGACCCCCCGCTTGCTCAAAACAGCGGGCTATCGCACCGGACACTTCGGGAAATGGCATCTAGGGGAAGGCAAGCCGACCATGGCGGACTACGGCATTGACGACTCCGCCGTCTATCACGGACCGGGGCCGAAAGTCGGACCTTACGGCAACGACATCCCGAATCAGGCCGTGAAGTTCATTGAGGCGAATAAAGACCGTCCTTTTTACGTCAACGTGTGGCTCCACGAAAGTCACTTGGCCCACAGCCCGTCGACCGAGGCAATGGCCAGGTGGAAGCATCTCGATCCCCGCCAACAGGTTTATGCGGCCGTGATCACCGACGGTGATAATAAAGTCGGGCTCATCCTCGATGCACTGGAGCGGTGCGGTATCGCGCAGAATACCTTGGTGGTCTTTTCCAGCGACAATGGACCGGCGAAACCCAAGGCGAACGACCAAGGCGTCCCTGGTAAATATCGGGGTCACTACAACGTCGGTGAAACCGGCGGATTGCGCGGCCAGAAAACCAGCCTCTTCGAAGGCGGCGTGCGGGTGCCGTTCATCGTGCGCTGGCCCGGATGCGCGCCGGCTGGTCTGAAAAACGACGCCACCGTCCTAACGGCGGTGGACCTGCTCCCGACGTTCTGCGCTATCGCTGGAATCAACCCGCCCGATCAAGTCGACGGCGAGAACCTGCTGCCGGCCCTCAAGGGCGAATCGCCTCGGCGCACGCGGCCCATCTTCTGGCGCATCAGCGGCAACCGGAGAGAAACCGACTACTGGCCTGACCTGGCGGTGCGCGAGGGAGACTGGAAACTGGTCACCACCTTCGATGGAAAGCGTTCCGAACTCTACAATCTACCAGCAAACCGAGCTGAAGATGTGGCTAAAAATCAGGCGAGGGAACACCCGCAGGTCGTCGCCCGCCTGACCCAGCTTGCGTTGGAATGGAACGCCACACTGCCCACCAAAGCGGACCCCGCCTGTTCGGCGACACCGCGCTAAGCTAGGCGGAAGGAAAACCAGGCTGGAGCGACGTGTCGTCCGCTGATTGACTGCGGCGATGCTCGACTGGATCCAAGACCACACCCTGCTACCCGCCGACGGGTGGATCCTACTGCTCGCGCTCTTCGGCGCGATGTGCATCGGACTCTCGAAATCCGGACTCGCCGGCACCGCGACGCTCAACGTCGTCATCATGGCCAAGATCTTCGACGCCAAGCCCTCGGTCGGGATCGTCCTGCCCATGCTCATCGTGGCTGACCTGATGGGCTACCTCATCAACCGCCAAGGCGGCAGCTGGCGGCAGATCCTGCCCATGATCCCGGCGGCGGTCGTCGGCGTCTTTGCCGGCTGGTTCCTGCTCGACCGGGTCGACAACGGTTCCGCCCGCATCGTCATCGGCGTGCTTATCCTCGCCCTGCTCGCCTTCAACGTCGTCCTCCACCATCGGCGCGAGCAGCTTCTGGCCCTCACCCGCCATCGCACCTTCACCTGGGGCATGGGCGGCATCGCGGGCATCGCCACAATGCTCGCCAACGCCGCCGGCCCGGTGATGACGGTCTACCTGCTCGCCCAGCGCTTGGAGAAAAAGGAGCACCTCGGCGTGTTCTGCCGTTTCTTCCTTTTCATCAACCTCTTCAAACTGCCCTTCAGCGGCAATCTGGGACTCGTCACCGGACCGTCACTCATGACCAATCTGGTGCTACTGCCCGGGGTGATCGCGGGCATCGTGCTCGGCTGGCAGATCCTGAAGCGTATCAAGCAGGACGCCTTCGAATCCGTGCTGGCCTGGCTAACCGCCTTTGCCGCGGTCTGGCTGATCGTCGGCTGACCGCTTGACTCCGCTCGGCGGGAAAGCGGAAATAGGGGTCTTATGAAGACCCCGCTGCTCGCCCTCCTCGCCGGCTTCGCCCTCGTCGGCTGCCAGACCTCAGAAACCGCCCCGGCCAAGGGCGCGCCCGTCGCCGCTCCGGCCAAGGCCGTGCCGGCTCAGCGCAACCTCGCCGTGGGCGCCACGCCCGAGAGCGTGACCAAGGGTTTCGGCGGCAAGTATTTCGTGACCCTCATGGGCACCTCACGCAAGGCCGGGGACGGCGACGGCAAGATCGTGAAAGTCGACGGCGACAAGGTCACCACCCTCACCGAAGGCCTCGACGACCCGAAGGGCATCGTCTTCGTCGCGAACCGCCTCATCACCGCCGACTTCGACAAGGTCTGGTCCATCGACGCCAAGGGCAAGAAGACCCTCCTCGCCGGCCCTTCCGCCTTCCCCACCCCGCCGACCTTCCTCAATGACGTCGTCGTCTCGCCCGACAAGAAGAGCGTCCTCATCACCGACATGGGAGCGGTCACCAAGATGCGCGGCGCCGACGGAAAGCTCTTTGAAATCAACAGCGCCGAGCACAAGGCCATCCCGGTCATCGCCCGCGTCTTCCAGGTCACGCTCGAAGGCAAGGTCACGGAAGTCATCGCTCCGACCCCCAAGATGCTCAACCCGAACGGTATCGACGTCATGGCTAACGGCCGCATCCGCATCGCCGAATTCTTCACCGGCGACGTGCTCGAATACAATAAGGGTAAGTGGAAGACCATCGCCAAGGGCCACCGCTCCGGCGACGGCATCGTCCACGACTCCAAGGGACGTTTCTACGTCTCTGAAGTCTTCACCGGCCGTGTCACCCGCTATGAAGCCGACGGCTCCGCTCCCAAGGAACTCGGCTCGGGCCTCAAGGCCGCCGCCGACCACTTCCTCGACGAAAAAGCCGGCGTGCTCATCGTCCCGGACAGCAAGGCCGGCGAGCTGGTCTTCCTCGCCCTGTAAGGCGGGCCAGGGCCCGCAATCTGGCCCCGGCGAAGCCTGCTCAGCAGGAGTTAATCGAGTGAAAATAACTTCAGCCCGGCGCACAGCGGGCTGGAGTTATCCTATCACCCGCCAAGGATAGGCCACCTCAGCGATGCCCCTGCGTTGCCTCACCCTTTTCCCCTTCCTCGCCGCGCTGGTTTACGGCGCGACGCCGGAGGCGCGTATCGACGAGAAGCACCGGGCCTTCCTCAAGGAATACTGCGTCGAATGCCATAACGCAGATAAGCAGAAGGGCAAATTACGCCTGGACGACATCGCCTTGAAGCTTGATACGGTGCAGCTCGCGGACCGTTGGCAGAAGATCCTGAATCAAGTCAACTCGGGGGAGATGCCGCCCGACGACTCTAAGCAGCCGACTCCAGTCGCGAAAGCCGATTTCCTCGAGATGCTCTCGGGCACGCTTGTCACCGCGCGGAAGACGATCGGCGACGCCCATGGCCAGATCACGATGCGTCGCCTGAACCGCCGTGAATACAAGAACACCCTCCGCGAGCTGCTCGGCATCGATCTGCCCGTCAATGAACTGCCCGCCGACGGCGGCGCCGGGGCCTTCGATACCGTGGGAGCCTCGCTCTTCATGTCGTCAGACCAGTTCGAACGCTATCTGGCGCTCGGACGTCAGGCGATCGACGAACATTTCATCCGCTTCGCCCCGACGAAGGCCCTGAAGATCCGGACCGAAGCCGAGTCCTACGCGAATCCGCGCATCACCAAGTCCTACGCCGACCGCGTCGACTGCCATGAACGCTATGTCGCCTGGACCAAGGCGGTCGATGCGGCGGCGGCCCGCCCCGAAAATAATGCCATCGTCGCGACCCTTACGGCCGAAAAGAAAGGCAACGCTACCTACCGCTATTACCAGTGGCAGCGTATCCCGGGCGCACCCAGCCCGGAGAAATTCGGCTACCTCGACGCCATCCATGCGGACGAGCAAGGCCGACGCAATTGGGTCCACTCCGCCCCCCAGCAGCGGGCCTACCTGGGACATCCGGCCACCCAGAACGGGGCCTTCCTGACCTACGCCGACGTCTTCGCCAACCCCTACCAGCCTTTCAACGTCCCCGGGAACTGGCCCGCCGGCCGCTATAACGTCCGCGTCCGGATCGCCGCCACCGCCGACACCCCCAAGTCACGGCATTTCGTCGAGTTCGGACCGTTGCAGGGCGCGGTCGCCAGCACGCATGCGGTGACGGGCACGATGGAGCGGCCGCAGCTCCTGGACATCCCGCTGGAAATCACGAGCAAAGGCAGCCGCGGTTTCTTCCTGCGCGAACGAGGCTCCTTCGACTCGAACGAACGCGCCCTGCAGATCTTCGGCGAAGCCCTCCGGCGCAACGGCGTAGGCCCGGAGTTCGCCCTCTGGATCGACTGGATTGAGATCACCAACGTCGACGGCCAGATGGTCACCCACAAGCAAAGGCGCGAAGTCGAACTCCACGCCAACGCCATGGTCGGCGGGACCTATAACGGCTATTTCAAGGGAGGCCACGAGGCGGCGCAGGCGTTCCTCGCCACGGGTAAGCCGCAGAAAGGCATCCCCGACGCGCAGGAAGCGAAATTCCGGGTCAAGGTCTTTGAGCAGAACGGCCCGAGCTTCCGGCGCTACCTGGAAGATCCGCTCACGAAGACGGGCGCCTACCTGACGATCCACAACGTGCACAAGGAGGAAGCCATCACGCTCCCGCCTGACCAGCCTTCGGGCTGGCTCAAGACCAAGCATGTGATCCCGACGGTCCCGCCGGGAGAATACCTCCTACGACTCCGCATCGGCGCGACCCCGGACGCCCCGAAGGAACGACGCTACCTTGCCGTCGGCACGCGCCTCTCCGGCGAGGAGGACTTCACGCTCGTCGAGACCCGTGAGGTGACCGGTAGCATCACGGACCCTCAGGTGATGGAATTGCGCGTGAACGTCACGGCGGACAGCCCGCGGACGTTCATCCTCCGCGAGAAGCGTGAGGTCAAATTGGACCTGGAACGCTATGAGGCCGCTCGCAAGCAGACCGGCATGGGTCCGCCTCCGGCGCTCTGGATCGACTGGGTCGAATGGGAAGGCCCCTTGTCGGCCGAAGGGAAGGCCGCGACGACCAGGCCGATCCTGACCCGCGGCGAAGGCCAGACCGACGAAGATCAGGCGCGCGCCTGCTTCGCCGACTTCGCCCACCGCGCCTTCCGGGGACGGTCCGCCGAAGCGCCATTCCTCGCGCGGCTCCTAGGAATCTACCGCGCCGGCCGTCAGAGCGGGCTCGACCACGAGCGCGCCTTACGTGAACCGCTCAGCGTGATCCTCGCCTCCCCCGGCTTCCTCTATCTCTCCGAACCCAACCCCGGGAAAGGATCTCGCCGGCTCGACGACCTCGAACTCGCCTCCCGTCTATCCTACTTCCTCTGGAGCGCCCCTCCCGACGCCGAACTCCTGCGGCTCGCCGAAAAAAACACCCTGCACGAGCCCGCCATCCTGAGCGCGCAGGTCGACCGTCTGATCGCCGACCCGAAGTCATCCGCCTTCGTGACCGGGTTCACCCATCAGTGGCTCGGACTGCACCGCCTGGATTTCTTCCAGTTCGACACGAAGCTGCATAAGGATTTCGACGACAGCACCAAAGCCGCCGCCCGCAATGAGGTGTATCAGACCATCGACCATGTCCTGCGCCATGGCGACAGCCTCAACCGCCTGCTCAAGAGCGACTACGTGGTGATCAACGGCCTGCTCGCCGATTACTACGGACTAAGCGACGTCCGTGGCGACGAGTTCCGCAAGGTGATGCTGCCTCAGGATTCGCCACGCGGCGGCCTGCTCGGCATGGCCGCCATCCTGGCCATGGGCAGCAACGGCCGCGATACCAGCCCGGTCGAACGAGGCGCTTGGATTCTGCGCAAGCTCCTGAACGAACCGCCACCCCCTGCCCCGCCGAACGTACCGCAGCTGAATCGCCTCGAAGACAAGCTCCTCTCCACCCGCGAACGCCTCGCCGCCCACCAGGAGCAACCCCAGTGCGCCCAGTGCCACCGGAAGATCGACCCCATCGGCTTCGGGCTGGAGAACTTCAACGCCACCGGCAAATGGCGGACGACGGAGACTTATGAGAAAAAGGGAGTCGGCAGTAAGACCTGGCCGATCAGCCCGGCCGGCGCCTTTTACAAAGGGTCGAGTTTCAAGGACTACTTCGAGCTCCGCGACCAGATCGCCGCCCATCCGCAGAAGTTCGGCCGCGGCTTCACCGAAGCCCTCGTGGAGTATGGCATGGGGCGTCCGTTCGGCTTCCTCGACGAACCGCTCGCCACGACCATCCTCACGGAGGCGCAGGCCAAAGACTATCAGATGGCCGCCTTCATCCGTGCGCTCGTCCTCTCCGAAATTTTCCAAACCAAATGAGCCGAACCGACCTCAGCCGCCGTCACTTCCTCCGCGCCGCCGGCACGCTGATCGCCTTACCCGCGCTGAGTTCGCTCGGCTTCAAGGCCTTCGCCGCCGAGAAGCCCGTCAACCAACCGAAGCGCATGGTCTTTCTGGGCTTCGGCTATGGCGTCACCAACGAGACTTGGTTCCCATCGCTCAAGGACACCGGAGCCGATTACGCCCTGCCCGCCGGTCTGGCGCCCCTTGCGGAGCACAAGAAAGACTTCACGCTCGTCCAAGGCCTCTCGAATAAGTTCAGCGACGAAGCCCACTGGGGCAGCACCTTCTGGCTCACGGGGGCCAACCGCTATTCCGAGCCGGGCCAGAGCTTCCACAACGGCATCTCCGCCGACCAAGTCGCCGCCGCCAAGCTCGGCATGAATACGCGTTACGGCTCCATCCGTCTCGACTGCGCGAACGCCGTCGACTCCGGCCACGGCCCCGGCTCGATGGCGTGGGATGCGCGAGGTAAGCCGCTGGTCGGGCACGAGAACCCGGTCGCCGCCTACCATCGTCTGTTCTCCGACGAGACCATGCCGCTCGCCCAGCGCCAGGCGCTGCTCGCCCAGCAACGCAGCGTGCTCGACGCCGTGCTCGAAGACGCCGCCCGCGTCCGTCGCGGCCTCTCGCGCGCCGACACCGACAAGCTCGACGAATACTTCCAGAGCGTCCGCGATATCGAACTACGGCTCTCGAAGGACGAACAGTGGCTGGATCGTCCCAAGGCCAAGGCCCCCTTCCCTCCGCCCAAGCCCGGCCTCGCCGGCAAGGACGAGATCAAGGTGATGTATGACCTCATCGTCGCGGCGCTCCAGACCGACAGCACCCGCGTCCTCACCTACCGTCAGCCGGTCAGCTCGCTCCTCGCCAGCCTCAGCGTGAAAGTGGCGTCCCACGACATGAGCCACTACGCTCCCGGCGAACGCATGGAAGCTTCCCAAAAGCGCGACCTCGAGCAAAGCAGGCTGCTGGCCGGCCTCTTCGCCAAGCTCAAGGCCACGAAGGAAGCCGACGGCTCCAGCCTCTTCGACCACACCACGATCGCTTACGGCAGCAATATCCGGACGATCCACTACCTCGACAACTGCCCGACGCTGATCGCCGGCGGCGGCTCCGGCATCCGACTGGGTCAGCATATCGCCCTCCAAGGCAAGAGCACCCCGCTCTGTAACCTCTGGCTCACCCTGTTGCAAGGCAGTGGCGTGAAGGTCGACAGCCACGGCGACAGCAATGGCGTCGTCAAGGAACTCACTCTCTGAACTCACATGAACACCCTAAGACTCCTCCTCCTCTCCCTGACCCTGCCCGTCTTCGCCCAGGACGGCTTCACGCCGCTCTTCAACGGCAAGGATCTTTCCGGCTGGGACGGCGAACCTGGCCTCTGGGCCGTCGAAGACGGCGTGATCGTCGGTACGAGCGAAGTCG
>JBILHF010000031.1:0-19231 GCA_044350605.1 Opitutales bacterium
TCGACGCTCTTCGAGTTCAAGGGCGACTTCTTCCGTCGCATGGATCCCGCCCTCGAGATGGGCCGCTCGTTCATCCGGCAGGAATATCAGCGTAAGCCCACCAGCCTGCCGCTGCTCTGGCGGGGTATCGGGCGCTATGTCGTGCGTTTCCCGAAGTATCACCTGCTGTTCGGCCCGGTGAGCATCAATCCGGAGTATGGTCAGGCTTCGAAGGAACTCATCCTGTCGTATCTGAAGAACAACCGTTCCGCGGACGACCTCCTGCCGCTGGTCCGCGCGAAGAATCCGCCGCGTTCGATGAGCCTGCATGACGCCGATCTCGACGTCCTGCAGCGCTGCGCCTTCGACCTCGAGCATGTGTCCAGCCTCGTGAGCGACCTAGAGCCCGACGCCAAGGCCGTGCCGGTCCTTCTGAAACATTATCTCAAGCTCAACGGACGCCTCATCGCGTTCAACGTCGACGAAGGCTTCGGCGGCTGCCTGGACGGACTCATCGTCGTAGACCTGACGCAGACCGACCCTAAGTTACTGTCGGCCTACATGGGCGACGAGGGCGCGCGGCAGTTCTTGGAATACCACGACTTCGACGGCACCAAGGCTCGGGCATGAAAAAGGGCGGACCTGCTGGTCCGCCCTGATCGGTCGATGGCGGCAGGGTCAGGCCTTGGCCAGCGCCTGCTCGAGGTCGGCGATGATGTCCTCGATGTCCTCGATGCCCACGGAGAGGCGGACGTAGTCGTCTGTCACGCCGGCGCTGTCACGTTCTTCGGCGGTGAGCTGCGAGTGCGTCGTGGAGGCCGGGTGGATCGCCAGCGAGCGGGCGTCGCCGATGTTGGCGACGTGGCTGTGGAGCTGCAGGGAGTTGATGAACCTGCTGCCGCCTTCGAAGCCCGACTTGAGGCCGAAACCGACCAGCGCTCCGAAGCCGTTGGTGAGGTATTTCTTGGCGAGGTCGTGGTACTTCGAGGACTTCAGTCCCGGATAGTTAGTCCATTTCACCTTGGGGTGTGCTTCCAGATACTGGGCGACCTTGAGGGCGTTGGAGCAATGGCGCTCCATGCGCAGGTGCAGGGTCTCGAGGCCTTGCAGGAGAAGGAAGGAGTTGAAAGGCGAGATGCAGCTGCCTACGTCGCGGAGGAACTGCAGGCGCATCTTCATGATGAACGCGATGTTGGCGCCGCCGGCCGGGGCGAAGGCCTTGAAGGCTTCCCAGTGCGGGAGGCCGTGGTAGGACATGTCGGGTTCGGTGAAGCCGGGGAACTTGCCGTTGCCCCAATTGAAATTACCGCCGTCGACGACGATGCCGCCGATGGAAGTGCCGTGGCCGCCGATGTGCTTGGTGGCCGAGTGGACGACGATATTGGCGCCGTGTTCGAACGGGCGGTTCAGGTAAGGCGAGAGCGCGGTGTTGTCGACGATCAGCGGCACGCCGACTTCCCGGGCGATCTTGGCCACTTCGGCGAAGGGCAGGATGTTGAGGCGCGGGTTGCCGAGGCCTTCGCCATAGAAGGCCTTGGTGTTCGCCTTCACGGCCTTGCGGAAGTTCTCGGGATCGTCGCCGTCGACGAAGGAGACCTCAATGCCGAGCTTCGGCAGGGTGTAGTGGAAGAGATTGTAGGTGCCGCCGTAAAGCTGGGCCACGGAGACGATATGGTCTCCGGCGCCGGCGATGTTCAGGATCGACGCGGTGATGGCGGCCTGGCCGGAAGAGTGGGCGAGCGCGCCGGAGCCGCCTTCGAGGGCCGCGAGGCGCTGCTCGAGGACATCCGTCGTCGGGTTCATGATGCGGGTGTAGATATTACCGAGCTCCTTCAGACCGAAAAGATTCGCGGCATGCTCCGTATCGCGGAACTGGTAGCTCGTCGTCTGGTAGATAGGGACCGCACGCGAACCGGTGGTCGGGTCGGGCTTCTGGCCGGCGTGCAGGGATTTAGTGCCTAGTTTCATGGTGGGGAGGGTGTGCATAGGTTATCTCCGTTCAGGGCTGCGGAAACAAGCCGGAAGCCGTTTTATGACCTTGTCCGTGGGCGGGCCGGCGGGAAAATACCCGCATGCGCTTCGTCGTGCCCCTGATGTTGCTCCCTGTCGCCGCCTTGGCCGCCGAATGGCGTGAGGTCTGGCGCGATGACTTCGAGGGCAAGGAGCTCGATTGGTCGAAGTGGTCGGTCGAGGAGAACGGCCACGGCGGCGGCAACGGCGAGCTGCAGTATTACCTCGATCGTCCGCAGAACCTCCGCGTCGAGGGCGGGCATCTGATCATCGAGGCGCGCAAAGAGAAGCTGAACATGGCCGGCGTGCTCAAGGATTACTCCTCCGCACGGATCCGCACCAAGCGGCGCGCCGACTGGCTCTACGGACGTTTCGAGATGTCGGCCCAGCTGCCGGCAGGGAAGGGGCTGTGGCCGGCTTTCTGGATGCTGCCCTCCGAGGAGAAGTACGGAGGCTGGGCGGCCAGCGGGGAGATCGACATCATGGAGTTCAAGGGGCACGAGCCCGACCAGGTCCACGGTACGCTCCACTACGGGGCGCCTTGGCCGAAGAATATTTATAAGGGCAAGCCCTACCGCCTGCCGAAGGGCGACTTCACCGACGGCTTCCACGTCTTCGCCCTCGAATGGGAGCGGGACGCCTTCCGCTGGTATGTCGACGGCGTCCAGGTCCAGGAGCAGAAGGAATGGAGCTCCGTAGGCGGGCCTTTCCCGGCCCCGTTCGACCACCGTTATTTCCTCGTGCTCAACCTCGCCGTCGGCGGCGGCTTCGGCGGCCCGGTGGGGGCCGACACCCGTTTCCCCGCGCAGTTCAAGGTGGATTACGTCCGCGTGCTCCAGCGGTAGGCGGAGTAGTTCCGTCTCGCCCAGCGGGGGCAAGGTTCGCTAAGTCATCGGCCTATGCCCGTGTTCCTGCATGACACCATGTCCCGCGAGAAGCGCCCGTTGCTCCCGAAGCCCGGCCGCGACCTCTATGGCATGTATTGCTGCGGCCCCACGGTCTACGGCCCGGCCCACATCGGCAACTTCCGCACCTTCACCGTGCAGGACGTCCTGCGCCGCACCCTTGAGGTCGCCGGCCTGAAGGTGAAGCACGTCCGCAACATCACGGACGTCGACGACAAGACCATCCGCGGCGCCCAGGCCTCCGGCCAGACGCTCGGAGCCTTCACCAAGACCTGGACCGACAAGTTCCACGCCGACTGCAAGGCCCTCGGCCTCCTGCCTCCGCACGTGGAGCCCAGCGCGGTCGAACACATCCCGCAGCAGGTCGCGATGATCAAGGCCCTCGTCGACCGCGGCCATGCCTACGTCGCCAAGGATGGCTCCGTCTACTTCAAGGTCTGCACCTGCGCCGACTACGGCAAGCTGAACCACATCGATTTCTCGAAGCTCGAGACCCAGTCCGAGAACTCCGCCGGCGAGGCCAACGACGCCGACGAATATGAACGCGAGTCGGCCTCCGACTTCGCGCTCTGGAAGTCCCGTAAGCCCGAGGATGGCGCCAACTTCTGGCCGTCCCCCTGGGGTGAAGGCCGTCCCGGCTGGCACATCGAGTGCTCGGCCATGTCGCTCGCGCACCTCGGCGCCACGTTCGACCTGCACGGCGGCGGCATCGACCTCTGCTTCCCGCACCACGAGAACGAGATCGCCCAGTCCGAATGCGCCACCGGCGTGAAGGGCTTCGCCGCCCACTGGTTCCATAGCGCCCACCTGATGGTCGAGGGTGAGAAGATGTCCAAGAGCAAGGGCAACCTCTACACGCTCGATGAACTCGTCGCCAAGGGCTTCTCGCCCATGGAGGTCCGCTACACGCTGATCTCCGGTCACTACCGCAGCTCGCTCAACTTCACCATGAAGGGCGTCGACGATTCCCGCTCGGCCCTCGCCAAGCTCGAGCGCGGCGCCGACCGCTTGCTCGCCGCCGCCGGTTTCACCCGCGCCGAATTCGCCGCGCCTTCCGCGCAGGAAGTCCAGACCTCCTGGGGCCGCTTCGCCAAGGCCTGGGAAGTCCTGCAGGATGATCTGAACATCCCGGGCTGCCTCGGTCAGGTCTTCACCGTGCTCGCCGAGAAGGATGAGCCGACGGCCGAACAGGCCCGTCAGGATGTCTCCGGTCTCGCCAAGATCCTCTTCGCCCTCGGACTTCAGTTGTTCGCCGCCAAGGCGGAGGTCGCCATTCCGGCCGAGGTCGCCGAACTGGGCGCCCGTCGCTGGGCCGCCAAGCAGTCCAAGGATTTCGCCGCCGCCGACCAGCTCCGCAAGGACCTGTCCGCGCTCGGTTGGACGATGCTCGACCGCAAGGACGGCTACGATCTGAAGAAGGCCTGAAGGGCGGGGCGGCTTGCTCCGTCCTTGCCCTCCGCCTCGGGAACCCCTAGCGAGTGGGGTCTTCCGCCATGTCTTCCCGTCCGCAGATGTCTCCCCTCGAGGAGATCCGTCACTCCGCCGCCCACATGCTGGGCGCCGCCGTGCTCCGCCTGTTCCCCCAGGCCCAGCTGGACATCGGACCGCCCACCGACAACGGCTTCTACTACGACTTCGACCTCGACCACACCTTCACGGCCGAGGACCTGGTGAAGATCGAGGAGGAGATGCGCCGCATCTCCAAGGAGAACCAGAAGTTCGAGCGCTTCGAGTGCACCCGCGAGGAAGCCGAGAAACTGATCCGCGAGCGCGGCCAGAACGCCTACAAGGTCGGCCGTCTCGGCGACATCCCCGCCGGCGAGACCATCTCTTTTTATAAGAACGGCGAGTTCGTCGACCTCTGCGCCGGCACCCACGTCCGCTACACCTCCCAGGTGAAGGCGTTCAAGCTCCTCCACATCGCCGGCGCCTACCATCGCGGCGACGAGAAGAACAAGCAGCTCCAACGTATCTACGGTACCGCTTACGCGACCAAGGACGAACTCGAGCAGGCCATGGCCCGCGCCGAGGAAGCCAAGAAGCGCGACCACCGCAAGCTGGGCAAGGAGCTGAAGCTCTTCCATATCGACGAAAAGGTCGGCCAGGGCCTCATCCTCTGGACGCCTAACGGCGCCGTCGTCCGTCAGGAACTCCAGAACTTCATCTCCGAGCGCCTCTTCCAGACCGGCTACAAGCAGGTCTTCACGCCGCACATCGGCAATCTCGACCTCTACCGCACCTCGGGTCACTTCCCGTATTACAAGGACGCCCAGTTCCCGCCGCTCGTCGAGCGCGAGGCCATGGAGATGCTCGCCAAGGAAGGCTGCGGTTGCGGCGAACTGACCAACCGCCTGGCCGACGGCACCGTGCAGGGCTTCCTGCTGAAGCCGATGAACTGCCCGCATCACATCCGCATCTACGCTTCGCAGCCGCATTCTTACCGCGATCTTCCGGTGCGCCTCGCCGAGTTCGGCACGGTCTATCGCTGGGAGCAGTCCGGTGAACTCAGCGGCATGACCCGCGTCCGTGGCTTCACCCAGGACGACGCCCACCTCTTCTGCACCGAGGACCAGGTCCTGCCGGAAGTCCTCGGCTGCCTCGAGCTCGTCAAGATCGTCCTCAAGACGCTCGGCCTCAACGATTATCGCGTGCGCGTCGGCCTCCGTAATCCCGACTCCGCCAAGTATACCGGTACCGCCGAGAACTGGGATAAGGCTGAAGCCGCCTGCCGGAGCGCCGCCGCCACCCTCGGCGTCGCCTTCTCCGAGGAGCCCGGCGAAGCCGCTTTCTACGGCCCCAAGATCGACTTCGTCGTCAAGGACGTCATCGGCCGCGAATGGCAGCTCGGCACCGTGCAGGTCGACTTCAACCTGCCCGAGCGCTTCGACCTCACCTACAACGGCGCCGACAACAAGCCGCACCGTCCGGTGATGATCCACCGCGCGCCCTTCGGTTCGATGGAGCGCTTCGTCGGCATCCTGATCGAGCACTTCGCCGGCGACTTCCCGACCTGGCTCTCGCCCGAGCAGGTGCGCCTTATCCCCCTCAACGACGACCTCAACGCCGATTGCGAAGCCATGGCCGAGGTCCTCAAGGCCGCCAAGATCCGCTGCAGCGTCGACGGTTCCTCCGACAAGCTCGGCGCCAAGATCCGCCGCGCTGAGATGTCCAAGGTCCCGCACATGCTCGTCGTGGGCGCCAAGGAGAAGGAAGCCGGCGTCGTCAACGTCCGCTCCCGCGCCGACAAGTCCTTCGAAGGTAACCGCACCTTGGCCGAGTTCATCGCCCTGGTGTCGGCCGAAATCGCCGAACGTCGACTCAAGGCGCACGTCCCGACGGCTCCCGCCGCTCCGGCCGCCCCGCAGGCCTGACCGTCACGTGGTTTTCACGGACTCCCCGGGGAACTGAGGTTGCCCGGAGGGGTCCTTTGAGCCTATACCCAAGCCATGAGCCAGCCCCGTTCCTCCTCGCGTCGTGACTTCCTCAAGTTCGCCGGTCTCGGCAGTCTCGTCTTCGGCGCCGGCTCCGCGCGGGCCCTCGGCGCCGAAGGGCGCGAGGCTTCGGCCAACTCCGCCAAGCGTCAGGCCAAGAACGTCATCTTCATGGTGTCCGACGGTATGTGCTTCTCGGTGCTCACCGCCGCGCAGACCTACCTCACCCGCACGGAGAAGCGAACGTCGCACTGGATGAAGATGTATGCCGAACGACCCGTTGTCCGTTCGCTCTGCGAGACCGATTCCGCCAGCGGCATCGTGACCGACTCCGCCGCCGCCGCCAGCTGCTGGGGCATCGGTGAGCGCATCGATAACGGAGTGTTGAATATCACCCAGGACGGCCGCAAGCCCGTCACGCTCGTGCAGAAGATGAACGCCGCCAAGAAGCGCTGCGGCCTCGTCACCACCGCCACCGCCACGCACGCGACCCCGGCCGGCTTCGCCGTCACGGTCGCCAAGCGTTCCGATCAGAAGGCCGTCGCCGCCCAGTATCTCGAGCGTGGCGTCGACGTGGTCCTCGGCGGGGGCACCCAGTATTTCAACGAAGACCTGCAGGCCGCCTACCGCCAGGCCGGTTACGGCGTGGCTTTGAATCGCGATCAGCTGCTGGCCGACGCGGGCAAGGCTCCTTTGCTCGGCCTGTTCAGCAAGAGCCACATCCCGTTCGAGATCGACCGACTGAATTCCGCCGAACTCAAGGCCTCGACGCCGACCCTCGCCGAGATGACCAAGGTCGCCTTGCAGCGCCTCAGCTCCGCCCCGGAAGGATTCTTCCTGATGGTCGAAGGCGGTCGTATCGACCACGCCGCCCACGGCAATGACGGCGCCGCCGCCATCCGCGAGCAGGTCGCGTTTGACGAGGCCATCGCGACGGTCCTCGCCTTCGTGGATAAGAACCCGGACACCTTGCTGATCGTCACCACCGACCACGGCACCGGCGGCTTCAACGTGAACGGCCTCGGCAACGAGGATTTCATCTCCACGGCTCCTTCCTACTCCGAATCCTCCCCGGCCTTCGATCGGATGACGGCTTTCACCTCCTCGCTCGAACTGCTTGCTACCAAGACCAAGGGCAAGGCCGCCAAGGATTTCGTCGGCGCCGCCGAGCAGGCGACCGGCCTCAAGTTCTCGGCCGAGGACCGGGCCAAGATCGTTTCGACGAAGACGCTCTCGGCCGCCCTGATGAAGTATACCTCGATCGGCTGGACCAGTAACAACCACACCGGCGAGATGGTGGAGTTCTGCTCCAGTGGCCCGGGCTCCCAACTCTTCACCCCGCACCTGCGTAATGACCAGGTGCATGCGAAGATCCTGCAGGCGACGGGCGTCGCCTGAGGTCGGCAGACATGGCCAACAAAAAGGGCGTCCTTGCGGACGCCCTTCGTCGTGCTCGGCCTGGCGGCTCAGAGCTTCTGGTACTTCACACCGCAGCCGTAGGGCTTGGTGCTGGTGACTTCGGGGGCCTTGCCTTCCTTCACGGCCTTGACGGCGGCGAGGACGTAGTTGTTGGCCTTCTCGATGTCAGCGGACTTGGCGGAGGAGATGCTGTCGATCGCGCCCTTGTAGACGAGGGTGCCCTTGCCATCGATGACGAAGCAGTGCGGGGTCACCTTGGCGTCATAGGCGCGGCCGATGCTCTGGTTGGCGTCCTGGACGACGGTGCCGGGGTAGTAGGTGGCGGATTCGAGCTTGTGGCCGCCGGTGTTGATGACGAGCCAGACGGCGCCGGAGGCGACGACTTCCTTCTGGAATTCCTGCATCTTGCCGCCGTCATAGAACTTCTTCACGAAGGGGCAGCCGGGGTTATACCATTCAAGGACGACAGTCTTGCCCTTGAAGTCGGCGAGGCTGACGGTCTTGCCGTCGAGGGTCTTGCCGGTGAAGTCAGGAGCAGGCTGGCCGACTTCCGGAGCCGCGAAGGAAGCGACGGCCATGAGGCAGGCGAGGAGGGTGGGGAGGATACGCATGGTGTGGAGGGTAGGACGGTATGTGTAGGGGTTGGTTCAGACTTTTCAACCCCTTCGCGGGCGGGAGGTTCTATAAATCTGCTCAATCCTCTCGTTTTTACATGGTTTTGACTCATGGGTTGCCAAATTGACCGAAAAGCCCGAATTAATCCTCAGTATGGCTGACGCCCGATCCATCGCCTTGGTCTGCGCCAACGAAGCTTCCCTCTGGGAGGAGCTCCGTTCCCGCGCGTCCGTCGTGGCCCAGGCCGAGCCGGCCTTGGCGCCGATGCTTCATCGCTACGTCCTGGATCGGTCCGGCTTCGGCGAAGGCATCATCCAGCGTCTGGCCGAACGCCTCACCCCGACCGGTCAGGACCTGCCGGTCGTCCTCCGCGTGCTCGGCGAAGCCGTCGCCTCGGATCGTGAGGTGCTGTCGCAGATGCGCGCCGACATCCGCGCCACCCTCGAACGTGACCCGGCGACCGAGCACGCGCTCATCCCGTATCTTTGGTATAAGGGCTTCCACGCCATCTCGACGCATCGTCTGGCGCACGCGCTCTGGAAGGCCGGCCGGAAGGAGCTTGCCACGCACCTGCAGTCGCTCGTCTCCGAGCACCTCGCCGTCGATATCCATCCCGCGGCCCGCTTCGGCGTCGGCATCCTGCTCGACCACGCCACCGGCTTCGTCGCCGGCGAGACCAGCGTCGTCGCCGACAACGTCTCCTTCCTCCACGAGGTCACCCTGGGTGGCACCGGCAAGGCCCGTGGCGACCGTCACCCGAAGATCCGTTCGGGCGTGCTCATCGGCGCCGGGGCGAAGATCCTCGGTAACATCACCATCGGCGAAGGCGCCAAGATCGGCGCCGGCTCCGTCGTCCTCAAGGACGTCGCCGCCCATACCAGCGTGGCCGGCGTGCCCGCCGTCGTGATCGGCCAGACCACCGTCGACGCTCCGGCGCTCGACATGGATCACTCGCTCTAGGCCATGCCTCATTCCCGGCCAGCGCAGGAACGTCCCGGCGACGCCCGCGTCCTGGACTGCCTCTACCGCGTCGGCGCGTTCGTCAACGCCACCGAAGATCCGCGCGAGGCCCTTGATTTCATTCTGGAGGAGATCGTCCGCACGCTCAGCGCTTCCAGCGCGTCCATCGCGCTCGTCGAGCCCGCCACGGGGTCTCTCCGTATCGAGGTCAGCAACGGCCTCGACGCTGATTCCGCCGGAAAGATCATCGAGCAAGGGCAGGGTATCACCGGCTGGGTAGCCCTCTACGCCAAGCCGCAGCGGATCCCCGACGTCTCGAAGGATCCGCGTTACGTCGAGATCCGTAAGGGCATCCGTTCCGAACTGGCCGTCCCGATGGAGCTGATGGGGAACGTGATCGGCGTCGTGAACTGCGACTCCGACCGCCTCGACGCGTTCTCCGAGCAGGACGTCGCCTTCCTCTCCCTGCTCACCAACGAAGCCTCGAAGGCCGTCGGTCGTATCTGGCTGCTCCGCCAGCTCCGCTCCAAGGCCGCCCAGCTGGAAGCGCTCGTGCGTGCCGCCCAGGGGCTCGCCCGGGAACGTGACGAGCCCGGTATCTCGCTGGACCTGGCCCGGCATACGCGCGCCCTCCTCGGGACTCGCGCCTGCGCCTATTACAACCTGGTCGAAGACGAACTGCACCTGCGCAGCCTCGATGGCGATCTCGGCGCGTCGGTGCTCGCGCCGAGCATCGCGCTCAACCGGACCTCCCTTGGAACGGTGGTCACCCGCGGACGCTCGGTCGTGGTGCCCCTCGCCGGCAAGACCGAGGAGCATCTCTTCACCCGTCTCTCCGAACCGGTGGCCTCTTCTTCGTTGCTCGCCGTGCCGGTGCGCTACGAAGACGACACTTTCGGCGTCCTCCTCTGCGTGGCGATGGGGGCCTACCGTTTCTCCGATGACGACAAGCATCTCGTCGCGGCGCTCTCTTCGTTCGGCGCCTCTTCGATCCAGAACGCCCGGCTCTACGCCAAGGTCTTCACCGTCGAAGAAGGCCTGCGTCGCAGCGAGCGCCTGACGGCCCTAGGGCTGCTTTCGGCCGAGGTCGCGCACGAGATCCGGAACCCGCTCACGGTGATGAAGCTGCTTTCGGATACCCTTTCCCAAGGCATGGCCGCCGACGATCCGAAGATGGAGGACCTCGGCGTCATGCGGGAGAAGATCGCCCATATGGAAGGCGTCGTCTCGCGCGTGCTCGGCATGAGCAAGGCCCAGTCGGGCGCTTTCCGCGAACTCGACCTTCGTCAGGCGGCCGATAACGCCTCCTTGCTGCTGCGGCTCAAGCTTCAGCAGCTCGGCGTGAGGGTAGAGATCGAGTGCGCGGAAGCCCTGCCGCTCGTCGAAGGCAATCCTGGGCAGATCCAGCAGATCTTCCTGAATCTCATGATGAACGGCGTGCAGGCCATGATCGGCGGTGGTACGCTCACCCTGCGCCTCGGCGTCGAGCCGGGTCAGCAGGGCGATGTCGTCTCGGTGCGCATCACCGACACCGGCTCGGGCATCCCGCCCAAGATCCTGCCGAAGATCTTCGAATCTTTCTTCACCAGCCGCGAAGACGGCACCGGACTCGGCCTCGCCATCGTGAAGCGCATCCTGCGCGACCATCGCGGTGACATCGTCGTCGAGTCGACCGCCCCGGGCGGGACCACCTTCAAGTTCTGGGTGCCGGCGTTGAAGTAAGCAGGCGCTTCGCCGCCGTCCAGACGACGGGGATGAAGGAGACGACGATCACGATCAGGATCACCTTGTGCAGCTGGTCCGCGAGCGGCGTGCCGCCCAAGTAGTGGCCGAGCCAGACCAACGAATTGATCCAGAGGATGCCGCCGAGGATGTTCCAGCTCAGGAAGCGCGTGGGGGCCATCTCACCCATGCCGGCGGCGAAGGGCACGAAGGTGCGCATCAGCGGCACGAAACGGGCGAGGACGATGGCGAGCGGGCCTTTCTCGGCGAAATAGTCGCGGGCCGCTTGGAGGTGGCGGCGTTTATACCACCAGCTATCAGGCTTCGCTTCCATGGCGTGGCCATACTTACGACCCAGCCAGTAGCCGGTCTGGTCGCCAATGATGGAGGCGACGGTCAGCGCGGCGGTCAGTTCCCAGGGGCTGAAGTAGGCGGGACGGTCGCCGTTGGCGATCGAGAGCACGCCTGCAGCGACAAGTAGCGAGTCGCCAGGCAGGAAGAAGCCCGCCAGCAGGCCGGTTTCGGCGAAGATGATCAGGCACATCAGTCCGAGGCCGCCCATTTCAATGGTCTGCTTGAGTCCTTTTTCCGTATAGAGATGGGACCAGAACTCGCTCAGCCAAGATTCCATGGCGTCACTAAGGAGGAAAGCTCCGGGATGGCAATCACCCTTGAACGACAGGTGCTTTCCTATCACGTTGCTTTTGTCGCATGTCGCCCGAATACGAAGCTTCCGCCATCCTGCTCCGCCGCGCCGCGCTCCAGCACGGGTTGGCCGGGCAGGCCGCTCTGGAAGGAGAGTTCGTCCCGCGCGCCAAGGTCTTCCTGGCCGAAGCCCGGGAACTTCAGCTGGCGGCCCATCGCGCTGGCGTCCGGGGCGGCGAAGTCGCCCGGCTGCGTTCCGATGCCATCGACATCCTGATCGACGCCTTGTTCCTGCGAGCCGGACCGGCCGCGGCCACGCTCAGTCTGGTCGCCACGGGCGGTTATGGCCGCGCGGAACTTTGTCCGCTCAGTGATATCGATCTGCTGGTGCTCGTGCCGCGTCATTCCGCGGCGACCAAGGCCCTCGTCGAAGCGATCCTCTATCCGCTCTGGGATCTCGGCCTGAAGGTCGGCCAGTCGGTCCGGACCGTCACCGAGTCGACCAACTACGCCAAGGATGACCTGCATCTGCACGTGGCCTTGCTCGAGACGCGTCATCTGTGCGGCTCGGCCGAACTCTACGCCACGCTCGAGGCCAAGACGGCCGCCCTGCTCTCGGGGCAGGCGTGGAAGCCTTTCGCCCGGGAGATCGTCGAGTCGCAGCGCAAGCGCCGCGAGAAGGCCGGCGGCAGCGCTTACCTTCAGGAGCCGGACCTCAAGAACGGCGTCGGCGCCCTCCGCGACGTACAGGGCTGCGTCTGGATCGCCCGTACGGCCCGCAACGGCGTCGGCCCCGCCGGGCTGGCCGCTTCCGGCTTCCTGCCCGTGGTCGACCTGCAGAAGTTCGAAGAGGCCAAGCAGGTCCTGCTCCGGCTGCGCTGCGAGTTGCATTTCCAGGTCACGCGTCCGACCGAACAGCTCTCTTTGGAACGTCAGGACACCATGTCGGCCGCGTTGGGCTTCACCGGCACGCTCACGGAGCGCATCGGGGGGATGATGGGCCAGTATTTCGATGCCGCTGACCATGTCCGCCGCTGCGCCGAAATCGTCGAAGGCGCCGTGATGGGCGAGCCGGAGCCGGAAGGGTGGGGCGCTCCGTTCATCATGGACGGCCTGCGCGTCGTCCCCGGCGGTACCGTCACCGCCGAGCATCGCCTGCTCTTCGAGGAAGACCCCGGTCGCTTGGTCCGGTTATTCCGGATCTGCCAGATCCACGAAGCCCGCCCGGATCGAGCGCTCTCTCTGCTCGTCCGCGAACGCGCCCACCTGCTCACGCCCGAAGTCGCCCTGTCGGAGGAGTCCTGCAGCGCCCTGCGTGCGATGCTGACCGAAGGCGGGCGCGTGTATGCCACGCTCAACGCCCTGCGCGAGCACGGCCTTCTTTATCGGCTCGTCCCGGAGTTCGCCGGCCTGCACTGCCTGGTGCAGTTCGAATTCTACCATCGCTGGACGGCCGACGTGCATACCTTGCGCTGCTTGCGTGAGCTCGACCGCATCTACGCCGGCGAGTCGCTGGTGGAGCAGAAATACCGCGAAGTCGTGCTGGGTTCCGAGGCGCCTTCGCTGCTCTACGCTATCCTGTTCCTGCACGACATCGCCAAGTCCGGTGGGATCGAAGGCCATGCCGAACGCGGCGTGCCGATCGCCGACCGCATCCTCGAGCGCCTCGGCTTCGACGCGCGCGAGCGCGAGATCGCGTCCGGCGTCATCCGTCATCACCTCGTGATGGGCCTCTACTGGCAGCGCCATGACATCGACGATCCCGCGAACATCGAGCGGTTCGCGCGGCTGATGGGCGACGAGCAGGTCCTGCGCAGTCTCTTCGTCCATACGCGATGCGACGCGCGCGCCACGTCGCCCGACCTCTGGACTGACTTCAAGGACGGCCAGCACTGGTCGCTCTACCGCCGCACGCTGGCCCGCCTGGCCGACGCCATCGACGACGATCATGCCGTCGCCGCCGAGAAGCTGCGCGCCGCGACCACCGCCTTGCTCGGAGCGGACGTGCCCGAGGATGAGGTCGAGGCGCACTTCACCACGATGCCTCCGGGCTATTACCTGCACGCCGCCCCCGAGGACGCCGCGCACCATCTCCGGATGATCCATCGCCTGATCGCCTCGGTGTCCGCGGCTGAGCCGGACGAGTCCTTGCGCCCGATCGTCGAGTGGCATGACGACGCCGGTTCGGGCCAGTCGCTGGTGACCGTCGTGACCTGGGATCGCGCCGGTCTCTTCAGCCGCATGGCGGGCGCTTTCGCCGTCGCGGGCATCAACATCGCTTCCTGTCGCGCCTTCTCGCGCGAGGACGACGTCTCGATCGACTTCTTCAAGGTCGTCCTGCCGCTCGGTAAGGAGCCGGTCTCCAAGGAGCGCTTCACGGCGGCTTTGGAAAAGTCGTTGCTCGGCGGTACCGACCTCCTCGCCGAGGTCGCCGCGGAGGAGCAGCATGCGTTGCTGACCGCCCCGCGTCGCAAGGCCTTCGTGCCGCTGGCCGCCAAGGTGGAGGTCTATTACGAGGTCGATCTGGCCCGCACGGTCATCGAGATCCAGTGCAACGACCGACTCGGCCTGCTGTTCCGTATCGGCCGGGCCATCCAGGAGGGCGGCTACGCCATCACCTTCGCCAATATCGCCACGGAGCAAGGCTTCGCGATCGACACTTTCTACGTGATGCCCGAGCGCGGCCTGACCCGCGATCCGCAGGCCCCTGAGGGCTTGGCGGACGTCCTCCGGGGTCTGGTCAGCTGAACGGCGTCCCCCCTTGCCTTGGCGGAGAAACCCGCCAACCTCGGAGGTAGCCATGAATCCGCTGCTTTCGCTCGTGAAATCCGCCCTCATCGTCCTCGCCGCCGTCGTCTCCGTGTGCGCGGCCGAGACCAAGCCTTCCGCCATGACACCTCCCAAACTTGAGAAAGCCACCTTCGGCGCCGGTTGTTTCTGGGGCGTCGAATACCAGTATGCCAAGATTCCCGGCGTCGAGTCCGCGGTCAGCGGTTACGCCGGCGGTAAGACCGACTTCCCGACCTACGAAGAGATCTGCGCCAAAGGCACCGGCCACGCCGAGGTCATCGAAGTCACGTTCGATCCGGCCAAGGTCACCTACCGCACGCTCGTGGAGTATTTCTTCAAGATGCATGACCCGACGCAGGTCAACCGGCAGGGACCGGACATCGGCGACCAGTATCGTTCGGTCATCTTCACCCATTCGCCTGAACAGCAGAAGACCGCCGAAGACGTGAAGATCGGCCTGACCCTCGCCAAGACCTTCAGTCGTCCGATCGCCACGCAGATCGAGAAGGCTCCGAAGTTCTGGAAGGCGGAGGAATACCACCAGAAGTATTACCAGCTGCGCAACAAGAAGCCTTACTGCCACTTGGTGCCCTTCGCGGAAGAGAAGTAAGACGTGGCCGAACGCCGCCAGGGGTCGGACGATGCGCTGCCTGGCCTCGGTCAGGGGGTGCCTGACGCTATCCCGGAACGCCGCCGGCCGCTCGCCTCGCGGATGCGTCCGCGTAATCTCAGCGAAGTCGTCGGTCACGCGGCCTTGCTGGGCCCGGAGGCCTTGCTGCCGCGCTTGATCAAAGCCGACACCTTCGGCTCGCTGCTCTTCTACGGTCCGCCCGGCTGCGGAAAGACCACCTTGGCCGAGGTCATCGCCGCCGAAACGCAGTCGTACGTCGTACGCGTGAACGCCGTGCTCTCCGGCACGCCCGAACTTCGCGAGACCCTCGCCGACGCACGTAGGCAGCCTTCGCGCAAGACCGTCCTGGTCGTCGATGAGATCCACCGCTTCAACAAGGCCCAGCAGGATCTTCTGCTGCCTGACGTCGAAGCCGGCGTGGTGCGGCTCATCGGCTGCACGACGCACAATCCCGGTCTCTACGTCGTCCCGGCCTTGCTCAGCCGCAGCCATCTCTTCCGCCTCGATCCGCTGACGCCTCCGGAGATCGCCTCCTTCCTCGGTACCGCGCTCGCCGACAAGGAACGCGGCCTCGGCGCCTTGGGCGTCAAGGCCTCGGAGAAGGTCCTGCAGCAGGTGTCCGAGATGTCCTCGGGCGACCTTCGCCGCGCGCTCAATTGCCTCGAGACCCTCGTGCTCTCGGCGCCGGCTCTCGGCTCCGTCACCGACGAAGCCGTGGCTTCCTTCGCGCGCGAGCGTCGCATCCGTTATGACGACGGCGGCGACGATCATTACGATACCGCGTCCGCTTTCATCAAGTCGGTGCGCGGCGGCGATCCGGATGCCGCGCTCTACTGGCTCTTCCTGATGCTCGAAGGAGGGGAGGAGCCTCGCTTCATCGCCCGTCGTCTGGTCATCTGTGCCTCCGAAGACGTCGGCTTGGCCGATTCCCGCGCCTTGGGCGTGGCTACCGCCGCCTTCCAGGCCTGCGACATGGTCGGCATGCCTGAGTGCGAATATGCGCTCGCCCATGCGACACTGTTCCTTGCGCTCTCGCCCAAGAGCAACAGCACCACCTCGGCGATCTCCGCGGCCAAGGACGCCGTGCGGAACATGCCGAGGCAGGAGGTGCCGCTCCATCTCAAGGACGCCCATAATAGCGTGAACAAGAGCCTGGGTAACGGTGGCGCCTATCGTTACAGCCACGACTACCCAGAAGCCATCAGCGGCCAGGATTACCTTTCCCGCCCGCTGTCGCTCTACCATCCCGGGGACGCCGGCGCCGAGCCGCAGATCGCGGAGCGTCTCGCCCGTTGGCGTGAGCTCAAGGCGGGCCTGAAGAAGAAGGACGGACGTCCGTGAGCAAGGTCGCGCCGCGCCTGCCGTGGTTCGGTCCCGGCAAGTTCCCGCTCTACCTGGCGCCCATGGCGCGCCATACCGACGTCGCTTTCCGCCAGCTTTGCAAAGAGCAGGGCGCTGACGTGATGGTCACGGAATTCGTCCAGTCCGAGGCCCTGATCAGGGATAACGCCAAGGCCTGGGAGATGGTCGACTTTACGGAAGGCCAGCGTCCGATGGGCGTCCAGATCTTCGGCGCCACGCCGGCTTCCATGGCCAAGGCCGCCCGCTTGGTGTGCGACCGCATGAAGCCGGATTTCCTCGACCTCAATTTCGGCTGCCCCGCCCACAAGGTCATCGAGCAGAACGCCGGCTCGGGCCTCCTGCGCTGCACGCCTTTGCTCTACGATCTCGTCAAGGCGGTGAAGGACGTCATCCCTGATGTTCCTCTGACCGCGAAGATGCGCCTGGGCTGGGATCATGCGACCATCGTGGCCGTCGAGGTCGCCGGTCGGCTCCAGGGGCTGGGCGTAGAAGCTCTTGCGGTTCACGGCCGGACCAAGGAGCAGGGCTATTCCGGCGAGGCCCATTGGGGCTGGATCGCGCAGGTCGCGGCGGCGGTCGATATCCCCGTCATCGGTAATGGTGACGTGAAGGACGGGCCTTCTGCTTTGCTTCGTCAGAAGGAATCCGGGGTCTCGGGCCTGATGATCGGCCGCGCGGCGCTCGGTAATCCCTGGATTTTCGCTCAGATCAAGGCCGCGCTGGAGGGCAGGGCGGGGGAGGCCGCCGAAACGGGCGTCCAGGCCCGCTGGGATTGCATGATTCGCTTGGCCGAGCTCACGATCGAGGTGCATGCCTCTCGGCTGGGCCATCGCGACGTGCGTTGGATGCTCGATCGCCTCCATCCGCTCACGCATGGGCTGCCCGGTTCGCGTAAACTCCGCGACCGGCTCCGCCACTGCCTGAGCCTGGATGACTTGCGTCGCCTGCGGGACGAACATCTCGCCGAAAGCCTGAAGTGAATTAAAACCCCTATTCACGGGGGAACGATGAGCGTGTGACGGACGTGCAACAGAAACCTCATATTCTTATCACCATGGGGGCTGTTAATAACCTGTGCAGGGCTTGCACTTGTCCCTCGTCTCCGCGCCTTCAGAAAGGTGTCTCGATTCGCACCCCTCGGATCGTCACCGGCCACTTCTCCGGACACTAAACGAAGGAATCCCTTTTTAACCCTTCCAAACCACCTTTCATCAACGACTTACGGCGTGATTTCTTTCTGTCCCAAAATTGGCACAGAAGCAGCCAAAGAGTCGAGTCCGTCGCCTTGACGATTGTTTTACAAAAATACCTCACTTTCGGGCTTCCAAAGAGCCTGTGAACAACCTTTCTCAAACCTCCCCCTTTCTCATGTCTTCTTCCGTCAGCCACCTCTCCCTTTGGGAAACCGCCAAAAGCGAACTCCGTAACGTACTTCCGCGCGCCGACTTCGAAACCTGGATCTCTTCTCTGCAGCCGCTCAGCATCGTCGAAGGCAAAGTCCTCGTCTTGGAAGCTCCGTCGGTCCTCACCGAAGCGTGGGTCAACAGCAACTACGCCGAGATGCTCCGCCGTCAGCTCACGCTGGTCGCCGGCCGCAACATGGACTACCGCCTGACGGCTTCCGTCGACGCCGCCCGCGAGGTCGCTCCGGCGCCGGCTCCGGTCGCCCGTGCTTCGCGTCAGGCCGCTTCCTCGCCGGCTCCGGCGATCAAGGCGACCAACACTTTCGATAACTTCATCGTCGGTCCGGAGAACGAGATGGCCCATGGCGCTTCGCTCGCCGTCGCCAAGGAACCCGGCCACTACTACAACCCGCTCTTCATCCATGGCCCGACCGGTCTGGGCAAGACCCACCTGATGCACGCCATCGCGCATTCGGTCTACGCCGCCAATCCGCAGGCCCGCATCGCCTACATCTCGTCCGAGACCTTCACCAACGATTTCATCCAGGCGCTCCAGACCGGCAGCGTCGCTTCGTTCCGTCGTCGCTACCGCGAGCTCGACCTGCTCCTGATCGACGACATCCATTTCCTCGCCGGCAAGGAGTCCACGCAGGACGAGTTCTTCCACACCTTCAACGAGCTGCATAACAACCACAAGCAGGTGGTGCTGACCAGCGACCGTCCGGCTTCCGAGATCGCCAAGCTCCAGGAACGCCTCGTCTCCCGCTTCCAGTGGGGCATGGTCTGCTCCATCCAGGCCCCCGGCCTTGAGACCCGCATCGCCATCCTGCGTAAGAAGGCCGCCGCCCGCGGCCTCGACTTGCAGCCGGAGATCGCCGAATTCATCGCGTCCCGCATCGCCCGCAACGTCCGCAACCTCGAAGGCGCCGTCACCCGCATCGTCGGCCTCGTGGGCATGACCCGCAAGCCCCTCGAACTCGCCCAGGTCGAGAAACTCCTCCACGACATCCTCGTCGAAGAAGCCAGCCACACCCTCACGGCCGAGGTCATCCAGCGTAAGGTCGCCGAGCACTACCGCATCCAGATGTCGGACATGACGTCCAAGCGCCGGATGCAGAACATCGCTTTCCCTCGTCAGGTCGCCATGTACCTCGCCACCCAGCTCACCGGCATGTCCCTCGTGTCGATCGGCCAGGCTTTCGGCGGTCGCGACCACGGTACGGTCATCCATGCCCGCAAGACGGTCGTGAACCAGATGGAAGTGGATGCGAACGTGCGCCGCACGGTCGAGTATCTCCGCGCCCAGCTGTCGATGAACCGCTGATTTCCGGTTGTCAGTGATGCCAACCAGGGCCCGAC
>JBILHF010000100.1:0-4786 GCA_044350605.1 Opitutales bacterium
CGTTCCTTCCTAGTCTTTCCCAGGGGAGTCCGTGATCGGACTGAGATGAGGCTTGGCCTCGAACCCTCGTACCTGATGCGCCTCGGCGCCGTAGGAAGCGGATTGTGCAGCCCAAAACATCCCCGTTTCCGCGAACCTCCCAGGTCCGCGCGGATAGTCTTACCTCCGGCCCTCCGGTCCTATTTCCCTCTAATCCTCTATTAATTCCATGGTCTCCGACAACAAGCCCACCACCTTCCCGAACTCGACGCGCGTCTACGTGCCGGGTTCACGCCCTGACCTCCTCGTGCCGATGCGCGAGGTGAAGCTGGCCGACACTTCCCGCCCCGACGGCGCAAAGTCGGCTAATGAGCCGGTCCGTATCTACGATACGTCCGGTCCCTGGGGCGACCCCGCCTTTCATGGCGACGTCGAGAAGGGCCTGCCGGCCATCCGCGCCGCGTGGATCCTCGAGCGTGGCGACGTCGAAGTCGTCCCCGGCCGCGAGCTGAAGCCCGAAGACGATGGCTACCTTTCTTGGAAGCACGCCGAGACCGCTCAGCGTGCGACCTCCCGCAACCGCCTCGTCCAGTTCGACCGAGCCGACCGCAAGGTCTACAAAGGCAAGCCCGGCCAGCGCCCGACCCAGCTGGCCTACGCCAAGCAGGGCATCATCACGCCGGAGATGGAGTATATCGCCATCCGTGAGAACATGCGCCTCGCCGCCGATCAGCCCGAGTCGACCCGCCGCCATGACCTGACCTTCCAGCACAAGGGTGAGTCCTTCGGCGCCGCGATCCCTAAGGTGATCACCCCCGAGTTCGTCCGTTCCGAGGTCGCCCGCGGCCGCGCCATCATTCCGGCCAACATCAATCACCCTGAGCTCGAGCCGATGATCATCGGCCGTAACTTCCTGGTGAAGATCAACACCAACATCGGCAACTCGGCCGTGGCTTCCTCCATCGAGGAAGAGGTCGAGAAGATGCGCTGGTCCATCAAGTGGGGAGGCGACACCCTGATGGATCTCTCCACCGGCAAGAACATCCACCAGACCCGCGAGTGGATCCTGCGTAATTGCCCCGTCCCGGTCGGCACCGTGCCGATTTACCAGGCCCTCGAGAAGGTCAACGGCCGCGCCGAAGACCTCACCTGGGAGATCTTCCGGGACACCCTCATCGAACAGGCCGAGCAGGGCGTCGACTACTTCACCATCCATGCCGGCGTCCGCCTGGCCTACATCCCGATGACCGCCCGTCGCGTCACCGGCATCGTCTCCCGCGGCGGCTCGATCATGGCCAAGTGGTGCCTCTCGCACCACAAGGAGAACTTCCTCTACACCCACTGGGATGACATCTGCGACATCATGGCCGCCTATGACGTCAGCTTCTCGATCGGCGACGGCCTCCGTCCCGGCTCGATCGCCGACGCCAATGACGAAGCCCAGTTCGCCGAACTGAAGACGCAGGGTGAACTCACCACCCGCGCCTGGGAGCGCGGCGTGCAGGTCATGAACGAAGGCCCCGGCCACGTGCCGATGCACATGATCAAGGAGAACATGGACAAGCAGCTGGAGTGGTGCCACGAGGCCCCGTTCTACACGCTCGGACCCCTCACCACCGACATCGCCCCGGGCTATGACCATATCACGTCCGCCATCGGCGCCGCGATGATCGGCTGGTATGGCACCGCGATGCTCTGCTACGTCACGCCCAAGGAACACCTCGGCCTACCGAACAAGAACGACGTCCGCGAGGGCGTCATCGCCTACAAGATCGCCGCTCACGCTGCCGACCTCGCCAAGGGCCATCCCGCCGCGCAGATCCGCGACAACGCGCTCTCCAAGGCCCGCTTCGAGTTCCGCTGGCCTGACCAGTTCGCCCTGGCCCTCGACCCCGAGCGCGCCCAGGAATACCACGACGAAACCCTCCCGCAGGAGTCCGCCAAGACCGCCCACTTCTGCTCCATGTGCGGACCGAACTTCTGCTCGATGCGTATCTCCGATGACATCCGCAAGTTCGCCGACGCCCAGGGCGTCTCCGAAGCCGAGGCCCTCGCCAAGGGCATGGAAGAGAAGTCCAAGGAGTTCCGCGAAAAGGGCGGGGAGATTTATCAGTAGCCAGTAAGAGGTTTCTGCGGTTTGCGGTAAGCGGTTGGCGGTTAGGATAAAACCCAACCCCAGCCGTCTTGCCGTGACTCTGTCTCCTCGCCCCATGTTTGAACCCGCCTCGGTAGTGTCTTTTCCAACCGCCAACCGCCAACCGCTAACCGCTTTGTCTTCCTCGAAACAATCCTCCACCGCGTGGTATGACTCCCCGTTGTATTACGACATGGTGTATGCGGACTATACGCCGAAGGAGACCCGCTTCATCGAGGGCATCATGAAGAAGCATGGTCCGAAGCTCGCCGGGCCGATGCGCGTTTTCGAGCCGGCCTGCGGTTCGGGTCGCCTGCTGGAGTCGCTCGCCGCCCGCGGCCATGTCGTCCATGGCTTCGACCTGAACAAGCATCAGGTCGCCTTCGCGAAGAGCCGCCTCAAGGCCAAGGGACTGAAGGGCAGGGTGTGGCGCGATCGTCTGCAGGATTTCAAAGTCCCCAAGGGCGCCCGTTACGATGTCGCCCACTGCTTCGTCAGCACGTTCAAATACATCGACAGCGAAGCCGGCGCCGTCAGCTCGCTGCGTCGCATGGCCGCGGCCTTGCGTCCGGGCGGCCTGCTCCTGCTCGGCCTGCACCTGACCGACTATAAGAACAGTCCGCCCGACCATGAGCGCTGGATCGGTCGTAAGCCGGGCATCCGCGTGGTGAGCGATACTTGGTCCGCTCCGGCCGACCGCAAATCACGCACCGAGGCCATGCGCACCCGCATGCGCATCACGGAGAAGGGCAAGACCCGCGTCGAAGAGACCCTCTGGGATTTCCGGACTTATTCTCCGGCTGAGCTAAAGGCCCTGATCGCCAAGGTCGCTTCGCTCCGCCTGGTCGTCTGTCACGATTTCCACTACGACCTTACCTCAATCCGTAAGATCGATATGGCGTATTCCGACGTGCTGCTGGTGTTGCGTCGTCAGGCCTAGTTTGCGTTGCCACTGACGGGTGATTCAGCACGTTGCTCTCACCTCCATGCGCTTCCTTCGCCTATCATCTTTGTTCGCGGCCATTCTGGCTTCGGCCGTCGTCTCCGCTTTCGAGGTCTCGCTCGATGCGACGGGTAAGGCCGTCGTCATCAAGCCCGATAAGCCGACCGATGTCATCCGCTACACTCTCAACGGTAAGGACCCGGATTTCTCCGCAGGGGTTTACCTCACCCCCATCGAGCTGCCGGAAGGTGGCACGGTGAAGGCTGCCGTGTTCGAAGGAAACAAGCTCCTTGGGAAGGTGAGCATGCAGGCCGTCGCTGGTCCCGGCCCCAAGAACACCGCGCTCGTACCGCTCACCCAGAACCGTGACTGGCAATCCTATGATTGGGTCGTCCGTCATGAGCAGATTCTCGCCCTGAATAAGCCCGGCGCCTTCCAGACCGACGTGGTCTTCATCGGCGACTCGATCACGCATTTCTGGTCGGGTGAACCTAAGGCCAAGCGTGTCGCGGGTAAGGAGTCCTGGGAGAAGTGGATCGCTCCGCATCATCCGATCAATCTCGGGTATGGTTGGGATCGCACCGAGAACGTACTCTGGCGTCTGCGTCATGGCGAGGTTGCCGGGCTCAAGCCCAAGGCTTACGTCGTGCTCATCGGAACGAACAACCTTTCTGGCATCAATCGCGTCGCCGACACCGTCGAAGGCGTGACCGAGGTCTGCCGTGAGATTCGTCGTCAGACCCCGCAGGCCAAGATCCTGTTAATGGCAATCCTCCCTCGAGGGGCCAAGCCTGATGCCACGCGCCAGCGTGTCACGGACGCCAATAAGCTGCTTAAGACACAAGCCCCGCAGATCGCTGACGCCTTCGTGGACGTGACGGATAAGCTCATCGAGGCCGACGGCAGTATCCTGAAGGAGACCATGGGCGACTACCTGCATCCCACGAACAAGGGGTACGAGGTCATGGGTGCCGCCATCGACGCCCAGCTCAAAGCTTGGTCGCTCTGACGGGCAGGGTGCCGCTTCAGATCCGCTTCATCACCGACTTCGCGATCCCCTGGATCGTCAGGGAACTGGTCGGGATGAGGTCAGGGTAATTCTGGTTCTCGGCCTTGAGGTAGACCTTGGAGCCCTGCTTGATGAGGCGCTTGAGGGTCGTCTCGCCGTCGATGAGGGCGGCCACGATGTCACCGTGCTTGGGCGTGCCGGGTTCGACGATGACGGTGTCGCCGTCGTTGATGTCGGCGTCGATCATCGAGTCACCGCGGACGCGCAGGGCGAAGGCTTCGGGGGCGCGGCGGCGGGAGCTGGGGGAGAGGGGAACCTGCATCGAGTCCAGGACGCCGGAGGATTCGGTGTAGTCGGGGAAGCCGGCGGCGATGGAGCCGGCGAACTTCACGTTCTCGAAGGCGATGGCGTCGTCGCCGGGGCCTTCGTAGCGGATGACGGTCTCGGAGGTGTCGCCGAGGACTTCCGGGACGATCTTGTAGGCACGGGCGGCGCCGGGGATGCGTTGGAGGACGCCCTTGCGCTCGAGGGCCTGGAGGTGACCGTAGACGCCGTTCGTGGAGGCGAAGCGGAACTTGGCCTGGATATCGCGGATGCTCGGCCAGTAGGAGTGCTCGGCCACGTGGGCCTTCATGTAGTCGAGGATGGCCCGCTGCTTCTTGGTCAGTTCTTCCATAGTGAACGCATGTTCGATGAAAACTTGTTCACTGTCAAGCCGACA
>JBILHF010000028.1:0-24065 GCA_044350605.1 Opitutales bacterium
TTGGTGACGGCCTCGCCACGGTTGCCCTTGGCGATCATGACGAGCGAGCCGCCGTGCTTCTGGAAGAGTTCGACGTAGCTGTCCATGCGGCCGGCGGTGGTCGGACCGAACGAACCGGAGGCCATGCCGACGGGCGTCTTGGCGGGGCCGGCGTAATAGACGGGGTGATCCTTGATATACTGCGGGAGGCCTTCGCCCTTCTCGAGACGTTCGCGGATCTTGGCGTGCGCGATGTCGCGGGCGACGACGAGCGTACCGGTGAGCGCGAGACGCGTGGTGACCGGATGCTTCGAGAGCTCGGCACGGATGTCCGCCATGGGACGGTTGAGGTCGATCTTCACGACCTGGGTGGCGTCCGCGTGCTTGCGCGCGTCGGCCGGGATGAAGCGGCCGGGGTCCATCTCGAGCTGCTCGATCCAGATGCCGTCCTGGTCGATCTTGGCCTTGGCGTTACGGTCGGCGGAACAGGAGACGGCGAGGCCGATCGGACAAGAGGCGCCGTGGCGCGGCAGGCGGACGACGCGCACGTCGAGGGCGAACCACTTGCCGCCGAACTGCGCGCCGATGCCGAGCTGATAGGCCACCTTGAGGAGCTCGGCTTCGAGCGCGGTGTCGCGGAAGGCGCGGCCGTGTTCGTTGCCGGAGGTCGGCAATGCGTCGTAGTAGTGCGTCGAGGTCAGCTTGACGGCCTTCATGGTCGCCTCGGCGGAGGTGCCGCCGATGACGAACGCGAGGTGATACGGCGGACACGCCGCGGTACCGAGCGACTGCATCTTCTCGGTGAGGAATTTGACGAGGGACTTGGGGTTCAGGACGGCCTTGGTCTCCTGATACAGGTAGCACTTGTTGGCAGAGCCTCCGCCCTTGGCGACGAAGAGGAACTCGAACTTGGATCCCTTGACGGCGGCGATGTCGATCTGCGCGGGGAGATTGGTGCCGGTGTTCTTCTCGGTGTAGAGATCGAGCGGCGCGAGCTGCGAGTAACGGAGGTTATTCTGCGCGTAGGCCTGGTAGACGCCTAAGGAGAGCGCTTCGGCGTCGTCGCCGCCGGTCCAGACCTGCTGACCCTTCTTGGCGGTGATCTGCGCGGTGCCGGTGTCCTGGCAGAACGGCAGCACGCCCTTCGCGGCGACCTCGGCGTTGCGCAGCATCGCGAGCGCGACGGCGCGGTCGTTGTCGCTGGCTTCCTTATCCGCGAGGATCGCCGCGACCTGCTCGAGGTGCTCGGTGCGCAGATAGAAATTGATGTCGTGCAACGCCTGGTTGGCGAGGAGGGTCAGGCCCTCGGGCGCGACCTTGAGGATCGGCTTGCCGGCGAACTCGGCGACGGAGACGTGATCCTTCGTGAGGAGGCGATACTTCGTGGTATCGTCGCCCAATGGAAAGGGGTCCTGGTAATGGAAGGGAGAGGCCATCGCCGTCACGATACGGCAGGCCCTCCGGCCCGCAAACGGAAACAGGTCAGCGCGCGGGCATCTGCGCCGGCGCCCCGAGCCGCACGCCGCCGACGATCGTCCCTTCGGCGAGATCGACCGACACCAAGGCCAGGCCAACGTTGCCGGCGGCGGAACGCACGAGGCCGGCGACCTTCCCTTCGGGCGTCTTCAGCTCGAGTCCGACGGAGACCGGACCCTCGACGCGACGCAGGATACGACGCAAGGAGCCCATGGACTGGATGCGCGCCATGACCTCCTGTCCGAGATAACAGCCCTTGGTATAGCTGACCCAAGCATCGAGGCCGCACTCCTGCGGAAACTCGTTGGCGCCGCAATCCGCCGGCACGGCGGGCACGGCGGCGCAGATGCGAAGAGCCTCGAGCTCTTCGCGGCTTCCCGCCTCTCCCGGCATGGCGGCGCCGATAGGAGCGAGCACGTCCCAAGCCTCGACACCGAAGCGACGGGTCGGAAAAAGTTTCGCGTCGGCGGGGGTCGGTGCGTCGCCCCAGGCGACGTAGCGCTGCCATCGGGCGGTTTCGTCGGTCGCGACGACGTCGTCGGCGATGACGTTGGCGGTCACGACCGCGATGAGCGCCTCCGCTGCAAGGTGCGGGCAGAGCAAAAGGAACGAGCCATCGGCTTCCTTGGTGACGACCGTATGCGCGAGCACGCGCCCCTTGCGATTAAGCCAGAGCGCGTCGGTCACGGTGACCGTGCGCAGGTCCGCCGTACACTGCCCCTGCAGGAAAGCCGCCGTGTCTTCGCCCGTGATGCGGACGACCGCGGTGTCAGCTGAGATGAAGCGCACGGACATCAGACAAGCGACGCCCAGAGACGGGAGACGGCCTGCAAGGCAAGGTTCGCGTAGATTGCGGCCATCACGTCATCGAGCACGATGCCGAAACCTCCAGGCAGCTTCTCGAGTGCCTTGATGCCGAAAGGCTTCGTGATGTCGAAGAGCCGGAAGAACAGGAAGCCGAGCAGGATGAAGACGAACGAAGTCGCCCCGCCGTAGACATAAGGATTGAAGAGGAAGACCAACGGCATCGCGGCGAACTCGTCGAGGATGACCTCGGACGGATCCTTCTTGCCGATGAACGCGGCGGCGACTCCGCACAACAGGATCGCGGTCAGGACGACGAGCGAATCAAACGCCAGCTCGTGCTCCCAGCCCTTGGCGTGCGCCAGACGCACGACGAGCGCCCACCAAAGCAACCCCGCCGCGGAGCCCCACGTACCTGGCGCCTTGAGGCGACCGAGCGGTCCGAGCGTCGCGATCTGGACGATCATGAGGCCAGACCGGGCAAGTGCCGGCGATGCCGGATGAGATAGCTGAGGCCCGAATACACGGTCAGGAAAACGGACAGCCAGAACAAGGCCATGATAATGACCTCCCAGCGCTGATGCCATTCGGCCGAGAGCTTCCAATGGGACTCATAGGCGCGCAGGCCGATGAGGTGGCCGATGGCCAGGATCTGCAGGAACGTCTTGATCTTACCCAGGCCCTCGGCCTCGAGGACCTGACCCGAAGCGGCGGCGACCAGACGAAGGCCGGTGATCAGGAATTCGCGGATGACGATGAGCATCACGCCGAAGGACGTATAGAGGACCGTCGAAGCGTCCGGCGACAGGGGTTCGCCGGCATCGCTCCAGCGCGTGACCGGCAGGCAGTCGATCGCGGCGAGGCCGATGAGCAGTCCGAGGATGAAGATCTTGTCGACCAAGGCGTCCATCAGGCGGCCGAAGTCCGTGACCGCGTTGAGTTTGCGGGCGATCCAGCCGTCAAAGATATCCGTCAGGGCCGCCAGGATGAACAAGGCGAGCGCGGCGCTGGCCCAAGGGCCGGCCCAGTAAGTCCAGACCGTGATCAGGAAGATCGCCGGCAGGCGGGCCGCGGTCAGGAGATTGGGGAGATGCCGAAGAAAACGCATGCGGGCTTGCGGAAAGGATGTTCCCGACCGAGAGTCAGCCGCAACAGGAAAACGATGTCCCGCCCCGCCCGCACCGCCGTCTATCCCGGCACCTTCGATCCGGTCACGCTGGGACATCTCGACGTCCTGCGCCGCGCCTCCCGGCTCTTCGACCACGTCATCGTCGCCGTCGCGCCGAGCGACAGCAAGAGCCCGTGGTTCTCGGTCGAAGAACGCCTCAGCATGGCGCGCGAGGCCTGCAAGGGCATCCGCAACGTCAAGGTGCTCGAACTCAAAGGCCTGACGGTCGAGTTCGCCCAACGCCATAAGGCCGCCGCGATCATCCGCGGCCTCCGTAAATTCAGCGATTTCGAGTTCGAATTCGACCTGGCTCACGCCAACCGCCTGATGGCCCCCGGAATCGAGACGGTCATCCTGATGCCCAGTCAGGACCAATTCGTGACCTCTTCGAGCTTCGTGAAGGACATCGCCCGGCATAAGCTCTCCCAGGCCGCGGCCTTCGTCCCCCGCTGCGTCCTGCCCCACCTGCGCAAAAGGCTGGCGGAAAAGGCCTGAAAAGGCCCGCCTCCGCTGTTGACCGTGGGGGGTAGTTCTATTTGCTCGGCCCTTCCCCCCGCGACGACCACCGACCGGGGGCCTCCCTCCCTTTATACATACCATGGACATCAAAATCCAAGAAACTAACCCGACCCGCCGCTCCGTCACCGTGACGGTCCCCGCCGCGACCGTCACCGCCGCCGAGAAGGAAGTCGTCAAGGGCTTCTCCCGCGAGGCCGCCCTCCCCGGCTTCCGCCCGGGCAAGGCTCCGGAAGCCGTCGTGCGTCAGAAGTATGCCAAGCAGATCGCCGACGAGGTCAGCCAGCGCCTCCTCTCCCAGGGTTACGAACGCATCCAGCAGGAGAAGTCCTTCACCATCTACACCGTCGCCGACGTCCAGAAGGAAGCCGGCACCGGCGCCGACGCGGTCTTCCGCTACGAAGTCGACGTCGTCCCTGACTTCAAGACCCCCGACTGGAAGGCCGTCAAGGTCCCGGTCGAAGAAGTGACCGTCGCCGAAGCCGACATCGACCAGCATCTCCAGAAGATCCTCGAGCAGCGCGCCCGCTACGAAAAGACCGAAGACGCAGCCGCCAAGGGCGACTACGTCCGCATCGGCTACGTCGGCACCGTCGACGGCAAGCCCGTCAGCGAGCTTGATGCCGAGGCCAAGTCCTTCGGCAGCGCCGAATCCACCTGGGAAGAAGCCGGGGCCGAAGGCGCCGCCGTCGCCGTCCCCGCCATCGCCCAGGCCGTGATCGGCCTCAAGGCCGGCGCCACCGCCCAGGCCGAATACGTCTTCCCCGCCACGCATGAGCGCGAAGCCCTCCGCGGCAAGAAGGTCGCCTACGCGATCACCGCCAGCGAAGTACGCCGCAAGGAGATCCCGAAGGTCGACGAAGCCTTCTGCAAGGCCGTCGGCGTGAAGGACGAAGCCGAGCTCCGCGACCAGCTCCGCAAGGGCATCGAAGGCTCCAAGAAGCAGGCCGCCGAGACCGCCCGCCGCGAAAAAGCCGTCGACGCCCTCCTCGCCGGCCAGGAGTTCCCCTTGCCTGAATCCGCCGTCATGTCCGTCGCCCAGGGTCTCTTCTACCAGTATGCCGAGATGCGCCTGCGCAGCGGCACCAAGCCCGAAGAGCTCGAGACCCAGCGCGACGACATCCTCGCCGAAGCCAAGAAGGCCGCCGCCCTCCGCGTCCGCGCCCAGTTCGTCCTCTCCCGCATCGCCGAAGAGCTGAAGCTCGAGGTGTCCCGCGAAGAGCTCGGCTCCGCGATCATGCAGGCCGCCCAGGCCAGCCAGACCCAGCCCGAAAAGCTGGTCAAGGACCGCCAGCGCCTCGCCGAACTCCGCCGCGACGCCCTCCTCAACAAGGCCCTCGACGCCGTCCTCGCCGGCGGAGTCGCCGCCTGAGGTTGAGATTTCGCCCATTCCGGGCACAGTCCCTCTCGCACCACCATGTCCTACATCATTCCTAACGTCGTCGAACGCGACGCCCGCGGCGAGCGAGCCTGGGACATCTACAGCCGCCTGCTCAAGGACCGCATCATCTTCATCGGCTCGCCGATCTACGACGACGTGGCCAACGCGGTCATCGCCCAGCTGCTCTTCCTGCAGATGGAAGACCCGAAGAAGGACATCTCGATCTACATCAACTCCCCGGGCGGCTCCATCACCGCGGGCATGGCGATCTACGACACGATGAACTTCCTCACGTGCGAGGTGAACACCTACTGCATCGGCCTCTCGGCCAGCATGGCCACCGTCCTCCTCGCCGCCGGCACCAAGGGCAAGCGCCACGCGCTCCCGAACTGCCGCGTGATGATCCACCAGCCGAGCGGCGGCGCGGGCGGCCAGACGTCCGACATCTCGATCGCCGCGAAGGAGATCCTCCGCTGGCGCGACACGCTCAACCACGTCCTCGCCAAGCACAGCGGCAAGACGCCCGAGGACCTGATGCGCGACTCCGACCGCGACTTCTACATGACGGCCGAGCAGGCGAAGGCCTACGGCCTCGTCGACCACGTCGTGGCGCCCAAGGCGGCCCGCGCCTAAGCGTATGGCCGGCGATCGCGCCGAAAGCTGCTCCTTCTGCGGCAAGCCGGCCGCCCAGGCCGGCAAACTGATCGCCGGACCCGGCGGCGTGGGCATCTGCGACGCCTGCGTCAGCACCTGCGGCCGCCTCCTCGAACGCGAGAAGGGTCGCGACGGCAAGCCGGCCGCGTCCGCCCCCGGCGGTCCCGCGATGCAGGAAGCCCCGGCGAAGCTCCCGCTCGCGCCGATCAAACTGATCCCGCCCACGCAGCTGCGCCTCGAACTCGACGCCCATGTCATCGGCCAGGCCCACGCGAAGAAGGTCCTCTCGGTCGCGGTCTTCAACCATTACAAGCGCCTCAACGACCGCCAGCAGCCGGCGACCGCCGCCCAGGCCGGCGACCTCGCGGACGTCGAGCTCGACAAGAGCAACGTGCTGCTGATCGGTCCGACGGGCACGGGCAAGACACTCCTCGCCCGCTCGCTCGCGCGCATGCTCGACGTGCCGTTCGCCATCGCCGACGCCACGACCCTCACCGAAGCCGGCTACGTCGGCGACGATGTCGAGACCGTCATCCTCCGCCTCCTGCAGTCCGCCGACATGGACGTCGAACGCGCCCAGCGCGGCATCGTCTTCATCGACGAGATCGACAAGATCGGCCGTAAGTCCGACTCGGCCTCGATCACCCGCGACGTCTCGGGCGAAGGCGTCCAGCAGGCGCTCCTGAAGCTCCTCGAAGGCACGGTCTGCAACGTCCCGCCCGCCGGCGGCCGCAAGCACCCGGAGCAGCAGTGCATCCGCGTCGACACGGCCGACATCCTCTTCATCTGCGGCGGCGCCTTCGCCGGCCTCGACCGCATCATCGCCCGCCGCGGCGGCGCGAAATCCCTCGGCTTCGTTCCTCCGCGCAACGACGCTCCTTCCCTCTCGGCCGAACAGATCGTCGCCGGCCTCCAGCCGGAAGACCTGTTCTCCTTCGGGATGATCCCGGAGTTCGTGGGCCGTCTGCCGGTCATCTCCGTCCTGGAGCCGCTCGACCGCGAGGCGCTCATCCGCATCCTGACCGAACCGCGCAACGCCGCGACGAAGCAGTATCGCAAGCTCTTCGCGCTCTCGGGCATGTCCCTCGAATTCACCCGCGAAGCCCTCGAGGCCGCCGCCGACAAGGCGCTGGCCCTCGGCACCGGCGCCCGCGGCCTCCGCTCCGTCCTCGAAGGCGTGCTGCTCGACACGATGTATGCGCTGCCCGAAGCCGCCGCCGGCTCGAAATTCACGGTGACGCCTGAGGCCATCCGCGGCGAACAGCCGGTGACGGTCGCGGCGCCGAAGAAGAAAGCTTCCTGACCTCCATGCTCGCCTATCCGGCCATCGATATCCGCGGCGGTCGCTGCGTCCGCCTCAGCCAAGGCCGCGACGACGCCCGCACCGACTATTACAAGGACCCGGTCGAACCGGCGATCGCCTTCGCCCAGGCCGGCACGTCGTGGATCCACGTCGTCGACCTCGACGGCGCCTTCGGCGGCGCCCCGCTCAACCTCCCGGTCCTCAAGCGCATCGCCGCGCTCGGTCCGAAGATCCAGTTCGGCGGCGGCATGCGCGACCGCGCGACGGCCGAAGCCGCCTACGAAGCCGGCGCCAGCCGCGTCGTCATCGGCACGCGCGCCGCGACCGACCCTGCTTTCCTCCGCGAGATGGCGAAGTCCCATGGTCCGCGCCTCGCGGTCGGCATCGACGCCAAGGACGGCCTGGTGGCCGTCAAAGGTTGGACGGCCGTCACCGCCCTCAAGGCGACGGAGTTCGCCAAGGAAGCCGGCGAACTCGGCGTCTCGACGGTGATCTATACCGACATCGCCACCGACGGCATGCTCACGGGCCCGAATTGGAAATCCCTCGAGGAAGTGCTCAAGGCCTGCCCCTGCGGCGTGATCGCCTCCGGCGGCGTGTCCGGCGTCGAAGATGTGGCGCGCCTTGCCGAGATGGCCAAGGCCTACCCCAATCTCGTCGGAGCCATCGTCGGCAAAGCCTTGTATGAAGGCCGCTGCGACGTGGCGGGATTGCTCAAGGCCACGGGCGAACGCTGAGCCCATCGGGCGCGGCGCCGCCGCCCTTCCGATGCTTGCCAAGCAGGCACCCCCGCCCAACATCGGCCTCCCATGGCCCTGTTCCGCCGACTCTCCGTGTTGCTGACGACGCTGCTGCTCACCACGACGAGCGGACTTGCCGCCGACCAGCCTTTGAGCCTGGAGGCGGTCATCGCCAAGGCTCGCGCCGCCGCGGCCGTCGACCCCGCCGCCCTGACCAAACTCCGCACCCTTCGGCTGGAATTCACGTCCCTCGACGAGAAGGGGAAATCAGAAGGACGGATGACGCTCACCCTCGCGGCCCCCGGTTATCGCCATCAGCTCTCGGTCTCCGAAGAGCCGGTCACGACAACCGCCGTCTGCGCCGGCCGGCTCGAAGGCTGGACCACCCGTCAGCGCGGCCCGCTCACACCCAAGGAGATCCGCCCGGTCACCTATGAGGAATTCCGGAAACTACAGGACATGGCCCGCGATGACCTCGCTTTCTTCGCCGCGCCCGCCGCCGGCCAAGGCACCGCGGAATACAAGGGTCTGACGGAAGTCGCCGGCCGCGCCACCCACGCGGTGCACTACGCTTACGCCAGCGGCTTCCGCATCACCCGCCACTTCGACGCCAAGACCTTCGCCCTCGTGGCCTCCGACCAACTCACCCCGACCCGCGAACTGATCCGCCAGCAGGTCGTATCCTTCGTCGAGGTCGACGGGCTGCGCTTCGCCGCCAAGGAGACCATCACGGTCGAAGGCCGCAAGTCCGGCGAGGTGACCTACGGCAAGATTCAGGTGAACCCCGCCTTGACCCCGGGTCTTTTCGATTTCCCTTCCTTCTGAGCCCATGACCTTCCTCCGTTTCCGCGCCAAGGACTTCCGCGCCCAGCTCAGCGCCTTCGTGGGCACGGGCGAAGCCTCCCCTGACGTCCGCGACGCCGTCGCCGGCATCATCGCCGACGTGAAGCGCCGCGGTGACGCCGCGGTGCTCGCCTACACGGCGAAGTTCGACCGCGCCAAGCTCACCGCCGCGCGCCAACGCATCCCGCTCGCGGAATTGCGCCGCGCGGCCGCCGGCTTCGCGCCCGCGAAGAAAAAGGCCTTCGATGAAGCGGCGAAGTGCGTCACGGCCTTCCACGCCCGCACGCTGCCGAAAGGCTGGACGGCTCTGAACCCGCACGGCGCCACGGTGGGCGAACGCCACCATGCGATCCGCCGCTGCGGCCTCTACATCCCCGGCGGCCAGGTGCCGCTGGTCTCGACGGTCCTGATGACCGCGCTGCCCGCCAAGGTCGCCGGCGTCCCCGAACTCTGCGCCTGCACGCCGCCCGGACCGGACGGCAAGATCAACCCCGATATCCTCGCCGCGCTCTACCTCTGCGGCGTGACGGAAGTCTACGCCGTCGGCGGCGCGCAAGCCGTCGCCGCGATGGCCCTCGGGACGCGCACGATCGCGCCGGTCGACAAGATCTTCGGCCCGGGCAACACGTTCGTGACCGAGGCCAAGCGCCAGGTCTTCGGCCTCGTCGGCGTCGACCTCCTCCCGGGCCCGAGCGAAGTGATGATCATCGCCGACCGCACCGCCAACCCGGAGTGGGTCGCGGCCGACCTCTGCGCCCAGGCCGAACACGGCAGCGGCAAGGAGAAGCTCTACCTGGTCACGGAAAGCGAAGCGTTCGCCAAGCAGTGCCTGAACGCCGCCCGCAAGCAGTCCGCCACGCTCACGCACGGCGAGAAGATCCGTAAGGCGCTCGACGCTAAGGTCTGCGCCATCCTGGTCCCGAAGATCGAGGACGCGGCCGAGGCGGCCAACCTCGTCGCCCCGGAACACCTCGAACTGATGGTCGCTCCGGCCAAGCTGAAGGCGCTGTCCGCCCGCATCACCACCGCCGGCGCCATCCTCCTCGGCCACCACACGCCCACGGTGCTCGGCGACTTCACCGCGGGCCCGAGCCACACGCTTCCGACCGGTGGCACGGGTCGCTTCTTCAGCGGCCTGCGCGTGGCCGACTTCCTCCGCCGCACGAGCCTGGTGCATTACGCCCCGGCTTCGCTCAAGAAGGCGGCCGCCGTGGTCGACGCGTTCTCCCGCATGGAGAACCTCGACGCCCACGGTCGCTCGCTGAAGGTCCGGCTCTGAGCCGCGCTCAGCCGACGACGAGCAGGCTCACCTGCGGACGGCAGAACAGCCGCACGCCATAGAGACTGCCGACGCCGCGCGTGATATGGATCAGGCGGCCGGACCGCTCGCGCAGGCCCTCGATGTGCGACTTGTCGCTCACGGGCGCCAACCACTCCGCGACCCCGGGCACGCCGAGCTGGCCGCCATGGGTGTGCCCGCAGAGCATGAGATCCCAGTGATACGGCATCGCCGCGAGGCGCGCATCCGGGTTATGGTTCAAGAGCACATGCGCCAGCGGTTCGCGGCCCGGGCCGCGGGTCGGCGTCAGGCAGCGCGCGGGGTGGTTCTGCCCGGTCCACAGGTCGCCGAGCCCGGAGACGCGTATGCGCCCGCCGCGCACGGCGACTTCGCGCGTCTCGTTGACGAGGACGTCAGCGCGGGCCTCGCGCAGGAGGCGCACGACCGCCGCAGTGCGGGCGACCTCGCCGACGGGACCGGCCGCGACGATGGCGTCATGATTGCCCAGACAGGCGAACGTGGGCGCGACGGCGGCCAGCCGACGCAGGACGGCGGCATAAGCCGCGGTCTCCCTCAGCCGGCCGGTGACGAAATCGCCGGTGAGGGCGACGAGGTCGGGGCGCTGCGCGAGCCCGAGCGTCACGGCGCGTTCGATGAGCGCCAGGGGTACGTGCGGTCCGAAATGCAGATCGGAGAGATGCAGGATACGCAAGCCCCGCGGCGCGGGGAACCGTAACGGGTCAAGCGTGACCTCGGCGACGTCCAGCCAATCCGGCTCAAGATAACGCGCGTAGGCCGCCGACGCGAGGCCGGCGCCACCCACGGCGAGCAAGCCGAGGAACGCCCGCCGCGTAGGCTTAGGTCCGGGCTTGGCAGACGAGGCGGACATGGCCGCGCTCAGTCGCGCAAAGTCCGCATCACCTCGGCGTGCAGTTTCGGCGCCGCCGCGATGATATTGCCGGCCTTGACGGGATCGCCGCCTTCCCAGGAGGTCACGACCGCGCCGGCGCCGCGCAGGACGGGCAGCACGGGCACGAGGTCCCACGGATTCATGATCGGATCCGCGACGACGTGCGCGCGGCCCGCCGCGACGAGGAGATGGCCGTAGCCGTCGCCCCACGTGCGCACGTGCGCGACGCTGTCGGCGAGACGGTTCCAGCGGACGTCGCGATGTAGGCGGCGGATGTTGTCGAGGTCGGTGGAGACGACGACGGCTTCCTTCAAGGAGGCTTCGGCGACCCGCACGGGGCGGCCGTTTAGCTCGCACGTAAGATTGTCGCCGATGATCCGCTCGCCGAGGACGGGCTGGTCGATGAGCCCGAGCACGGGCTTACCTTCGTAGCGCAGGCCGATGAGGGTGACGTAGAGCGGGACGCGGGAGAGGAACGACTTGGTGCCGTCGATCGGATCGAGCACCCAGCAATACTCGGCGTCGACGTTCTCAGGGCCGAACTCCTCGCCGAGGATGCCGTGGTCCGGGTAAGTCGCCTTGATGGCCGCGCGCATCTGGCGTTCGGCCTCCTTGTCGGCGACGGTCACGGGCGTGCCGTCGGGCTTGATCTCGACCTCGGTCTCGACGCGCGCGTGGGCCGCGAGCAGGACCGCGCGGGCGATGTCCGCGAGTTTCCCGGCGAAGGCCTTGAGCTCTTTCTGACGCGCTTCCGGAAGCATGTCCCAGAGGTAAGCCCGGACGGCTCCCGCTCCAAGCGAAAAGCCCTCCGCAGGCTTGAACCCGGGCCGCCCCGCAGGAGAATCATCCCATGCGGTCCGCCTTCCTGCTCCTCGGCATGCTCTTTGCGACGACGTGCCTCTGCGCCCGCCCCTGCCGCATCGAGATCGTCGAAGCCGACGGCTGGCCGGTGCCCGGCGTCGAACTCCGTACGGTCCATGGCGTCCGCCTGGTCTCCGACAACGCCGGGCTGATCGCCTGCGATCTGCCGGAGCTGATGGGACGCGAGATCTGGTTCGGCGTGCACGGACACGGCTATGGCGTGAAGGCCGACGGCTTCGGCTACCGCGGCGTGCGCCTGACCCCCGAGCCGGGCAAGACGATCAAGGTGACGGTGGAACGCACGATCCTCGCCCGTCGCATCGGACGTCTCACGGGCGCAGGCCTCTTCGCAGAATCCCAGAAGCTAGGCGAACAACTCGACTGGAAAGAAAGCGGCGTGCTCGGTTCCGACAGCGTGGTCACGGCCGAGTTCGGAGGCAAACTTCACTGGTTCTGGGGCGATACGAACCTCCCGCACTACCCGCTAGGCGTCTTCAACGTATCGGCGGCGATGACCGAAAGGTTCCAGCCACCGACCAAGCCGCCGCTGCGTCCGCCCTACGCCTACGTGACCGATCGCCGGCTTCCCCCGGCCGAATCCCGTCCCCGCGGCGTGGCGAAACTAAGCGGCGACGGACCGACCTGGCTGTGGGGGGCGGTGACGCTGCCCGACGCCAAAGGCACGCCCCATCTGGTCGCCGCCGCCGTGAAGATCAAAGGTGAGATGCGCGCCTACCGATGGGACCTAGTGGAATGGGACCCTCACGAAGAAATCTTCCGCGCGCTTGATACGGTCTGGACCGAAGACGCGGCCCGTCCGACGGCGCCCCCGATGCCGGCCGGCCATGCGGTCCCCTGGACCGATCCGCTCGGCCGTAAATGGATCCTATTCTGCGACCCGTTCCCGATGCTCCGGACGCCCGCCACCTACGAAGACTGGAAGAGCCCGGAGAAGTGGAAAGCGCTCCGACCCGCCGCCGGCGCCACCACCCTGGCCGGCGAAACGGTCGTCGCGCACAAGGGCCACATGGCCTGGCATCCCTGGAGTCGCAAGTGGCTCGCGGTCTTCACGCAACAGGGAGGCCGCCCGTCGGCGCTCGGCGAAATCTGGCTGGCGGAATCGACGGAGCCTTTCGGCCCATGGGTCAACGCCCGCAAGTTACTCTCGCACGACGATTACACGTTCTACAACCCGGTCCTGCACCCGGAGTTCTTCCGCGCCGACTCGCCGGTGATCCACTTCGAGGGCACCTACACCACGACCTTCTCCGGCAACAAGCAGCCGACGCCACGCTGGGACTACAATCAGGTGCTCTATCAGGTCGACCTCTCCCTCCCGCCTTTCACGGCCGGAAAATAAGCCCGCCTGCTTGACGCGACCGCGCCGGTGCGGGATGGTGACGCGATGGACGAAGCCACCCAACGCCTGCTCGCCGCGCGCCGTCGCCCGGACCGCCGCGCGTTGCTGCGTCAGCGCTGGGACCAGCTCTTCTTCCTGCATTGGCGCTGCGATCCCGCGGCCGTCGCCCGGATCCTGCCGCCCGGCCTGACGCCCGACCTCTTCGAAGGCGAGACCCACCTCGGCATCGTCGGCTTCCGCATGGTCGGCGTCCGCCCCGAAGGCCTGCCCGCCCTGCCCTGGCTCTCCCACTTCAACGAACTCAATGTCCGCGTCTACGTGCGCGACGCCTCCGGCGAACCGGGCGTATGGTTCCTGTCGCTGGACTGCGACCGCGGTCCGGCCGTGCGCATCGCCCGGACTTTCTTCGGCCTGCCCTATGAACACGCGGACCTCACGCACCGCGCCTTCGGCGAACGCTGGACGATGGACTGCCAGCGCGAGGGCTTCGCCCATGCCGCCCGCTATGCCTGGAAGGCCCTGACGCCGCCCGCGCCCGCCGCGCCCGGCACACGTCTCTTCCACCTGGCGGAACGCTATAACTTCTTCTCCGTCCGCGGCGGTCGTCTGCTCCGAGGGCAGGTCCACCACGCGCCTTACGAACTCAGCCTCGCCCAGCTGACGACCTGGAGCGAACAGCCGGTGGAGTGGGACGGCTTCCCGCTCGCGGGTCGCGCCCCGGACTTCGCCCATTGCTCCTCCGGCGTCGACGTGGAGGCCTTCAGCCTCGTGCCGGGACATGCGTAAGAAGCTGACCGACTACCGCCACGCGGTCTGGGATTGGAACGGCACGCTCCTCGATGACACGTGGCTGTGCTGCGCATCCCTCAACCGTCTGCTCACCGAAGACGGCCATCCGCCCGTCGATCCGGTGCGCTACCGCGAGATCTTCCAATTCCCGGTCATCAAGGTCTACCAGGCCATCGGCTTCACGCCCGATGAAGCGTCCTTCCGCGCGATGTCCGTCCGCTTCATGGCGGCCTACGAGGAACGGAAGACGGAGTGCCGCCTGCACGCACACGCCGAGACGCTCCTCGCCGGCCTCAGCGCCGCGGGGCTCACGCACTCGGTGCTCTCGGCCTACGAGCGCACGCTGCTCACGGACACCCTCGCGCACTACGGACTCGACGGCCGCTTCCGCAAGGCCTGCGGCGGGGATGACATCCACGCCGGCAGCAAGGAGGACCGCGCCCGCCGTCACCTCGCCGACCTAGACGTACGCCCGGAAGACGTGATCTATTTCGGTGATACGGCTCACGACGCCGAAGCGGCCGCCGCGATGGGCGTCGATTGCGTGCTGGCCGCCCATGGCCACCAGCATCGGGCGCGCCTCGAGGGGCTGGACGTCCGGATCGTCGACGGGTTCGCGGAACTGGTGGCCGAACTCTGAGGCGAACCAATGCCCCGACCTGGGGTCAAACTCGCTATCGACCCCGCGTTTTGGTTGCCCTCCGGCGACCGGCGAGGTTCTTATTCCTACCCCTTTCACCCCATGGCCCTCCTCGCGGACCAACCCCCCGGCACCCCGGACATCGCCGACACCCCCTGGCTCGTCCTGACGCTCGCCATCCTGGTGGCTTTCTCCATCTATCTGATCCTTCGCTCCAAACGTAAATAACATGGCCAACTCCCCCCAGAACTCCGACGCCAACGAAGAAATCGACGACGTCAAGAAGGCCAGCGCCGAAGGCTTCGGCTCCAACGAGCAGGTCTTCCCGCCCAGCGCCGCGTTCGTCGCCAAGGCCCGGGTCAAGGGCATGGACGGCTATCACGCCCTCTACCAGCGCTCGATCCAGGACCCCGACGGCTTCTGGGCCGACGAAGCCAAGGAACTGACCTGGTTCCAGCCGTGGACGAAGGTGGTCGATGAATCCAAGAAGCCGTTCTTCCGCTGGTTCGTGGACGGCAAGACCAACGTCGCCTACAACTGCCTCGACGCGCAGGTCGCCAAGGGCCTCGGCGACAAGGTCGCGATCGTCTACGAAGGCGAGCCGACCGCCGACGGCAAGGCCGCCGAGGTCCGCCGCATCACCTACCGTCAGCTGCTCTCCGAGGTCAGCCGATTCTCGAACGTGCTCAAGGGCATGGGCCTGAAGCGCGGCGATACGGTTGCGATCTACATGCCGATGGTGCCCGAGCTCGCGATGGCGGTCCTCGCCTGCGCCCGCCTGGGCATCGTGCACTCGGTGGTGTTCGGCGGCTTCTCGGCCGAATCCATCCGCGACCGCGTCAACGACGCGAAGTCGAAGGCGGTCATCACGATGGACGGCGGCTACCGCCGCGGGAAATTCCTGCCGCTCAAGCAGACGGTCGATGAAGGCGTGAAGGACTGCCCGTCCTGCGCCCACGTGCTCGTGCTCCAGCGTCACCCGGGCAAGCCCGACGCGGGCTGCGTCATGCAAGCCGGCCGCGACGTCTGGTATCACGAAGCCGCCGCCGCGGTCACCGACCAGTGCGAAGCGGTCCAGCAGGAGGCCAACGAGATGCTCTTCCTGCTCTATACTTCCGGCTCCACCGGCAAGCCCAAGGGCATCATGCACAGCGTGGGCGGCTACATGGTCCACGCCTACTCGACCAACAAGTATGTCTTCGACCTCCGCGGCGACGACCTCTTCTGGTGCACCGCCGACGTGGGCTGGGTCACGGGCCACACCTACGTGGTCTACGGCCCGCTCCTCAACGGCTCTTCAGTGCTGATGTATGAAGGCGCGCCCGACGCCCCCGACTTCGGCCGCTTCTGGAAGATCATCCAGGACCACAAGGTCACGGTCTTCTACACGGCCCCGACCGCTATCCGCGCCTTCATGAAGTGGGGCGACGAGTGGGTGAAGAAGCACGACCTCTCCTCGCTGCGCCTCCTGGGCTCCGTCGGCGAACCGATCAATCCCGAAGCCTGGCTCTGGTATCACCGCAACATCGGCGCCGAGCGCTGCCCGATCGTCGACACCTGGTGGCAGACCGAGACCGGCGGCCACATGATCACCCCGATGCCCGGCTGCACGCCCACGAAGCCCGGCTCGGCCACGCTGCCTTTCTTCGGCGTCGACGCCGCCGTCCTGGACGAGAACGGCAACGAGACCGACCACGGCATCCTCGCCATCCGCAAGCCCTGGCCGGGCATCACGCAGGGTATCTTCGGCGACGAACAGCGCTACGTGGACACCTATTGGAACCGCTGGGGCGGCAAGTATTACTTCCCGGGCGACGGCGCCATCCGCGACAAGGACGGCTATCTCTGGATCACGGGACGCGTCGACGACGTGGTCAATGTCTCGGGCCACCGCATCGGTACGGCCGAACTGGAAGCGATCTTCATCGAGGACGCGGCGGTCGCCGAGTCCGCGGTCATCGGCGTGAAGCACGACCTCAAGGGCCAGGGCCTCATGGCCTTCGTCATCCTGAAGTCCGCCGCGGCGAAGACGGTCAATGAAGCCGACCTCGCCAAGAAGCTCAACGGCATGGTCGACGCGAAGATCGGTAAGTTCGCCCGCCCGGAACGCATCGTGTTCGTCCCTGATCTGCCGAAGACCCGCTCGGGCAAGATCATGCGCCGCCTCCTGCGTGATATCTCGGAAGGCCGCGAACTCGGCAATGTCTCGACCCTGGCCGACCCGGCCGTCGTCGAAGCCATCCGCTCGAAGTTCAACGCCGCGAAAGCCTGAGCTGAATCTCACCCGCCTCAAAACCCCGACCCTGTCGGGGTTTTTTGTTTACGAAGAATGACAAAGGTGTTGGCGGCTGGCGGTTGGCGGCTGGCGGATAGGAACCCAATCCATCAAGCAACCAAAGCGGCCATCCAGAAATCATATGTTATCCTTCGGTTTTCATCGCCTAACCGCCAACCGCTAACCGCCAACCGCTGACATCTTCCGTATCCCTTGCCTCCCACCCCTCTCCCCCTCAATCTCCTCCCATGCGCCTCCCCACCCTCCTCCTCCTGCTCTTGGCCACCCTCGGTTTCGCCGCGCCGAAAGGACCGACGCTCAACGTCGGTGACAAAGCCCCGACGAAACTTCCTTCCGGCTGGATCAAGGGCGATCGCGTCTCGACCCTCGACCCGAAGAAGACCTACGTCATCGAATTCTGGGCGACCTGGTGCCCGCCTTGCGTCGCCTCGATTCCACACCTCGCGGAGCTGCAAGCCAAGCTCAAGCCCGACGGCGTGCAGGTGATCAGCATCCACGTCTCTTCGGGCGTCGAGGCCGCCGACGCGTATGTCCGCAAGAACACCAAGCAGATGGAATACACCGTCGCCAAGGATACCAACGGCGCGATGGGTAAGGCCTGGATGGACGCCGCCGGCCAGGATGGCATCCCTTGCAGCTTCGTGGTCGCCGGCGGTAAGATCGCTTACATCGGCCACCCGGCCTCGCTCACGGACGAAAAAATCCGCGAGTTCATCGCCGAAGCCAAAGCCGCGGCCCCGGCGGCTCCGGTTAAAAAATAGGTCTAAGCGGTTGGCGGTTGGGAAAACTGCCTCGAGGCAGGGTCAGCACTGCGTGCTGACCTAGTTGCCTTGGGGTAGGGTCGGGACCGCGTCACGACATAGGTTGTATCCCCGTTCGCCCTGCGATTGGGAATCACCCGAACTCAAGGGGGACCGGATGGTTAGCTGCGGACATTCGCCAATCGAGAGTGGCGGCACCGGGTTGCAGGTGGCGGCATCATCAAGGCCATCATTCCGGCCCTCCAGGCCCATTAAATGCCTCCCTTGTCAACCGGCCAACTGGCCAATGGGTCAACCGACTGTCTCATTTATTCCGCCATCGATGCAGTCCTCTGTCATCGATTCAGCCCTCAATTCAGCCCTCCCTCCACCCCTCCCTATACTCGATACTCAATACTCCATACTCAATTTGGCGGTTTGCCTCCCGTTATCCTTCGCCCAATCTAACACTCATGCGCGCCCTGCTCCTGCTGCTGCTCTCGGCCACCCTGTCCGCCGCCGGCCTCAAAGTCGGTGATCCCGCGCCGGCCACGCGACCGGAGACGATGCTCCAAGGCGAGGCGGTGAAAGATTTCAAGAAGGGCGAGGTCTACGTCTTCGAATGCTGGGCGAGCTGGTGCGGTCCGTGCATCGCCGCGATCCCGCACCTGAACGAACTGCACAAGCAGATGGGCAAGAAGGGCGTCGTCATCACCGGCGTCAACGTCTGGGAAAGCGAGCGCGACGCGGCCTCGGCCCAGCGCGCCAAGGATTTCCTGAAGGCCCAAGGGGATAAGATGTCCTATCGCGTGGCCCTCGGCGGCAAGGCCTTCATCAAGGACTGGCTCGAAGCGGCCGAAGTGAACGGCATCCCGCACGCGTTCGTGGTCGCCGAAGGTAAGATCGCCTGGACCGGTCACCCCGCGCAGCTCACCGCCGAGATGCTCGGCGACATCCTCACGGGCACGCCCCTCGCCGCCGCCGCACCGATCGCCGACAAGATTCCGCAGCGCCGCCTCAGCAAGCCCGCCGTGCCCGCCGGCACCGCGCCGAACGACCCGGAGATGGCCGCGGCCCAAGCGAAGCTCGACGCGCTCTCGGAAGCGATGCGCGCCCGCGACTGGGATGCCGCCGAGAAGGCCCTGCCCGCCGCGGCCGGCGTGCTCCCGAAGCAAGAAGGCCAGGAGCTCCGCGATTCCATCGAAGCCCAGATCGGTCTGGCGCGCGGTAAGCCCGCCAAATTCTACGCGCAGCTCCAGAAGCTGGCCGACGAGGAGTTCGACGACCCTGAGGCGCTGAACGAGATCGCCTGGCGCCTGCTCACGATGAAGGCCTTCGCGCAGAATCCCAACCTGGCGCTCGCCGAGAAGTGCGCGGTGCAGTCGGTGAAGCTCACGAAAGAAGAACACCCCGACAAGCTCGACACGCTCGCCCGCCTCCGCTGGCTCCAAGGCAAGAAGGAGGAAGCCATCCGCCTGCAGATCAAGTCGGTCGACAAAGCCGAACCTGGCGAGATGAAGGCCGCCCTCCAGAAGACCCTCGACGCGATGCTCAAGGGCGTCCTGCCCCCGGCCGACGACGAAGAAGAACTCCCGCGCTGAGCGGGCTGTCCTCTTCGGGAGAAAGACTGTCCGATTCCGCCCGCCAGTTGCCAGGAGCCGCCACCCGAAACAACTATGTCGTGACGCGGTCCCGACCCTACCAGCGGTAAACTTTTCCATTCAGTCCCTCCCAATGCCTTCCACGTTTGCACCTTTGCACCGGCCGTAGGCCGATTTGCACTTTTGCACCAAGGACAGCACGTGGTGCTGTCCCTACCCCGACCCCTCTTTCGGTCCGCCCCCATACTCCATACTCAATACTCCATACTCTCGTATGCTCCCCCGCCGCGACTTCCTGAAATTCTCCGCCCTCGCCTCGCTCGGCGCCCTCGCCGGCTGCGCGACCAAGCCGGCGGCCGCCCGTATCCGCCCGATCACGCGCGGTCCGAAATTCCACTGGCGCGGCTACTACGACAAGTTCCTGTTCTCCGCCGACGACCGCTTCGTGCTCGCGAACGAAGTCGACTTCGAAGGCCGCTCACCGACGACGGCCGACTCGATCCGCGTCGGGATGGTGGACACGCAGGACGGCGACCGCTGGATCGACCTGGGCGGCTCCAACGCCTGGAACTGGCAGCAAGGCTGCATGCTCCAATGGATCCCGGGCTCGGACCGCGACGTGGCCTGGAACGACCGCGAAGGCGGCCAGTTCGTCACGCGCGTCCTCGACGTGAAGTCCGGCCGCACGCGTACCCTGCCCCATCCTTTCTATACCTTCAGTCCGGACGGCAAGACGGCCTTCGCGCCGGACTTCGGCCGCCTCGACGTGACCCGCCCAGGCTACGGCTACGCGACGGGCGCGGAACGCGACATCTGGAAACTGCGAAAGACGCCCGACGACGTCGGCATCTGGCGCATGGACATGACCACGGGCCAGCAGCGCCTGCTCTTCTCTCTCGCCGAAGCAGCGAAGATCCCCTTCACGGGTCCTTCGGCCGCGGCCTTCAAGCCGGACTCGGTCCATTGGTTCAATCACCTGCTCTGCAACACCGACGGCACCCGCCTCTTCTTCCTCCACCGCTGGCGGACCCCAGGTGACAAGGCCGGCTTCCGCACGCGCGCGCTGACGATCGATGTCAACGGTGGCAAGGTCCACGTGATGGACCCCAACGGCGGCACCTCGCACTTCGTCTGGCGCGATCCGCAGCACATCTTCGCCTGGGCCTGGCACCCGTCCCACGGCGAACGCTTCTATGTCTACAAGGACCTCTCCGACGAGGTCACGGTGGTGGGCAAGGAGAAGATGCCGAACAACGGCCACAACACCTACCTGCCGAACACGAATAACGAGTGGGTGCTCAACGACACCTACCCGCAGGGACCCGAGAAGCTGCAGCGTCCGTATCTCTACCATATCCCGACGGACCGCCGGATCGAGGTCGGGGCCTTCCCGACCATCGCCGCCATCAACGGCAAGGAATGGCGCTGCGATACGCATCCCTCCGCGAGCCGGAGCGGCCGTCAGTTCTGCTTCGACTCCGCCCACGCCGGCGGCCGCCAGGTCTATGTGGCCGATATCGCCGGGCTGCTGGGCTGAGCCCGTCACGGGACCGTCACTCAATCGCGCTTCCCATCCGCGGAGGGGGCCTGCATAGTCGCCTCCGATGGCCACCCGCAGCGTCCTCGAGCGATCCCGCTCCGCCCTCCACCTCCGCCTCCTGGCGGCCCAGCGCCGCCTCGCGGCCAAGCAGTATGGCGCGATCATCGTCATCGGCGGCAACGACCGCCTCGCGGCCTCCGAACTCGCCAACCAGCTGACGGAGTGGTTCGACGCCCGCACGGTGCGCGTCTGCGCGCCGGACGCTTCTTCTGCCGCTGGTCGTCCGTTCCTCTGGCCTTACTGGCAAGAGGTACCCGCCAAAGGCCGCATCACCATCGTCGTCGGCGACTGGCTCACGCGCACGACGCTTGAAGCCGCGGTCGGCGAACTCACCGGCGATGCCCTGCGCGCCCGCCTGAAATCCCTCCGCACGTTCGAAGAGCTGCTCGCGGCTGACGGCACTTCGGTCGTGAAGGTCTGGCTGGAGACGCCGGAGAAGTCCTTGCGCCGCCGCCTCCGCGAAGCGGAAGACACCGACGCCGAAGGCTGGGTCGTCGGCCCCGATGACCTGCTGCTCGCCAAGAAGAGCAGCCTCTCCCTCGCGCGCGAACTGCGCTCCCAAGGCAGCGGCAAGAATCTTCCCTGGAAGGTCGTCATCGGCGGCGCCGAGACGAAGCTCCGCGACCTGCACGCGGGCCTCGCCATCGCCGCCCAGCTCGGCCAAGCCTCACGCCGCCGCGCCGCCGCCAAGGCGAAGAAGCCGGGCTCGCGTCCACGCGGCCTGCTCGAAAGCGCCGCGCCCCACCCGACCCTCGATAAGAAAGCCTACGGCCAGCAGATGGCCAAGCTGCAGGTCCGCCTAGGTCGGCTGACACGCCTCGCCCATACGCAAGGGCTGTCGACGGTGGTCGTACTCGAGGGCCCTGACGCCGCCGGCAAAGGCGGCGCGATCCGTCGCCTCTGCGGCCTGCTCGACGCCGCTCACTATCAGGTCTACCCGACGCCGGCTCCGACGCCCGAAGAAAAGGCCCGTCACTATCTCTGGCGCTTCTGGAACAAGGTCCCTGCGCCCGGCCGCCTCGCGGTCTTCGATCGCTCCTGGTTCGGCCGCGTGATGGTCGAACGCGTCGAGGGCTTCGCGCAGGACGCCGAGTGGGCCCGCGCCTACGCCGAGATCAATGATTTCGAGGCCCGCCTCGCCGAGGCCGGCATGGTGGTCCTCAAGGTCTGGATCAATATCTCGAAGGAAGAACAGCTGCGCCGCTTCCACGCCCGCGAGGATTCCCCGCACAAGCGCCACAAGATGACGGCAGAGGACTACCGCAACCGGAAGAAGTGGGATGCGAACCTGCGCGCGGCGGAAGACATGATCGCCCGCACCGACACGCCCCACGCCCCCTGGGTGGTCGTCTCGGCCGACGACAAGCGTTACGCCCGCGTAGCGACCCTCAAGGCCGTCTGCCGGGCGCTTTCCGACCGTCTCGACTAAGCCACTCGCCGAGCCAACGGCGATGCGGCCCGCTCAGCGCGACTCCGTCTAGGTCCGCCGGATCGACCCACTCGAGCTCCGTATCCTTCGCCCACCGACGCAGGTCCGCGGCCTTGGGTTCGAGCGCATAGAGTTTCTCTTCATAGGTGACGGCACCGATCGTCCGTCGGCGCACGAGCGCGGGCTCTCCGACCGATGCGAGACCGAGCGAAGATAAGTCGGGGATCTCCGCCATGCCGGCGAGGCGCTTGGCCGCGGGCGGGTTACGACGTAGCAGGATCTTGCCGGCCCGGATGACCAACGCGCGGTCCACGGCGGCCTCCTTCCGCTCCTTGGAGACGAAACGCGGTAGCGTGGCGGCATCGCCTTTAGCTTTGGCGTCGCACCATTCCGCCAACGGACACTTCGCGCAGTCCGGCAGGCCCTTGCGGCAGACGGTGGCGCCCAGCTCCATCATGGCTTGATTGAAGTCGCCGGGGTGCTTCGGATCGACGAGTTCGTCGGCGCGCTCGGTGAAGAGCTTGGCCGCCGAAGAGGCGTCGCGCAGCTTGGCCCGGACGCCATCCAGCCGGGCGAGCACACGCACGACGTTACCGTCGACGACCGCGACGGGCTCGGCGAAGGCGATGCTGGCGATCGCGGCGGCGGTATACGGCCCGACGCCCTTGAACTCACGCCATTCGGCGGCGCTCCGCGGCGGACGCGGCAGTGCCGCCACCTGACGCGCCAAGGCGAGCAGATTGCGGGCCCTCGAATAATATCCTAACCCGGCCCACATGGCCAAGACCTCGGCCTCTTCGGCCTTAGCCAGATCCTTGAAGTCCGGCCACTTGGCGGTCCAGCGTTCGAAATAAGGGATGACGGTCGCGATCTGGGTCTGCTGGCACATGAGCTCCGAGACTACGGTCCGATAGGCCGAGACTTCCTCCCGCCACGGCATGGGCCTCCGATGACGTCCGAACCAGGCCAGTAACGCCTTCCGCAGCGCAGGAATGCGGTCAGGACGGGTGGACTGGGCGGGAGGCATGGATGGGGCTGGATTCGGGGGCCAACTCGGGTAGACCTTGGGACTCATGGCACGAAAGGCAAAGCAGGACTCCGACGACGAGCCGAAGAAGGTGGCGATGCACACGCTGAAGCTGGACTCCGCCCAGGCCGCGAAGCTCCGCGCGATCCTCGTCGCCAAGGGCTGGGTGTCCTTCGCCGTCGACCACGCGGCCTTCGCTTTCAAGGGCGAGAACCTGAACATCGTCCATTACAATTCCGGCAAGTGCGTCATCTCCGGCAAAGGCACCGAAGACTTCGTGAAGTTCACGCTGGAGCCCGACGTGACGGGCCAGGCGGTCCTCGGCTACGAGGCCGAGAACAACCCCGAGTGGTTCGAAGAACACGCGGGACTCGACGAATCCGGCAAGGGCGACCTCTTCGGCCCGGTGGTCTCGGCCTGCGTCATCGCGACGGGCGAGATGACCCGCGAATGGATCGACCTCGGCATCAAGGACTCGAAGAAGCTCACCGACGCGAAGATCGCCGAACTCGACCGCATCATCCGCTCCACCCCGGGCGTGGCGGTGAAGACGACGTTCATGCGCATGGCGAAGTATAACGAGCTGCACTCGCGCTTCGGCAAGAACCTGAACCGCCTGCTGGGCTGGATGCACGCGACCTCGTGCGAAGAAGCCCTCAAGGATTTCGA
>JBILHF010000029.1:0-23926 GCA_044350605.1 Opitutales bacterium
ACGGCTGGGCGGGATCGTCGCCCACGAACTTCCGCCGCGTGGGGTGGAAGTCCATGTTGAACTGGTAGCCAAGGATGCCGTCAGGAACCATGACCTTGGCCCAGAGCGGCGTGTTCGCCTCGGTCCGGACGTCCTGTTCCCGCAGGATGTAGAGGGCTTCCAGGCGCAAGCCCTCCCGGATGTAGGGCTTGGGCGGCAGCCGGTCGGCCGTCCCATAGTCGTCGGCCAGCGTCATGTAGCGGAAGGACTGGGGGAAGTCCCCCACGCGATCATGGACCGCCGTCTGCAGCCAATACAGGAACTCAAGCGAGCGCTGTTTCGCGTCTTCGTAGATGATGCGGCGTTGCGCCGAAGTCATGTCGACGATATTCTTCTTGGAAGCGCCGGGTTCGTCCTTCTCCAGACGGTCGACGACGTGCTTCGGCAGCGTGCTGAGAGGATAGTCGTGCGCGGGCCAGTTCAAGATGACCGCCTCGGTCCCCGCCGGCAGCTTGAGGTGGTGCCGGTCCACCATGCGTCGGTGGGTGTAGAAGCACCAGCCGGCGGGGTTGTAGATGCCCCCGCTGCCATCCCAGTCCACCCAGGGCGGGGCCTTCCGCCAGTCTTCGAACGACCGCGGATCGTAACGCTCCGGCCTGGGGATGGTGCGATCTTCTCCTGCCTCCCGGAGAAACGGCGTCCAGCTGATGGGATTCATCTCCTGTTCGCCTCCTGGTTCCAGCTTCTCCGGCGCGCTGGCCTCCTGGAAGCGTGATTTCAGGTCGGGCCCCGCCATGTAGGCCGCGCCGCTCATGCGGATCACATCCCCCCAGGTGGATGAATCGGCCGTCAGGGTGGCGGTCACCGTGAGTTCGGGCTCGCCGGGCTTGTGAAACACCACTCCGGTGACGCGTCCGTCTGCGGTCAGCACCTTCTTGGGCTCCCATCCGCGCAGCACGCGGATCTGCTTCCGGTATGGGGCCAGCCAGTCCTCGAAAATCTGCGCGGCGGCCTTCGGCTCGATGGTGTTGTTGCCGCACCAGCTGTTGCCCGGCCGGGCGACCCCGTAGGTCCTGCGATTATGCGCATGGATTCTCTCCATGATCTCCTGGAACGCGCCGCTCACCGGGAAGTCGGCTTTCTTGCCGTTCACCTGCGTCACCTCGTCGATCGGCCCGATGCCCTGGGTGGAGAACTGTCCGCCGAGCCAGTCGATGTCGTTCACCAGGACGATGTTCTTCACGCCCAGCCGGGCCGCCTGCACGGCCGCCGCGCAGCCGGATTCGTCCGCGCCGACGATGAGCAGGTCCGCGCTGATGGCTTCAACGGGCTTGATGGATTGCTCCGCGGCGTCGGCCAGCGGCGCGAACAGCAAGGCGGTGAGGAGGATGAGGGTGGTTTTCATGGTGTGACTTGCAAAGTCGTCTTCACTTCTTCTTGGCCGGCGTGCCGGCGGGCAATGTCTTCGTCGTCGTGACGGTGGCCTTGTCAGCAACGGGCGCGGCAAGGTTGGTCTTCCCATTCGGAAAGCGGCGGACAGGGGGCGAAGGAAACCACTCATCGAGCAGCGCGCGGTTGAGTTCATAGCGCGTGGTTTTGCCCTCGTGCGTAACGGTGAGGGTGCCGGTCACCTCGATGAGCCTCAGCTCGCCCGTGCCGTCGAGATAAGCGAGCGGACGGCGCGCGAGGGAGTCGGTGATGGTGCAGCCAGCCCACTCCACGCCGCCGACGTCCTCGCTGTTGCCCGGGATGCTGCCGATGCTGATCGGCGCAATCGTGGGCTGCTTCGCGGCGGGATTCGTGATCGTGCAATTCGCGAAACGAACGAGGCAGCCGCGCGCCGGTTTGCGGCGAATCGTGATTGCTTCGAGCTCGGAGTCGTCAAAGCGGCAGTCGATGAATTCGACGCGCCCGCCGACCGCATCGGCCTCCGAATTCCCCGTGACGAAGGCGACGCTGCGGCGCCCGCCCTTCGACGTACAGCGCTCGAGACGGATGGACACGGGGCGCGTGCTGCGGTTGAGTTTCGGCAGGTGGAATTCGTAGGCGCAGCCGCGATTGCGGTCGGAGCGACAGTCGCGCATGACGATGTTCACGAGGCGGTCTTCCGCGTCGTTGGGCTCGAAGTCGATCCCAGCCTGCGGTGCGGTGCCGCCGGTGTCGACGAGAGCGCAGCGCTCGATGAGCAGATCCTCGGCGCTGATGACGCTGATACCTTGCCGGTGGTGATTGCGCAGCACGAGGTCGCGGAGGGTCACGCCTTTGTTGGTCTCGCCCCGTCGCGCGGCGCCAAGGTAGATGCCATCGCCGCCGCTATCCATGATCGTGAGGCCGGTGATGGAGACGTCGGTGCAGCTGCGCAGCGCGATGGCGTGTCGCCATTCGCTCTTGGTGTAATCGGACGTGGTGTAATCCGCCTTCCACATCCGCAGTGTGGCGCCGGGTCCGGTCAGCGCGAGGTGGGAGACGCCCGAGGCGGAGAACAGCGAGTCCGTCTTGCCGTGGAAAGCGCCGCGCTTCGCCTGCACCACGACGCCTTTCTCGAAGACGATCTCCTGATCGCTGGCGAGCTGGATGCGATCGACGATCCACGGCGAGCCGAGATTTTCGACGAGGACCCGACGCGCGCCGGAGCGGATCGCGCCCTGGAGAGCCGACGTGGCGTCGGAGGGGTCGAAGCCCCACCAAGCGGCTTTCGCCTCCGTGCGTTTCTTGGCCGCGACCTCGGCGATAGCGGCTTCGTCACGAGGGCCGGGAGCCGCAAAAGCGGTCAGGACAGCCAGCGTCGAGAGGGCCCAAGCGGCGAGGGTGGGGAATCGGAGAGGCGGAAACATGGAAGTGATCAAAACCGTGCAGGGAGCCGGGGTTAGGGTGCAAAACCAACAGATCGAAGCGCAACCAGCGGCGCGAACAGCAAGGCGGTGAGGAGGATGAGGGAAGTGAGGATGGGTTTCATGGTTTTCCGCCGGTATGGGTTCATGGTCTGGGATGTTTACTTGATGTCAGTCTCCTGGGGCCTTGGCGGAAGTTGCGTGGGGATGTTGCCGTGATTGTTTGGCGTGGCGGGCAAGTAGGCTCTTTTGATCCGGGTGTCCCATCAGTGCCCGTCGGTGGCCGGTCCCTTGTCGGTGCCCCCGACGCCACGGTTCTCGTTAATGAGGCGCAGGTGGGAGGCGAGGTTCATCTCGCCGGTCTTGAGGCCGCTTATGAGCCCCCTGTCTGCAACCCAGACATAGTCCAGGACTATCGAGTTCTTGTGCCCCTTCATGAAATCCAGGAGAGCCTTGTTGGTCTCGGGAGTGCCAATTCGCGCGAAAAGGCGTGCGTATTTCCATGCCTCAAAGGCCATGTCCACGCGTGCGCGGGCGTCGCCATCCGCCTGTGTCCGCCTGACGGCCTCTTGGAAAAGGGCTTCGATTTTCTCCACATTTTCCGGTTGATCCAGCGCGGCGGCGAAAGACTTCCCCCAGGTCTTCCAATGTTCATTCATCGCGCGTTCGGTTTCCTGTTCGAGCAGGGCGTAGTAGGCGCGCATGGGTTCGGCGGCGGGGCCATAGCCCTTGCGGCAGAATTCGTCGATAAGGGTGTCGGGAGCGAGGCCGGGCTCGAAGATCAAGCGGGAAAGGACGTAGTGGTTGATGCCCTGAGAGCCGAAGTTGGCCGGGAGCTGGTCGTAATCGACCCCCATGAGGCCGGAAGCGTGAAAATGGGCCAGTTCGCGGGCGAGGCGGCGGGCGTAAACCAGCGGCAGGGACGCCCCTGCGTAGTGGAGATTCGGGCGGTAGATCAGGTGGGCGCCGGCTTTGGCCCAACTGTTCCAGGTGCCCAGTGTGGTCTTCGTCCAGTCCTTTGCGGGACCCATCAGGTCGATGGTCGGGACGTATTGGATAAGAAGGTTGTCCGGAAGCGCGGTGCTGAGGGGCGGTTTGTCCAGCACGCCGTAGGCGTAGGCCATCAGGTATTTGCCGGGAAATTCAGCAGCGGCGACCTCGCCTAATCGGAGCCACGTCTTCGCGTAGCGGTCAGTGAGATATACATAGGGGTAATCGTAGCGTTCCCCCGTCTGCCGGGCGTAGCGCAGACGGACCGGACGGGCCTTCGGGTCGTCCATCTTTTTGCATTCCGCGCACACGCAGAAACCGTCCACGCGTCCGTCATTCTGAGCCACGCAGAACGTGAGGCTCTCCGGATGTTCCGCGAAGAACTTGCGCATTTCCTCCTGGGTAAAGCGGGCTACCTTGGGGTTCGCCTCGCAGAACTTGACCCACGCAGGATTGTTGTATTGGAAGAAAGGCGACGCGGGGACGACGCCCCAGTGGCCGTCGGGAAAGCGGGCGAAGATGTCCGGATCGGACTCCTTGTACTTCTCATGCCAGTCGGGGAAGGCGTGGCCGGCGTTCATGGCGTGGGGATAGCCCAGCCCACGCAGGAACATCCACCGGGAGACGTCGGCTGCGCGTTGTCTCTGCACTTGGGGCTTGAGCACCATTGGGGCGATGCGTCTAAAATCGGATCCTGCGGCAAAGTTGCGCAGCGTGCGTAGGATGTAGGGCGTGCGGAGTTCCTTGTCCGCACGGATGGCCGCCAGCGACCGACCGTAGGGGTAGCTGGTCCCGTTCTCGCCAGGAAACAGGTAGCCTCCGCCCAGGCAGTTTTCGATGAACCAGACGGTGGCGTCGAGACTGCCAAGGAACATTTTGCTTTGGCCCGCAGGCGGCCGCCTCCCTCCTCCGGGCCAGACCTTGATGGCACCCGGCGTGACACTGTCGTTGCCAAGCAGGAAGGCTGTGTCGCCTTGCCACCGGACGGCAAAAAACTCACCGGTTTGCGGGTCTGCCAGCAATCCCGCCTTCTTCGCAAGGCGCGTCGGCCCGATGGAAATGACTGTTCCTGCTGACGCATCCCTGAGGTCCGACTCCCTCGCCACCGGCAGCTTGACACCGGTGGCCTTGCTGACGAAGCGAACCAGCTCGTCCGCCGCCACCTCCACGGCGGGGGTGGGCTTATCGGGAACGGCAATGGTGCATGCCGCCTGGCCGTCCTTGACGATAGGTGCAGCGGCCGCGTGGGCTTGGGCGATCTGTTCCCTTGTGTCGGCCGCGTTCAGCTCAACCAGCGGCGCGAGCAACAGGGCGGTGAGGAGTTTTAGGACAGGTTTCATCTGTGGTTTTCAGCAAGCGTCAGGATTCTTTTGCCACGTTCATTTTCCTGCCTGCCCCTTCTTGGTGATGCCGCTCGCGTCGCGCGGGGCATCGAGGAGGGAGCGCACGCTGTGGGCGAGCCGCTCCGCCACTTCCGGATGCCTTTTGAGGAGGTTGGTGGTCTCGGCGAGGTCGGCCTCCAAGTCGAAAAGCTCCAGGGGCTGGGCATCGCGGCAAAGAAGCTTCCACTTTCCGTCCATCGCCGCCTCGGTGGCGTAGGGCTTGGGCTTGGGGTAGTGGCGCTGCAGCCTCGAATAAAGGTCGAGCTGCCAGAGCAGCGGCCCGCCGCGGGCGACGGGGGTGCCGTTCTGCCAGTGCGGGAGCAGATTGACTCCGTCAACCTGGGCCTGGGCGGGCACCGGCACGTCAGCGGCAGCGCAGAGCGTGGGCAGCAGATCAATGGTGTTGCCGATGGTCGGGCTGCTGCCGCCGGCGGGAATCTTGCCCGGCCAGGACGCGATGAAGCTCACGCGGATGCCGCCCTCGTGCAGGTCGGTCTTGCCGCCTTTCAGCGGACCGATGTCGCCCTCATACACGCCACCGTTGTCGCTGGTGAGCAGGACGAGGGTGTTGTCACGGATTCCAAGCTGATCGAGCTTCTTCAGGAGCTCGCCGACGGTGGCGTCCATGTGCGCCATCATCGACCGGAAGCGGTGCTGGTCGTCGCTGATGCCCGGAGCGGCGGTGTTGGACCAGTGTGGCTCGCTGCCCGGCTCATAGGGCAGGTGCGGGACGAGATGCCAGATGTTCAGGAAGAACGGCTGCTTCGCGGCGTGAAACTGCTCCACCAGCCGGACGCTCTCGGCACTGATGATGTCGGTCAGGTGCATCCTGTAGTAGGGATCGTCCGCGGTAACGGGCGTGTCATCGCGCAGCAGGCAGGTGCCGCCATCGGTGTAAAGCCGCCTCTCCTTGCCGAGGCGAGGCCGCAGCGGCGGCTCCTCGTTTTGGCAAAGGTAATGATCGAAACCATGCTCGCGAGGTCCAGGGATGCTCGCCGCGCGATTTTTGGCATGGCTAAGATGCAGCCCGCCGAGATGCCATTTGCCGACGTGGGCGGTCTGGTATCCGTTCTGCTTGAGCAGAGCAGGCAATGTGGTGACGCCGCGTGGCAGGTGCGACTCGTCATCCGGGAAGTGACTGCGGATATCGAAACGCAACGGGTATCGCCCGCTCAGAATGGCGGCACGGGTGGGCGAACAAACCGCGCTGGAGGAATAGAAGCGCGTCATCTTGAGGCCGGAGGCCGCCAGCGCATCCATGTGCGGCGTGCGCACGGCTTTCCCGCCAAAACAAGCCGGGTCCCGCCAGCCCATGTCATCGGCGAGGATGAGTATGATGTTGGGACGCTCGGTGGCGAAGATTTGACCACAGAGGAACGCGGAAAGGAAAATGACAAGGAAGGCAGATCGGCGCATGGCTTCGTGATGGAGGTGATGGATTTGGCTGGGCGGCGCTCACTTGCCGGGTTGGCTCCTGGGCAGGGCGGGAGATGGGGCCTGATGCTCGCTGAGTTGTGAGGTCAGCTCGTCGAAGTTCTTTTTGAGCCGTCGCACCACTTCGCCGTGCAACGAAGCCACGTCGCGCTGCTCGCCGGGATCGGTCTCAAGGTCGAAGAGCTGCATCGGCTTCGGTGCGTCGCCGGTTTGCGTGCCGGGATGCTCGCTGGGTTGGGCTTGCTCATACGGCGCGAGGATGGTGACGCCATCGGGTCCACGAGGATCGACATACGTCTCGCCGGGCTTGAAGATGCTGGCATGGCCGATGCCCGGTTTGAGCACGTGCAGCTTCCAGCGCGCATCGCGCACGGTCGCGAGCTTGGCCCCGCCTTGGCCGAAGATGACTTCGTGCGGACTTTTTGCATCGCCTGTGAACAGCGGGAGGATGTTGCGCCCGTCTATCACCCGATCCTGCGGAGGAGCGGCGTCCGCGACGCTCAGCACCGTGGCAAACAAGTCCATCATCACCGCTGGTTGAGCGCTCACATGCCCGGCCGGGATGTGCCCGGGCCAGCGGGCGACCATCGGCACGCGATAGCCGCCTTCATAGGAGCTGCCCTTCATGCCGCGCAGTCCGCCGGTGCTGCCGCCGAAGGTTGCTCCGTTGTCGCTGGTGAAGAGGACGAGCGTTTTCTCATCAAGGCCCAGCTCTTTGAGCTTCGCCAGGACCTGGCCGACGCTCCAGTCGAGTTCCATCATCGCGTCGCCGTAGAGACCCGCGCCGCTTTTCTTGTAGAAGGCCTCGGAGGCGGCGAGCGGCTTGTGCGGCATCGCCTGCGCCAAGTAAAGTAAGAAGGGCTTGTGCCGGTTTCGCTCCATGTAACCCAAAGCGCGCTCCGTATATCGCCGCGTCAGCGTGGCCTGCACGACGGGGTATTCGACAACCTGCGTGCCATCGAGCACCTGCACGGGGCGCATGTCGTTCGAGTAAGGGATGCCGTAGTATTCGTCAAAGCCACGCTCGGTGGGCAGTGCTCCCGCTTTGTGCCCCAGATGCCACTTTCCCACCATCCCGGTGGCATAGCCCGCCGATTTCATGATCTGCGCGAGAGTGATCTCCGACTTCGGCAATGCCACCGCGTCTGCCGCCGGCCCGCCATCCGGCGCCGGATTCTGCGTCATGCCGCAGCGGATGGGATAGCGCCCCGTCATGAGCGCCGCACGTGTCGGCGCACAAAAGGGCGCCGGACAGTTGAAGTGCGTGAGCTTTGCTCCTTCCGCCGCCATACGGTCGAGGTGCGGTGTCTGGTAGCGGGTCTGTCCGTAGCAGCCGAGGCCGCCATAGCCGAGGTCGTCCGCGAGGATGATGACGATGTTGGGGCGCTGCTCCGCTGCGAAGGAGGGGTGAGCAAGAGCGACTGCGGCAAGCGCGAGGAGGCTGAAGGGGCGTTTCACGACGCTACGTTATCCGTTAGGATGGAAAGTCCCAGCCCGCTCACGTTAAGGAGACTACTACGCTGGAATAATGCACAGTCCGATGGCTCGCCAACAAAAAGGCCCGCCGGTGAGGGCGGGCCTTGAGGGGGCGATGGGCGGAGCGCTTACTTCTTGGCGAGGTCGAAGCGGTCGAGCTCCATGACCTTGGTCCAGGCGGCGACGAAGTCCTGGAGGAACTTCTCCTTGGCGTCGGCGCTCGCGTAGACTTCCGCGAGGGCGCGGAGCTGCGAGTTGGAGCCGAAGACGAGGTCCACCGAGGTGGCGGTCCACTTCACCTGGCCGGTCTTGCTGTCGCGGCCTTCGAAGAAGTGCTCGCAGACCTTCGCCTTCTCCCAGACCACGGACTGGTCGAGGAGGTTGACGAAGAAGTCGTTGGTCAGCGCACCGGGCTGCTTGGTCATCACGCCGAGGCCGGGGAAGCCGACGGTGGTGTCGAGCGCACGCATGCCGCCGACGAGCACCGTCATCTCCGGCGCCGAGAGCGTCAGGAGCTGGGCGCGGTCGACGAGGTTCTCGGGAGCCGGACGATCGAGCTTGCGGCCGAGGAAGTTCCGGAAGCCGTCATGCTTGGGCTCGAGCACGCCCACGGAGGCGACGTCGGTCATCTCCTGGGTGGCGTCGGTGCGACCGGGGTGGAAGGGCACCTTGACCGGCGTGCCCGCCTTGGCGGCGGCGGCTTCGACCCCGGCGTTGCCGGCGAGGACGATCAGGTCGGCCATGGAGATCTTCTTGCCGCCCTTGGCGGAGGCGTTGAAGGAGGCCTGCACCTTCTCGAGGGCCGCGAGGACCTTGGCGAGTTCGGCCGGGTTGTTCACTTCCCAGTCCTTCTGCGGGGCGAGGCGGATGCGGGCGCCGTTGGCGCCGCCACGCTTGTCGCTGCCACGGAAGGTCGAGGCGGAGGCCCAGGCGACCGAGACGAGTTGCGAGTTCGAGAGACCCGTGGCGAGGACGGCCTGCTTGAGGCTGTCCACGTCAGCGGCATCGACCAGCGGGTGGTCGACGGCCGGGAGCGGATCCTGCCAGAGCTGAGCCGGGGGCACGAGCGGTCCGAGGCCGCGGACATAGGGACCCATGTCGCGGTGGGTGAGCTTGTACCAGGCCTTGGCGAAGGCTACTTCGAACTCCTTCGGGTTCTCGGCCCAGCGCTTGGTGATCTTGGCGTAAGCCGGATCCATCTTCAGCGCGATGTCGGTGGTGAACATCATCGGAGCGTGACGCTTCGACTTGTCATGCGCGTCGGGCACGCTGCCGGCGGCGGCGCCGTCCTTGGGCGTCCACTGCTGGGCGCCGGCCGGGCTCTTGGTGAGGACCCACTCGTAGTTCCAGAGGTTGGTCAGATACTGGTAGGACCAGCGGGCAGGGGTGCTCGTCCAGGCGCCTTCGAGGCCGCTGGTGATCGTGTCCGCGCCGTTGCCCTTGCCGAACTTGTTCTTCCAGCCGAGGCCCATCTGTTCGAGGGGCGCGCCTTCGGGTTCCGGTCCGACGTTGCCGACGGGCGTCGCCGCGCCGTGGGCCTTGCCGAAGGAGTGACCACCGGCGATGAGGGCGACGGTTTCTTCGTCGTTCATGGCCATGCGGGCGAAGGTCTCACGGATGTCCTTGGCCGAGGCCAGGGGGTCGGCCTTGCCGTTGGGGCCTTCGGGGTTGACGTAGATCAGGCCCATCTGGACGGCGCCGAGCGGGTTCTCGAGTTCGCGGTCACCCTTGTAGCGCTTGTCGCCGAGCCATTCGGTCTCGGGACCCCAGTAGATGTCTTCCTGCGCTTCCCAGACATCGGCGCGGCCGCCGGCGAAGCCGAAGGTCGGGAAGCCCATGTCTTCGAGGGCGACGTTTCCGGTGAGGATCATGAGGTCAGCCCAGGAGATCTTGCTGCCATACTTCTGCTTGATGGGCCAGAGGAGGCGACGGGCCTTGTCGAGGTTGGCATTGTCCGGCCAGCTGTTCAGCGGGGCAAAGCGCAGGGTGCCGTAACCGGCGCCGCCGCGGCCGTCGGTGGTGCGGTAGGTGCCGGCGGAGTGCCAGGCCATGCGGATGAAGAAGGGGCCGTAGTGACCGTAGTCGGCCGGCCACCATTCCTGGGAGTCGGTCATCAGGGCCTTGAGGTCCTTGCGCAGGGCTTCGAGGTCGAGCTTCTTGAACTCCTCGGCGTAGTTGAACGCCGGGCCCATCGGGTTGCCGCGCACGTTGTTCTGGTGCAGGATGCTCAGGTTGAGCTGGTTCGGCCACCAGTCACGGTTGGTCATGGCGCCGGCGGCGGTGTGCCGATTAGCGGGGGCGGGGTTGCCCATCACGGGGCATTTGGAGATGTCGGACATGTCGGGTTTTTTGGTTGGAGTGGAAGGGGTGGTTTCGGCCATGAGTTGGCCTGGGGTTAACGTAAGCGTCAAGGCGGCGAGCGCCAGCAGCTTCAGGGTTTGATATCGGTGGTTCATTGTGGTGAGGGGAAAGCGTAGGTCAGTCGCGGGGCTTCTGCTGGCAGGCGGGGCAGGTGCCCCAGTAGATCACTTCAGCTTCGTCGATCTTGAAGCCGTGATGTGAGTGGGCCGTGAGGCACGGGGCGTCGCCGACGGCGCAGCAGACGTCCTCGGTCCTACCGCAGGAACGGCAGACGAGGTGATGATGGTTGTCGCCGATGCGGTCTTCGTAGAGGGCGGCGGAGTCGGCCGGCTGGATGCGGCGGATGATGCCCTTGTCCGTGAGTACGTTCAGGACGTTGTAGACTGACTGGCGGGAAATCGTGCCCAGCTCGCCGCGCACGCTCTCCGCGAGGTCATCCGCGGTGGCGTGGGGGTGCTGAGAGACGGCGCGGAGGACGGCGATGCGCTGCGCCGTGACGGGCAGGTCATGCTGGCGGAGGGTGGCTTCCGGGTCGCGCATCTGGCTTCACCAAGACCCAGATTTGGACTTTGTCAAAAATAATGGCCGAAAGTCCTCTTTGGCTCCCATTGGGGCTTATTTGGCTTTTTTGGGCTTAGCAGGCGCCGTCCACTCCACGGGAAGGTTGGCTTCCTTGAGCAGGTCACGGACGCGGGCGTAGGGGACGTCTTGGACTGCCAGGCCTTCCCGGACGGCGATGCCTGCGGCCATGGCGGCGGCCTGACCGAGCTGCATGAACACCGGCTCCATCCGGATCGAGCCATGGGCGGCATGGGTGGCCGAGAGGCAGACCGGCACGAGCAGGTTGGTGCATTCGATGGTCTTGGGCACGAGGCTGCGGTAGGAGACGCCGTAAGGGCGGGGAGGTACGTTCCAGATCACGCCGTCGCGTTCGACGAAGCCACGCGCCGTGACGAAGTAACGCACTGCGTGCGAATCGAGTCCGAAGCTGGCGAGGGCCACCGGGTCGGCGGGCGTGCGCTTTCCTTTGCAGTCGAGCTCGGTCATCACGTAGGCGCCTTGCAGACGGCGCGCTTCGCGGATGTAGATCATCGGCGAGAAGCCGCCGCGCGATTTGAATTCGTCGGCGCAGAGTCCGTAGGCGGAAGCCTGCTTGCGGATGGATTCCGGGACGCGGGGGTGATTGGCCAGCGTCCAGAGGTGGCCGCGGATGTAGAGTTCGTGCGCCTGCTCGATCTCGCGGCGGCGGGCATAGCTGGCCTCCGGGTATTCCCAGTTCGCACCGACGTAATCGGTGCCGACCGCGTGCATGGAGTTCCAGTCGGCCTTGGCGTTGGGCAGCTTGTGGATGAGCGCGGGCAGGCGCAGGTCGCCGGCCTCGAGGTTGCGCAGCAGCATCTCGTGGTCGATCTCGCGGTAGCCGTCAGGCTTGGCGAAGGGGATTCGCTTGGAGGGGTCGGTGGTCACGCACAGGCGGTAGTTATAGGCCTGGATGCGATGATCGCCCGCGCCTTTGACGGGGTCTTCGGCGAAGACGAAGGGCAGCAGGCCGCTCTTCGGGTCGCCTTTACGCACGTAAGGGTCGATGTCCTTGATGAAGTGATCCTTGTCGCCTTGGGTGTAGTGCCGGCGGGGCTTGTCGTCGCCGCGTTGCATCCCGTTCAGCGTCTCGCCGTGCAGGGAGTTGGGTTCGCGGCCGACGGCGTAGCTGACGCCCGCGGCGGCCATCAGGTCGCCGACGTAGCTCGCGTCGATGAACGCCTTGCCGGCGAAGACCCGTCCCGAGAGGGTGCGGAAGGCGACGATTCGGTTGCCTTCCTTGGTCACGCCGCCGGGACCGCGGTCGAGCTGCTCGTTCATCGCGACCTCGACGCCGACGTCCTTCACCAGGCCGTCCACCGCGGCTTGGGCCACGTGGGGTTCGAAGTAGTCGACGTAGGTCTTGCCGTAATGCTTGCCGATGCGGCCGTAGATCTCGCGGGCGACCCCGCCGACGGCTTCGCGGTGGAAGATGTCGCTCGCGGAAAGTCCGCTGCAGGTCATCCCGCCGAGGAAGCCGGTGGAATTGACGAGCACCACCGAGAGGCCTTGGCGCTTCGCCTGCACGGCGGCGGCGACGGCCGCGGCGGAGTCTCCGTAGACGACGACGTCATAGGTCCGCGGGGCGACGGCAGGCGACTGGGCGCAACCGTGCAGGCCAAGGGCGAGGCCGAGGAGGGCGAGAAGGCGGGGCATCCCGGCACGATGGCTTCAGGACATGCCTTTTCAATAAGAAGATAGGCAATTCAGCTTCCCGTTCAGTCAGCGAAAGCCAGCGCGACCTCCTCGGGTTACTTTGTCAGTAGGTCGATCTGTTTCACCGCGCCTTTTCGATAGGCCTGAAGCGTCTCCTTCTGGAGCTGGCCTGGTTTGGTTGCCTTCAGGTGCTGGTCGAGAAAAAGCAGCATGGCGGCCTTGGTCACTGGTTGGACATCTTCCCGGGATTCCGAAGGCAGCGCCTTCGCGCTCGAACCGGTGGAATCGGTGAAGTCCAGGTGCTTGGCGTCCGTGATCCAGACGAAGGCGTGCGCGCCGCTGGGCCAAAGCGCGAATCCGTCGAGACGGTTCTGCGCGGTCAATCCGTTCTGTTGTTTGTCCAGCGTACCAGAGACGCCGAGGAGAGGGGCCTTCAATGAGGCGAAGCTCTCTTGGATGAAGAAAGGTTCGCCGACTCCTTGCGGTGATAGCGCCACGCCGCAGCGGACCCTGGCGTCCGTTTGGTCGGGCCCAAGGCCCTTGCCGGGCTCGATGCGCGGCGTCAGCCAGTCCAGCGCCGGACGCATCCCGCAGACGACCATGGTCGTGTAGGCGCCGAAGGAGTGTCCCATCATGCCGACGCGACCGAGGTCGAGCCGGTTTTTCATCTTCGGGTGATCCCGGTTCCATTCATTAGCGCGATCCAGGGCGAACGAGACGTCCTTGGGGCGCGCGAGGACCTCGTCCGCATCATGGATCATCGCGTCGAGGTTCTTCATCAGCCGCAGGCCGCTGGTCATGCGTTCCCGGTTGCTGCCGACATGTTCGAGGCAGAGCACCGCATACCCGTGGGAGGCGAGGTGCTTCGCCTGGGCGAAGTGCGTGTCCCAGTCGCCGCCGGCCCCATGTGAGACCACGACGACGGGAAAAGGACCTGAGCCCTCAGGCAGGTGCACCTTGATCGGGACCGGTCGGCCGGCGGCCTTGGCTTCGCCTTCGCGGCGGATCTTCAGCAGGCGCGGCCGGCCGCTTTCCGTCTCCTTCTGGGTGGTCCGAGAGACGTCGACGAGGTTGCGGAATTCGAGCGTGGAGCTCGTGAGCGGGCCCGGCTGCGAAGGGTCCGCCGCCCATGCTTGTTCGATCAAGCCGAGGCAGAGAACCGAGAAGATGAGGCGAAGCATCATCTCAGTGCATCTCCACCGCGCAGGAGCCTAGGCCGCCGCGGAAATAGTTGAACTGCACGTTCGGGTGGTCGGCCAGGAGGGACATCGGCACGGCCGCGTCGGCGATGCGCTTGGAGATCATCAAGGCGGTCAGGCGCTGGCCCAGCGGGTTGTCGTGGGCGCCGGCGTGCCAGATCGAGACCTTCTCGGCGAGCCAGGTTTCCTGCGGGCCGACGGTGATGGCCATCTTGGGGACCATGGTGATGTTGCCGCCGCCGGAGGTGCGGGCGTTTTGGCTGAGGGTGACCGGGTGGAGTTCGACGATGCGGGTGCCGAGCTTGCGGTATTCCGCGGGCGAGGGCGGGGCGTCCTTGTATTTGCCGACGCGCTTGAGCGGGTCGTTGAAGGCCCAGTGCTTGATGTCGCCTTGGCCACCCTGCATGACCGCGCAGCGGACGCCGGCGTGCCAGGTCTTCACGTAGTCGGCGATCTTGGCCTTGGGGAAGTGGAGGTTGGCCTCGGGCATCGCCAGCTTCTTCTGGATGCGATCGAAGCAGAGTTCGCGGTCGGCGCGCTCGAACGAGAGCGGGTGGGTCACCGGCACTTCCTTCTTCGTCTTCTCGTCATACCATTCGTCCATGCCCCAGAAGTGCGCGTGCTTGAGGTTCAGGCCGAGTTCGTTGACGAGGCGGGCGACGAGCGGGAGCTGCTCGGTCGGGCCGATCGGTCCGCAGATGCCGACGGGGTTATCCGCCGTGGCCTGCTTCCATGCGGCGATATACTCCAGTGCTTCGGCGAGGTAGAAGTCCTCGAGGGTGTCATACATCACCACCTTGAAGCCCGGTCGCGAGAGCTGACGCAGGTCGCGTTCGGTGAGCTTGGCGGCGTCGTTGATGAGCGACGAGTCGAGCGTCGTGTAATCCCACCAGTCGGGGGCGATGTGGCTGAGTTTGCGGGGCATTGTATCCAGGGGGCTAGAGTATGGAGTATCGAGTATAGGGGTAGATCAGGCGGAGGGGGTGTCGGCGGGCTTTTCGCGGAAGAGCGCGAGGAAGACCGGGATGAGGGCGGCGCTCATGATCGCGGGGACGAGCCAGATTGCCTTCCAGTCGTGGACATTCTGGGCGTTGGTGTAGTGCTGCGCGACGACGCCGGAGAGCCAGGAGCCGACGAACATGCCGGCACCGAGCGTGAAGACGGCGTGGAGACCCTGGGCAGAGGCGCGGAGGCCGTCGCCGGCCGCCTTGTCGACATACATGCGGCCCATCACGAAGATGAAGTCGTAGCACATGCCATGCAGGAGGATGCCGCCGAGGACCATCCAGGTCGCGGTGGGCTGCTCATGGAAGTAGGCGAAGAGGGCGAACCGGACGGCCCATGCGGCCATGCCGAGGATCATGATGCGCTTGGCTCCGAGAATCGGCAGCAGCATCGGCAGCAGGAGGAGGAAGACGATGTCCGAGACCTGGCCGAGGGTCATCTTCGAGGCGTAGTTGGCGACGTTCATCTCGCTCAGAAACGCGCCGGTCCAGGTGAAGTAGAAGCTCAGCGGGATGCAGATGAGGAAGGAGCAGAACATGAAGACCGCGAAGGAGCGGTCCTTGAAGAGCTTGAGGGCGTCGAGGCCGAGGAGCTTACCGGCCGAGACCGGGCCGGCGTCGCCCTTGGGCGGAGTGTTCGGTAGGGTGAAGGAGTAGAGCGCGATGGCGACGGCGACACCGCAGGCGAGCGTGAACATGCCCTTGTTGTCGGCGAGTCCCGCGAAGTTCACGACGTTGGCGGCGGCGATCCAGCCGGCGGACGCCGCGGCCATGACGAGCGGGAACCACTTGGCCGGATTCGGCGCGTGGGCCAGGGTGATCGTGTTGATGAGTCCATGGCCGGCCATGTAGGTCAGGGTGTAGACGATCAGCGACGGGTAGAAGACGCCGAAGGTGGTCTGCTGGGAGATCCACCAGAGCAAGGCGGCGCCGAGCAGGTGCAGGCCGCCGAGCAGTCGCTGGGCGGAGACGTAGCGGTCGGCGATCACGCCGATGAGGAAGGGAGAGATAAGCGCCCCGATGGCGGTGGTACCGTAGGCGAGGCCGATCTGGGTGCCGGTGAACTCCAGCTTTCCGAGATACACGGCCATGGTGTTGTACCAGCAGCTCCACACGAAGTAGTGGAGGAAGACCATCGTGGCCAGGCGGAGGTAGAGGGTGGGAGTCATGGTATTAGTGAAAGGGGTAGGGGCAGGGGTTGGGGTGGATTAGCGAAGGGAACGGAGCCAGGCAATCAGATCGGCGAGCTCTTGTCGGGAGAAGGCGGCGTCGAGGCCCATTGGCATGAGGCTCTCGGTCAGGGTGGTGTCAGCGACGATCTGCGCATGGGGCAGGTCTTTTTCCTGGCCGGCGACATCGACGATGCGCAGGCCTTCGGCGGTGTGGCTGCGGACCACGCCCAGGGCGGTCTGGCCGTCAGAGGTCTCGAACAGGTGCGCTTCGTAGTCTCGTGCGAGGGTGCTGCTCGGGAAGAGGATGCTTTCGGCGAGGTCACGTTCGGTGCGGATGGCCCCGATCTTCGATAGGTCGGGGCCGATCGCGCGCCCCTGGTCGCCGACCTTATGGCAGGCGATGCAGGTGCCGCGGCCGGAGGCGAAGAGGGTCTGGCCTCGGGCGGGCGAACCACGCACGGCCTCCTCGGCGATGAGGTTGAGTTCCCGTTTCTTACCGTCCAGGGCGGCCTCGGCGGCTTGCCGGGCGGGAAGAAGGATCTGCTCGAAGAGCCGGGGAGGGTGGTCGCTCAGCGCGGTCCGGTAGACGCTCTCCTGCTGGCTGATGAGGGCGGGGTTGCCGGCGACGGCCTTGGTCAGGGCTTCGGCGGCTTCGGTTTCCTTCGGTGAGGTGCGTCGCAGCAGCTTGGTCAGCTCACGGAGCTCGATCGGGCCCACCTGCGCGAGCGTCGGAGCGAGCGCCAGCGTCTGTTCGCGCGAGAGCGTGGCGGAACTCAGCATTCCCGCCGCCTGGATGCGGGCGGCCGCGGAAGCGTCCTGTTTGAGCGTCGTAATCAGCAAGCCGAAGGTCTGCGGCGTCATCGCGCGCGACTGCATGGCGTCCAAGGCGCGGAGGCGGAGGGAGGTCGGGCGCCGTGCGTCATCCGCGATGGCCTGAAGGGCGGCATCGAACTTCGACGAGCGGAGGCGCCTGACGGCGTCCAGGAGAGGCAGGCCGGGGTTGGCTTCGGCGGCCAGGAGCCGGGCGAGCTCATCGGGCCATTCCGCCGACGGCTTGGCGGCGCTGGCGGCGATGGTCGCCAGGGCGATGCGCCGGACGGCGGGAGCCTCGTGTCGCAGCATCTTCGTGATGACCGCTTGGATCTCAGCCCGGGCCGATTTTGCCAAGGTGACTTCGCGGAGGGCGCGGAGACGGTTAGCGCCGAGTTCTCTGGCCTCCAGCCAGGTCAGCAGCATCGCGTCGAGTTCGGTCTTCGCGTCGTAGTGGTCGGTCAGGACCTTCAGGGCGGCCGCACCGAGGGCGGCGTCCTCGGCGTCCAGCTGGGTGCAGGCGAATGAGGCGAACGCATCGACCGCCTGCCGGTGGGCCGGAGGGTAGGAATTGACGGGCAACTGGTAGGAGGCGAGCAGTCGCCGTCGGGCGGTCGGACTCTCGGCCTGTCGCAGCAGCTCGATGTCGTGCACGACGAAAAGATTCTGCGCGGCGTGGATCAGCGCGTGCTCGGTCGGGGCGTCCAGCGCCTGCGGCATCAGCCCGAGCAAACCCTTGCGGATGCGGGAGGATTCGGGTCGGATCTCCGCGATGCGGGCGAGCGCGCGGAGACGGAGCTGCGGGTCGGTAGCTTCGAGGGCCGTGAGCAGGCTTGCAGGGTCTTTGCCTGGCGGCTGATAAGGAGTCTGCCAAGCCCCGGCGACCGTAGCCGGCTTGCCGGTCGCCCGGATGCGCAGGATCGAACCCATTACGTCGGGTTTGGCCATGAGGCTGGAGGGACAGCCCAGCCGGAACCATCCGCCGGTGTTAAGCACGAGCAGCGAGCCGTCCGGGGCCTCGATCACGTCGGTGAAATGCACGTCAGGGTCGTCGAGCTTGAGGAACTCGTTCTCGGTGGCGCGATACGTCGATCCCTGCGGCGTCAGTTCCATGCGGACGACGCGCTGCGTGTTGAAGTGCGTGACCAGGAACTGCAGCGGCGCGCCGGCGCCACGGGCTTCCGGGTAGCTTTTCCAGAAGCAGGCCCCGCTGACGGCGACATGGCCGAAGTTATGCATCACCGGCATGGCCGGCAGCGTGCGGGGCAGGCCGGCGATGATGTGCGGAAGGTCGGCGCGTTCGTAGACGCCGCCGGCGAGCCAGTGGACGAGCGTGTCGCCGCGGGGCTGGCCGTAGTAGAGGTTCTGCACGCCGATCAGCTCCCCCTGGGGCGTGAAGTCGACCTCGACCGGATTGTCACCGGCGAGCAGCGCGTGCCAACGGAGGTCGGTACCGTCGGGCCGCGCGCTCCAGATGCCCGAGCTCTTCCCTTCGTACAACACCTTGCCGTCCTTGCCGGCCGCCTTGTAGCCCTTGCGGCCGTGGCACCAGTAGAGTCGGCCGTCCGGATGGAGGAACGGGCCGTGGACGTCGGCGGCGTTGCCCGTGTAGTCGAAGCCGCTGGCGATCATCTCGCGCCGGTCAGCCACCCCGTCGCCGTCGGTGTCGGTCAGTTTCCAGATGCCCGGTGGCGAGGCGACGTAAAGGCTGCCGTCGAGCCATTGGGCGCCGGAAGGGAAGGTCATCTTGTCGGCGAAGACCGTGCTGACGTCGAAGGTGCCGTCGCCGTCCGTGTCCTCGAGCATGAGCACGCGGTTCGGCGGATTCGCCTCGAGCTGGTCCTTCTTCCAGTTGACGCCGACGGCGTCACCGATGAACAGCCGTCCGCGGTCGTCGAAGCAGCCGGCGATCGGATGCGTCACCAGCGGCGCGGCCGCGGCGACGCTGAGGGCGTAGCCGGCCGGAAGCAGCGCCTTGGGGGCGGGCGCCGCGACGGCGGAGCGGACGACGGGTGGGCGGACGGCGGCGGCCGGGATCGGCTCGGGCGAAGTTGGCGCGGCCGAGGAGGCCAGGACGGACGCCTGCAGGGCGACGAGAAGGCCCTTACGCATGGCGGCGGATGGCCTCGCGGTAGGCGAGGGGCGGAAGCTCCTGATGGCGCTGGAATTGGCGGTGGAAATACGCCGCGGTGGGATAGCCGCACTGGTGCGCGATCTGTTTCACGGACTCGTCGGTCTCGGCGAGGAGCCGCGCGGCCCGGGCGATGCGGAGTTCGTTGAGATACTGCGGCACGGAGCGTCCGGTGCACTTCTTGAACAGGCGGCTGAAGGCGCTCTCGCTCAGGCCGGCCAGTCCGGCGAGCTCCGGGACGTAGAGCGGCTTGATGAGGTTGGCCTTGATGTGGGCGACGACGTTGCCGATGCGATCGGAAGTCTGCGCGTCAGTGGTCGCGTGGAAGCCGGGTGTGGCGATCTCCTTGAGTTCATCCGAGCCCGCGGCGAGTTCGAGGAACTCGATCAGCAAGGCGAGCCGACGCAGGCCGTGGGCCTTGGGCATCTTGTGCAGGAGCGCGGCGGCCTGCTTGCGCGTGGCCCCGTGGAATTCCAGGCCCTGACGGGCGCGCTCGAGCAGGCGACGGATGGCGGAGACGGAAGAGTGCTGTGTCCATTCTTCGCCGAAGAGGTTGGGGCGGAACTGTACCAGGATCCATTCGACGCCGGCCTGACGGCCTTTACGGTCGTTGCGGAAATCGTGCGGGAGGTCCGAGCCGAGCAGCAGGATCTCGCCGACCTTGAGCGGAGTGATCTTGTCCCCGACCCAGCGCTCGGTGCCGCCACGCAGGAGGAAGAAGATCTCGAGCTCGGGGTGGTGATGCCAGACGCAGCCGAAGTCCCGTTGGCTCAGGTGCTCGCAGGAGACGAGTTCGTTCGCCGAGGCGGGCGACTGCTGTTCCTTGATGAGCCTCATCGGGTTCGGTTCAGCACCCGTTCGAAGAGGTTACGGGTGATGCGTCGGACGCGGTCGTCCGGCCCGTGCGGACGGGACCAATGCGACCAAGGCAGCACGTGGCCGGGCGGCGTGGAGAGCCCTTGGGCCCAGAAGATGGACGAAGCGTTGAAGACGAAATTCCCTTTCGGCCCGGGATAGATCGTGGCGGTCCATTGCTGCGGGCGCGTGCCGCCGACCCAGGCCGTGCCGCCGCCGACGATTTCAAGTCCGGGGATCTCCGTCGCCGGCTGCCCATGGTATTCCCAGCCGATCAGGCCGGGGATGGCGTCGCCCTGCCTCATGCCGGTGCCTTCGAAGATCCAGTGATCCGGCTTGGCGCAGATCCAGTCGCCGCCGCCGTTGACCGGCTCGACGTTGCGGGCGCCCATGAGCAGGCCTTCGTCGGGTCCGTGTTCGGGGAACGGACCGTGGTCTTTCTGGCGGTTCTTCGCGTAGTCGTTGTCGGCGCCGTAGGGCCCGCCGCGGAAGATGCGGCGGTTGGCGCGTCCGTCGGCGGAAGGCGTCATCGGCGTGACCCAGCAGACGCTGTTGCCGGAGAAGAACAGCAGGTCGACGCCTTGGTCGCGGAGTTTTTCCACGCTACGGAAGGCGCGGAGGTCCCAGTATTCGTCGTGCCCGACGCTGAGGAAGGCCTTGCATTTCAGGCCGCGGTCGGGCGTCAGCAGGTCGGCGTTGGAGCAATAGGTGACATCGTAGCCCTGCTGTTCCATCCAGTAGGCCAACGGGAATTCGAAGGGCAGGAATTCGCCCGAGCCCATGGTCAGCGGGTCGTTGACCACTCCGGCGAACTGGGCTTCCCGTCCGTAGGGTCGGTCGAAGCTCACCTGGGCCCAGGGGCCTTGGACGCCCTTGGGGTGGGTGTAGACCGAGTAGTTGTTCGGCCACCGATTGTAGGCCTGCCAGGTGTTGTCGCTGCACTGGAAAAGGAAATCGGCCGGCCGCTCGTCCTTGACGATGAACGTCACGTAGCTCTGCCAATAAGGTTCGTCGGGCTGTTCCGGGATGGTCGTCATCCGGCCGAGGTAGACGCCGCTGAGCCAGTCGGCGGGGATCTTCAGCGCGTGCGTGACGCCCCAGCGGCATTCGTGGAGGTTCTTCTCGCCGGGCGCCGGCGTGGGCTGCGGGGAGGCCGTCAGCATCGGCACTTCGAGCATCTTGCGGGCCCCGCGACCGCCGTAATAACCGAGGCGGAAGAATTCCAGGCGGAACCTCCGCGCCGGGTTCGCCGAGACCATGATATCGATCGTCTCGCCGGCGAGGACGCTCTGCCGGGAGCAGTAGCCTTCGATCCAGGGTGAGCGGTAATTGCCGCCGTCGGCGCGGACCCGGGTGAGTTGCCAGTCGCGCGAGCCTTCCTTCGCGTTCTCTTCGATGATGCGATTGCTTTGCGGACCCGGCGCGCCTTCCAGGTTGGCAGCGAGGGCGCCGATGGCCGTGGTCAGGAGGAAGCGGCGACGGTCCATGGCTTATTTCTTCTTGGGCGCGGGCTTCTTGGGCGCGGGCTGGCGGCCGAAGAACCACTTGGTCTCGCCTGACCAGGCGTGCGCGGTCTCGAGGGTGTGGAGTTTCAGTTCGAAGCCATGGGCGTTGAAACGCGCCGAGGTCCAGCCGACGGCGTTGGTGTTCTTGTTGAACACGTAGGCGCAGGCGATGGTGCTGATGATGTGGATGCGGTTCTCCAGGGCCTGCGTCCATTCATGGGTGTGACCATGGATATACGCCTTCACTTGGTCGCGCTTGGCGATTTCGGGCCAGAAGTCCGCGGTGTCCGCCAGGCCGCCCTTGTAGTGGCTGGTATCGCCGCCGACCTGCGGGTTGTGGTGGCCGACGAGGATGACCTGCTTGGTCGGGACTTCGTCGATCTTGGCGAGGACCCAGGCGATCTGCTCCGCACCAAGCTTGCCCGCCGGTCCTGGGGTCTGGTCCAGGGTGTCCAGCAGGATCAGGCGCGTGGAGGGAAGGTCGATGAGGCCGTTGTGACGGGGCTCCTTGAGGGCGGAGGCGCTCTTCATCTCCGGGAAGGCCTGCGTGAAGACGTCACGGACGTCGTGGTTGCCGAGCGTGAGGTGCACCGGGATGCCGGCATCGCGCAAAGGTGCGATGAGTTCGCGGACCACGGCGTAATCGGCGGCAGTGCCGACCGAAAGGGCGAGGTCGCCGTTGATGATGACGGCGGCGGGCTTCTTCGGCAGGGCGAGGATCTGCTGCACCGCGGCGCGCAGATGGTCGTCGTCGTCGCGGGCGTTGGCGGAGATCTTGTCCTCGGGGACGCCGGTGAGGTGGATATCGTTGAGGATGACGACCTCGTCGCCGCCGGAGGTATCCAGCGCCGCCCAGCCGCGCAGCGGGAAGGCGAGGGCGGCCAGTCCTGCGAGATGGAAGAACCGACGGCGGGAGAAGGCGGCGCTCATGGGGTGGGTTTGTCGAGGGCGGCTTCGTAGATCGTGTCCACGACGCAGTCCGAACCGAGGGCGGAGCGGAGCGGGTCGATGTCGGAGGCGCTGTAGCCGAGGTGGTGGTGGCGGCACCAGCCTTGGGCCAATTTATATTTCCCGGAGAGTTCGCCGACCGCGGCCGCCATCTTGTCGAGCGTGAGCAGGTAGGAGTCCATACCCTGGCTCTTATCCAACCAGTCCTTCTGCGAGGCGTGGGCGGCGAGGGCCTGGCGTGCCTGATCGTGCACAGCGCCGACGTCGACATAGAGTCCGGCGCGGACCTTCTGACGCAGCGGTGTGCGGAGGCCGTGCGGCATGGCGTGATAGATCGTCACGTCGTGCGCGTAGGTCGGGGCCGGTGGCACGGTGTCGAAGTTGGGCATCCCGTGGGTGAAGGCCGCGGAGGTCGCGAGCCGCGCGCAGGCCATGTGGTCCTCCATGTAGTCGGACAGCGCGTGCGTGAGGACGATGTCGGCGCGGGTCTGGCGGATGACCGAGGCGACCTTCCGCATTACCTCGATGTCGAAGGTCAGCGTCATGTCGTTCACCACCGGAGGGTAGAACTTCGCGCCGAGGATGCGGGCCGCTTCCTGGGCTTCGGCCAGGCGCACGGTTGCGGTCGTCGGGCCGTCCATCTGGACCGAGCCGCCGTTGCCGGCGCAGAGGTCGAAGTAGTGAAGGTCCCAGCCGCGCCTGGCCAGCTGGAGCATCGTCCCGGCGGCGAAGTATTCGACGTCGTCCGGGTGGGCGAAGATCGCGACGCAGGAGGGCATCGGTTCAGACGACCTTGACCGGCTGGCCGCCGCTGGCGGCGCTCTGGTCGGCGGCGAAGATCACCTTGAAGGTGCGGAGACCGTCGCGGAAGCTCGTCAGCGGCATGTCCTGACCCTTGTCGAGGGCTTCGAAGAAGGCCTCGAACTGCGACTGATAGGGGTGGTCGTTGACGTCGCCGGAGTCGCACATCTTCATCGAGAGGGTGCTCCACTTCGATTTGTCGGACTTCAGCTTGTCGGAGTGCAGCTTATTGTCGAGCAGGCTGCCATGGCTGCCCATCAGGTGCGTGCGTAAGTAGTAGGGCTGGATGCAGTCCACGATGGCCGCGCACTTGCCGACGGCACCGTTCTTGAACTTCACGATCGTGACGGCGGAGGTGTCGTATTCGTAGGGCGTGAAGTATTCGCTCTTCGACTTCGTGCTCAGGCTCATGACCGAGTCCACCTCGCCGGGCATGCACATCAGCAGGCCGTCGAGGGCGTGGCAGCCGGCGGTGAGGAGGGCGCTGCCGCCGTCTTTCTTGCCGATGTTCCAGCGATACTGGCCGTACCAAGGGCCGATGCCGTGGTAGTAGTCGACCTCGCCGTAATGGATCTCGCCGAGGAGTCCTTGGTCGATGATCGCCTTGGTGGACTCCATCTGGCCGGAGAAGCGGAGCTCGAAGCAGACGCAGCCCTTCACGCCGTTCTTCTCGGCGGCCTCGAAGATCTGCATCACTTCGGCCAACGAATTCGCCATCGGCTTTTCGAGGATGATGTGCTTCTTCGCCTTGGCGGCGGCGACGGCCTGGGCGCAGTGCTGGCTCGGGTAGCTGGTGATGTCGACGACGTGGAT
>JBILHF010000084.1:0-5826 GCA_044350605.1 Opitutales bacterium
TTCAAGGCCACGCTCGAAGAAGCCGTGCAGGCCGACTTCCTGGTGCACGTCATCGACCTCGGTTCGCCCGAACGTGACAAGCACGCCGAGACGACCTTGCAGGTGCTGACCGAGATCGGCGCCGGCGACCGTCCGGTGATCACCGTGCTCAACAAGGCCGACCTCTGCGACGAGGTCGAACGGGCCCAAGCCTTGGCAGCCTACCCTGATGCCAAACTGGTCAGCACCATGACCGGAGAAGGCCTGCCGGCCCTGCTCCAACGCCTTGAAGAATGCGCCGCCAGCCGGGATGAGCACATGACCCTACTCATCCCCCACGACCAATACGCCATGCTCTCCAAGCTGCATGCCGGGGCCACAATCATCCATTCTAAGGCCCTTCCTGAAGGAACTAGGGTGGAAGTCTACGTCCCCACCCGCCTGCAGGAGACCTGCCGGGCCTGGGTGATGAAGGAGTAGGTCATTTTTTGCTCCCAAGTGGGAAACTTTTCGTTTTGTTTAGTGTTACCTAAGAACACCCATGCGCACCCTCGCCCTCCTCACCCTCCTCTCCGCTTCCTCGGCCTTCGCCGCCGTCGACCATGAAGCCGCCTTCAAGGCCGACATCGCTCCGATCCTCGAAAAGAGCTGCGCCAACTGCCACGACCCGAAGAAGGCCAAGAACGGCAAGGTCAAGTCCGGCTTCGATTCCTCCAGCCTGAAGTCCATCGTCAAGGGCGGCAAGGAACTGGGCGAAGGCATCACCTGGGGCGACGTCTCCAAGAGCTCCCTCTACAAGACCATCAACCTCGCCGCCACCAGCCCGGAAGACGAGATGGCCATGCCCCCCAAGAAGTCCCACGAGAAGAACCCGCCCCTCACCAAGGAGCAGGTCGCCAAGATCAAGGCCTTCATCGAAGCCAAGTAAGCCTCCCGGCTTACTGACGAAAAGCCCGCGGCAACCCGCGGGCTTTTTTTGTGTCTAATACATTAGGCCCAAGCACGGTTGCTTGCGTTTGACCGTCCCGCCCCACGCCCCCACATTCACCCGACCTTTCCGCCCCATGACGCCCCTTCACCGTATCGAGGAACGCCTTCGCAGCCTCAGCTTCCGGCAGGCCTTCGGCCTCGTCGCCGTCGCCAACCTGATCCTTATCGGCTTGGCGTTCGCCCTGCCCGCCGACGGCGGAGAGCGCGGCCCGGCCATCCTGTCCATCCTTGGCAACTTCCACATCCTCGCCCTGCACATCCCGGCCGCGGTGCTGCTCATCGTGCCGATGTTCGAATTCTTCGAGCGCCACGAACAGGCAACGGCGACCGTGCGCCGCCTGTCCGTCTTCTCGGCGGCAGGCACCTGGGGTGCCGTCCTCTGCGGCATCTTCCACGCCCACTTCAACGGCTTCGAAGGCGACGCCGTGCAACTCCATCTCTGGGGCGGCATCGCCGCCTCGATCTTCGCCGGTATCGCCAGTCTCCTCCTCTCCCAAGGCTTCCTGCTTCGCCTCGTCGGTCAGGTCGTGGCCATCGGGGTGATGAGCTTCGCGGCCCATGTCGGCGGCGAGCTGCAACACGGAGATGGTTTCCCCTTCAAGCCGAACAAGTCCGTCCTCACGCAGAAGGACGTCCCGCCGACGCCCGTCGTCGACAACGGCCAGAAGCGCGACGATTACGCGCAGGTCATCGCCCCGATCCTCGAGGCCCACTGCGTCGAGTGCCACGGCGCCAAGAAGGTCAAAGGCAAGCTGCGCATGGATTCGCTCGAAGCCCTCAAGAAGGGCGGCTCGGAAGGCGCCGCCTTCGTCGCCGGCGACCTGAAGAAAAGCCTCATGCACGTGCGCGTGACGCTCGACCCATCGGACGAGGAATTCATGCCGACGGAAGGCAACCCGCTCACGAAGGAACAGGTGCAGGCCTTCGCCCTCTTCATCGAAGGCAAGCCCATCCCGGACGAAGTGGCCAAGGCCGCCATCGCCGCGACCAAGGCGCCCAAGCAGGCCCCGAAGAAATAAGCCGATGCGTCCGCTCCTGCCCCTGTTCCTCGCCGCCTGCGCGTTCGCCGCACCGACGGCCCCGAAGAAGAAGCCCGAACCCGTCAAGCCGCTCACGCCGGCGCAGAAGTCGGATTACGCCAAGGTCGTCCAGCCGATGTTCGACGCACAGTGCGTCTCCTGCCACGGACCCAAGAAGGAGAAAGGGAAGCTGCGCCTCGATACCCTCGAAGCCACCCTCAAGGGCGGCAAGAACCTGGCCTTCGTCATCGGCCGGCCCAACGACAGCATGCTGCTGGCCCGCGTCTTCCTGGATCGTACCGCGGGCGATGTCATGCCGCCCAAGGAAGAACACCCGCTGACCGAAAAGCAGAAGGAAGCCCTCTACGCCTTCGTCGAAGGCCAGCCTATCCCCGACGAACTGGCCAAGGCCGCGATCGCCGACACCAGGAAGGCCCTGACCGCACCCAAGACGGCCCCGAAACCTAAGAAGTAGGTTTTTCTTTTGCCCGCTGACCGCTCCTCCCCCTTTATCTCAGATACCCCATGAAACTCCGTACCCTCCTCGCGCTGACCGCCCTCGTCGGCCTGACCTCCACGCTCGCCGCCGAGCAGAAGCCCCTGCGCGTCCTCATCGTCGCCGGCGGTTGCTGCCACGACTACGCCACGCAGAAAGAAGTCCTGAAGAAGGGCATCGAAGCCCGTGTGAACGCCGTGGTCGAAGTCGCTTACGACCCGACCAAGTCGACCAAGCCGCTCTTCGAACTCTTCAAGAGCCCGGACTGGGGTAAGAACTTCGACGTGGTCGTCCACGACGAGTGCGCCGCCGACATCACCGACCAGGCCTACGTCGCCAATATCGTCAACGCCCACAAGAACGGCCTGCCCGCCGTGAACCTCCACTGCGCCATGCACAGCTACCGCTGGGGCAACTTCCGGACGGCCGTGAAGGCCGGCGATGACAACGCCAGCTGGTACGAGATGCTCGGCCTGCAGTCCACCGGCCACGGCCCCCAGCAGCCGATCGCCATCACCTTCACCGACAAGTCCCACCCGGTGACCACCGGCCTCGCCGATTGGACCACCGTCAACGAAGAGCTCTACAATAACATCCAGGTCCTGACCGCCAAGACCCTCGCCACCGGCAACCAGAAGATCCCGGAGAAGAAGGACAAGAAGGGCAAGGTCACCCCGGCTTCCGAAGCCAACGCCATCGTCGCCTGGACCAACGAGTTCGGCCCGAAGAAGACCCGCATCTTCAGCACCACGATCGGCCATAACAACGCCACCGTCGAAGACGCCCGCTATCTCGACCTCGTCGGACGCGCCGTTCTCTGGTCCGCCGGCAAACTCGAAGCCGACGGCAAGCCCTCCGCCGGTTTTGGCAAGTAAGCCGGCCTCCAGGCCAAGCAAAGCCCCGGACCTCCGGGGCTTTTTTGTGCCCAAATCCCTGCCCCTGGTAGGGTCAGCACTGCGTGCTGACCTAGTTGCCTGCTAGGTCACGACGCAGTCGTGACCCTACCTAGAGCCTTCCCTCCCCTGCGTTGTTTTCCATACTCCATACTCAATCCTCCATACTCTCAAAGATGCGCCTCCTCGCCCTGCTCGCCTTCGTCAGTTCCGCCTACGCCGCGGAAACCTTGCCGCTCTGGAACGGCGACGCCCCCGAGGGCGACGGGAAGTTCTCCGACTCCTCCAAGGCTAAGCTCACCGTCCATCTGCCCGAAAATCCCAACGGCGCCGCGATCGTCATCTGCCCCGGCGGCGGCTACGGCGGACTCGTCACCAAGGGCGAAGGCCACGGCATCGCGGCCTGGCTCAACGCGCACGGCATCGCGGGCATCGTCCTAGAGTATCGCCTGCCGGCCGGACGTCCTTACGTCCCGCTCCTCGACGCCCAGCGCGCCCTCCGCACCGTGCGCGCGAATGCGACGAAGTGGAAGATCGACCCGAAGAAAGTCGGCATCATCGGTTTCTCCGCGGGCGGCCACCTGGCTTCGACCGCGACCGTGCACTTCGACCTCGGCGAGGGCAAGACCACCGACGCGATCGCGCGCGAAAGCAGCCGACCAGACTTCTCGATCCTGATCTACCCGGTGATCAGCATGGACGTCGGCGTGCACCGCGGCTCGAAGAAGAACCTCATGGGCGAGACGCCTGCCGCGGGCCTGCCCGAATATTTCTCGACCCAGAAGCACGTGAAGGCCTCCACCCCTCCCGCGTTCCTCGCGCACGCGATCGATGACAAGGTCGTCGATATCGAGAACAGCCGCATGTTCTACGCCGCCCAGCAGAAGGCCGGCCTGCCCACCCGCCTCGTCGAACTCCCCAACGGCGGCCACGGCCTCAACGGCTACAAGGGGCCGTCCTGGGACAAGTGGCAGGCGGAATCCTTGCTCTGGCTCAAGGAACTCAAGGTCATCCCCTGACCACCGATAAAGGACTTCAAATCACTCCGGAAATCCCCCATAACCAGCACCTCCCCATGAAATCCCTCCTCCTCGCCTTGCTCGCCACCGGCTCCCTTTATGCCGGCGAAAAGGCCACCCTCACCCTCGCCGACTTCACCGACCTCAAGGGCGGCGCTCCTGCCGGCGGCTGGCAGACCCAGGAAGGCGGCGTCATCCATCTCGCCGTCCAAAAGGGCACCGGCGCCCTGATCTCCAAGAAGGAGTACACGAATTTCGAACTCACCTGGGAATGGCGTCTCGAGGCCAAGGGCAACAACGGCATCAAGTATTGGGTCACCGACATCAAGGACGCCAAGGGCAAGGGCGAGTGGCTCGGCATCGAATACCAGATGATCGACGACGACGGCCATCCGGACGGCCTCCGCGGCGGCAGCCACAACACCGGCTCGATCTACGACATCGTCGATTCCGCCAAGGATAAGGCGAAGAAGCCCATCGGCGAATGGAACCAGAGCCGTGTCGTGGTGAAGGACGGAAAGATCGAGCACTACCTCAACGGCAAGCTCAGCTCCTCCGCCGACACGAAGTCCGAGGAATGGAAGGCCGCCATCGCGAAGAGCAAGTTCAAGAACAAGAAGGGTTTCGGCCCCGGCCACGGCAAGCTGATGCTCACCGAGCACGGCGACCCCTGCTGGTTCCGCAACATCGTCATCACCGAACTCTGAGCCCGGCTCGGAGCGCGAGATCAAGGGCGCCCATGAGGCGCCCTTTTTCGTGCCTGTTCAGGCGCCGAGCCTGATCCGGAGACCGTCGTAGCAGAGGCCGACCTTAGGGTGCGTCTCACGCAGCTGGGCCGTGTAGGTGTCGTAATCGATCTGATACGTCATGTGCGTGAGCAACGCCCGCTTGGCGCGCAGGTCATGCGCGGCCTGACAGGCCTGATCGACGGTCATATGCGTCGGGTGCGGATTCGGACGGAGGCCGTCGAGAATCGCGAGATCGGCATGCTCGCCGAGCTCAAGGGACTTCTCGGTCATCGCGCGGCAATCGGTGTAATAGGCGAACTTCGCTCCCGTCGAAGGCTCTTCGAAGACGAGGCCGAGCGTAGACTCATTACCGTGCGGCAGGAGCGTCGAACGGATGATGCCGCCGCCGGGCAGGACGAGCCTCGACGGCATGAGGCTCAGTCCCAGCGAGACGTAGCCCGAGGCCGCCGGCTTGCCGACGGCGTAAGGGAAGATGGCCTTGATACGCTCGAGGCCGACTTCGGTAGAATAGACCGGAATCGCCGACCCGCCCTTGTTGGTGCAGAACTGACGAAGGTCGTCCATGCCGAGCACGTGGTCGGCGTGACCATGGGTGAGGATGAACGTGTCGACCTCACGGACGTCATACTTCAGGCACTGCGTCCGGAACTCCGGCGCGGCGTCGACCTGCACATGATGGCC
>JBILHF010000030.1:0-23479 GCA_044350605.1 Opitutales bacterium
GTCTCAGGTCTCGGCCGTCAGGTCCCGGGTACGGGTTGCCGGGTTCAGGTACAGGTACGGGCCTGAACCTGCACCTGATGCTGAACGCCTGAACCTGTTACCTGAAGGCTGAGACCTGGGACCTGAGAGTGTCTGCTTGATTGAATCAACCAGCGCACGCCGTCCCGGCGAGATATCCGGTCGTCCAGGCGTTCTGGAAATTGAAGCCGCCGGTCACGCCGTCGATGTCGAGGACTTCGCCGGCGAAGTGCAGCCCTGGGATTTTCCTACTTTCCATCGTCTTGAAGTCGACTTCGGAGAGCTTCACGCCGCCGCAGGTCACGAACTCGTCCTTGAACATGCTCTTGCCGTCGACCTTGAACTCTGCGCCCGTGAGCTGGCCGGCCAGGGCTTGCAGGGCAGGGTTGCTGACGTGCGCCCAGGGGGTGGTGGTCGGGATACCGGCAGCGATGACGAAGCGTTCCCAGAGGCGTTGGGGCATGGCGACCGGGCTGAAGGTCGTGATCTGCTTGCGGGCGTTCTGTTCCCGCACGATCGACAGGGCCTTGATCAAGGTTTCGCGGGTATGGGGTGGGGTCCAGTTGAGTGAGATCGGGAACGCGTAGTTCTTCTCCGCAAACTCTCGGGCGCCCCAGGCGGACAATTTGAGGATACCGGGACCGCTGAGGCCGGCATGGGTAACGAGAACCGGACCGTCGGTCTTCAGTTTAGTGCCCGGGGCGCTGACCAAGGCGTTTTCGACCGAGACACCGGCCAGGTCGGTCAGGCGGGGGTCCGTGATATGGAAGGTGAAGAGCGAAGGGACCGGTGGGACGATCGTATGGCCGAAGGATTCCGCGATGGCTAGTCCGCCGGAAGCTTTATTGCCGCCGGTGGCGACGATGACCCGATCGAATCCCTCGACGATGCCATTGCCGAGCGTCAGTCGGAAGGTTTCAGCCTCCTTGAGGATGGAGCGGACCGGCGTGGAGATACGGATCGTGACGCCGGCGCGGGTGGCGGCGGACATCAGGCAATCGACGATCGTGCCCGAGTCATCGGTCGTCGGGAACATCCGTCCGTCTTCCTCGGTCTTCGTGGCGACGCCGCGACTGCCGAACCATTCGATGGTATCCCTCGGCTGGAAGCGATGGAAGGCTCCGAGCAGTTCACGGCCTCCTCGCGGGTATTTCTTCACCAGCTCGTTCGGCTCAAAGCAGGAGTGGGTGACGTTGCAACGGCCCCCGCCGGAGATGCGGACCTTGGCGAGGAGGTGAGGGGTGGCCTCGAAAAGGGTCACCGAGCCATCCTTGCCCAGCTTCTCCGCGCACGTGATCGCCGCGAAGAAGCCGGCGGCTCCTCCGCCGAGGACGGCGATGTGGCGGGTGGGGGGCATTGTCGCCCGTATGAAGCAGACGGGTGACCGAGTATCGAGTATAGAGTGTTGAGTGTAGGGGCCGAACACTAGCTGGCGGGTTGGCAAGGTGACATGGGGGCAAGGGAGGCAAGAGCGGGGACGAGAGGACTGGAGGACACGAGGGCAGGACAATGCCGTGCAAAAGTGCAAATCGGCCTGTGGCCTGTGCAAAGGTGTAAAGATTAGGTGTTGGCGGTTAGCGGTTGGCGGTTGGGAGCGCATCAGAAGCGAACTTGCCGATACAGGTGGCGGGTGGCAGCCCCAGGTGGCGGGATGGGGTTATCCGGGAATCTATTCAGTCATCTGTCATCGACCCAGCACTCGACTCAGTCATCCGTTTGGTGTTGTTTGAGGCATGCCCCTGATTCGTCTGCTCGCCGTCTGCGGCTTGGCCGCCTCCGCTGTCTTGTCCGCCGCCGAAGAGGCGAAGTGGTACAAGGGCAACCTACATACCCATACCTATTGGAGCGATGGGGATGATTTCCCCGAGATGGTGGCCGACTGGTATAAGAGCCATGGTTACGACTTCTTGGCTTTGTCGGACCACAACATCATCGCCGATCACGATAAGTGGCTGAAGGTACATAAGTCCAAGACCGGCGCCGTCGCCCTCGATAAGTATCTCCAGCGGTTCGGCAAGGAGTGGGTCATCACCCGTGGAGAGGGTGAGCAGAAAGAGATCCGCTTACGGACCCTGGCGGAGATCAAGGGTAAGCTCGAGGAGCCTGGGCGCTTCCTGTTGATTCCGAGCGAGGAAATCACGGACAAGAACGTGCACGTCAACGCGACGAACATCCAGGAGCTGATCCTCCCGGACAAGACCCTCGATACCACGACCAGTCCGCAGATCATCAAAGCGCTCCAGCACGCCTTTGATGCCGTCCATGCGCAGAGGGTGCGGACCGGCGTGCCCATGTTCGCGCACCTCAATCACCCGAACTTCAAGTGGGCGATCACTGCCGAGGAGCTCATGCAGATCGATCATGAGCAGTTCTTTGAGGTCTATAACGGTCACCCGACGGTCTATAATCAAGGCGATGAGCTCCACGCCGGTACCGAGCGGGTCTGGGACATCGTCCTCACTGAACGCCTCGGCCATCTTGGCAAGCCGGTCATGTATGGCTTGGCTACGGATGATTCCCATAATTACCACACGGCGGCTCCTAAGGCCAGCCTGTCGGGGCGAGGTTGGGTCATGGTCAGAGCCAATGATCTCAGCGCCAGCTCGCTCATCGCCGCCATGGAGAAAGGGGATTTCTATGCTTCTACGGGTGTCGAGTTGAAGTCTTTGCAATCCGGCGATGGGCGGATCGCGCTCGAGATCAAGGCCGAGGCCGGCGTCGAGTATGTGATCGAGTTCATCGGCACGCGGAAGGGCTACGACCGTAAGACTGTGGCTGTGAAAGCCGCCGACGGTAGCGAGCCGCGGGTGACCCGCAAGTATAGCGCGGACGTCGGGACGGTGCTGGCCGCCGTCAAGGGTCCGAAGGCCGAGTATGTCCTTAAGGGTGACGAACTTTACGTGCGAGCCCGTGTGACGTCTACGAAGCCGATGAAGAGTTCACCGGTCGGCGGTGAGGTCGAGATGGCGTGGACGCAGCCGGTCAGACCCTGATCAGTTGACACGTTGACAAGTTGGCCGGTTGGCAAGGAAGGCAGCGCGGCGGAGCCGCGAGGGGGCAAGGGGGCAACATAGGGAGACCGGATGATTGGCTTGGGATATATGACCGAAGCATTAATCCCGGTCTCCGGTTTCCCCTTGAGCTAATTGAATGTTTACAGGCTATGTCGTGACGCGGTCCCGACCCTTCCCAGTTACTTAAGAACGGACTTCAGGAACGAGAGCAGCTGGGCCGTGGAAGGGTCGCCGGGGAGTCCGAGGTCGGAGTTGATCTTGCCGTGAGTGGTATTGGTGGCGCCGAAGGCCTTGGCCGAGATGCCTTTTGAGGTCAGCGCTTTCTCTAGGCGCTTAGCCTGGTCGGGCGTGAGAGCGGCGGCCGCGTCGTAGAGGATGAGGAAGGGCGGGATGCCTTTGCCGGCGGCGACGTGGGTGGTCGCGGAGTAGTCGGTCCAGAGTTCGGGTTTGCCGCCGAAGATCTCGCGGTGGCCGTATTTCGGTTCGGGCTTACCGGCGGCTTTGCGATTGTTCGTGGCCAGTTCGATGACTGCGGGGATATCGAACGTATCGGCATCGACCGGTACGCAACCTTTCAACATCGCGAGGGACAGGCCTTCAGCCTTCAGCGGACGTTCGTCGATGGCCAAGTAGGCGGCCAGCTGGGCGCCCGAGGAGTGGCCCATGATCACGATACGGTTAGGGTCGCCGCCGAATTCGGCCGCGTGGTCATGAGTCCAGCGGAGTGATTTGGCGACATCGGCGAAGATCTCGTTCATGGGGGTCGTTGTGACGTAGCGATGGTTAGTCGCGACAAAGACGTACCCGAGGTCGGTGAAGAACTTCGGCTTTAGTTGCACGCTGATCTTCTCGCCGCCACGCCAGCCGCCGCCGTGAATCCAAAAGATCACCGGTGCGGGCTTGGTGGGCTTCGCCGCGGGCGCGTAGACGTTGAGCGTCTGGCGGAAATCGCTCGTGCCGGCGTAAGGGATGTCGGCCTTGGTCGGGGCGAGCGGGGCAGGGGCGTCGGCCGCGGAAGCGAGGCTGAAGGCGGCGAGGAGCAGGAGGAGGGAGCGCATAGAAAAATCAGAGGGCCTTAAGCATTTCCAGGGCTTGGGATTCAAAAGCCTTCTGCCACTCCGGGGCAACGAGACAGTCGCAGTCTTCTTGGGCGTAGCCGGTGTTCAGGCGCTGTTTCGCGGTGGGGGCGTAATAGATATAACCGTTGGTGTAGCCGGCGACGAAAGTGCCCGGCTGTCCGGCGGCTTGCTTGATGTTCATGCCGATCTCGCTGGTCAGTTCGCCCGGAAAGGTCACCAGACGGAAGTCACCGACCCGCAAGGCGGTGAGTTCGACGTCGAGCGGTTGATTCAAGGCCTTCTGATTATGGGCGAGGTGCATCTTGAGGAGACCGAGATTCGTGTTGAGACGCGTAATCTGCTCCATGATGGCGAGATTTCCGAGGTAGGCCTCAACGGCTACGCGATTGTCGGCATCCAGCTTGGCGAGGCCGTCTTTACCGACCGAGCGTTCATGCAGGTAGCTTTGGGCGGATTGGGAAGGGTAGTCCGGATTGAGTTTCTGTTGCAGCAGAAGCGGCAGGAAGGATTTGAAGTTCAGGTTATTAGCCCGGAGTGATTGGGCCAGGCGGAGACGTTCCGCTTCCACCTTGGCGATACGGGCGGTCAGGTCAGCTCCGCGGGGTAGAAGCATGTTCTGGCGGACGAAGCGAAGCGGGCTGTCCGCCTGCGTGGTTATTTTGCGGGCGGCTCGGAGGACGCTGACCGCGAGCTGATTGCCCAGTGGGGTGGCGTTGGCGGGCTGGGTGACCTGCTTGTAATGGACGGGATTGATGTCACCGGCGCATCCTTGGATGAAGAAGGCAGTGCCCCCGAGCTGTTCCTCAATGATGGCCGACGCAACGCCAGGGAAGTCAGCCGAATTGCCGCTACTCGGCGGATTCATGATGGGGTGGCACGCGAAGTTGTAGATGAGCGCGAGGTTGCGTCCATCGAGGCGATCGAGGCGGAGCAGGCCGATCTGCGAATCGATAGCACCCACGCTCGCGATGGCCTGGTCGTTCGGCAGGGAGTAGGTGCGACGCATGTCGACCTCGCTACCGTCACGCATGTGGAGGCGACGGTTTTCGCTGATACCGGTTTCCTGCCCGTTGCCGACGCCAGCGCGGACGGGAACGAGCTGAGCGTGCGCTGACTTGATGACTTGGAAGCAGAGTTCCGGGAAATCGGGACGCAGGGTGCCGTGGCAATGACTCGCATTAACGATGAGATTTTCGGGCGCCAAGCCCAGCTCTTTGGAAAGACGGGTGCGGAGTTGCGGCAGGAAGTCGGACTTGATGCGGCCGAGTTCACCGAGTGCGACCGCGTCGACGGTCAGAAGGACGACCGTACGTTCACCTTCCTTGAGTACAAGGGCCTTGGCGTGGAGCGTGTCGTGGACCGGAATCGTCCGGTCCGTGACATCGGTCACGGCCGTGCCGGCTTCGAGGGCGTGCAGACCCGGGCAGGCTACGCCAAAGAGAAGGAAAGCGGCAGGAAGGAGATATTTCATTGAGAGGGTGCTGCTTACTTGGCCTCAAGCAACAGCTTCATCGCCTGAATCAGGATCGGTTCGACCTGCGGGGCGACGTTGGAAGACGTCGGGCCGACTTCGTAGCCGCCCTGTTCGTAGGCGCAGGTGCTGCCGATGTAACCGGGGCCGTAATCGCCGTAGGCTGCGACGGCGACGTGGAGATCGGGGCGCATCGCCTTGGCCGCCAGTTGGTATTCCACGAACAACTCGCCGGGCAGGTGGAGCATACGGGAGGAACCGACGCGCAGGCAGGTGATGTCGATCGCATGGCCGGATTCGTGGCGTTTCAGCCAGGCCAGCTGGTCACCGTAAGAGATATACCCTTTAGGGGTGGTCGCCTTCAGTTTAGCCACCAGTTCGTCGGCCTTCAGGTGGGTCGACAGAGGCAGGCGGACCGGCACCGAGGCCCAATCGATATCCGCCGAGCTCAGGGGGGTCTTCACGGTCTTATCGAGGGCTTCCTTCATCCCGTCGGCCAGGCGGTTGGCCAAGGTCATGCGGTTCTCCCAGGCGCCGTCGTTATATTTACCGGCCGTGATGTTGCCGCCCGCTCCGTTGAAGTGCACGTGCAGCGTATGCGGCCAGGATTGGCTGCGGATGAAGCGGGCGATGCCGGGGAAGTCCGGGCTCGGGTAGCCCAGGCGGTAGTAGCTCTGCGGGTGGCAGGCATAGCTCGTGAGTACCGCGATCGGGCCGGTCTTATCCCAGAAACTCAATGACGTGACGAGCGGATCGATGACCCCTTCAGGTTCGGCGCGCATCGCGGCGTTCTTGGTCGAGGACGTGCGCGTGAACTTCACCTTGCCGTCGGGACCGAGTAGGCGGCGCTGGCTGGCGACCTCCTTGACTGCGGCTTCTCCCCAGCCCCAGTGGGTGGCCTCGCGGGCGGTGGGTAGCGCGTGCTTGATCGCCTCGGCGGCGCGGGCGATGACCACGCGGTGGAAATCGCCCTCGAAGCGGGAGTAGCCTTTCACGCCCAGATCCTTGATGAGCTTTTCGGCCGTGAAATCGCAGCCCGGAGCGTCGTGCTGGTGGAGGGCGTGGACCGCGACGCGGGCGGGCGTAGTCCCCGCTGCCTGGGCGAGGGCGGTGCGGAAGGCGTCATGGCCTTCGTTGGCGATGCCGATCCAATCGACCGCGCAGAGGACGATCGGCTCGCCCGAGCCCGTGATCACCACGCCTCGGCACCGCAGCGTCAGGTCATCGAGGCGCTTGACCAGGTCGTAGGCCATCGCCGAACCGAGCGGCGGGGTTGCGTCGACGTCGAACGTAGCGACCTTGACCGGAGCCGCCGGCGCTAGGATGGCGAAGGCAAAGGCGAAGATAAGCGGGCGGAACGTTTTCATGGGTGGAGGGAAGAGACGCCCTTGGGTAGGGCGTAAAGGGCGGCGATTTCTTTGGGTGTCAGGACGCGATTCCAGGCGGCCACGTCATCGAGGTCGCCGACATATGCGGCGCCTAGGACCAGTTTCGGCGAGGACGGATTCCAGCCGAAGGTCAGGTCATGTCCGAGGATTGAGCCGACGGGCCGGCCATCGACGTACAGATGAGCTTTTGGCGGCGCGTCGTGGGCGTTGAGGCGTTCGAGGGTGAAGACGATGTGGGTCCAGCGGGAACGGCTGAAAGGCGCGCTCTCCATCTTGACCATCGGCCGGCGGGCGTCGGGAATCTCTTCCCAGCCGACCGCGTCGGGATTCCACAGGTGATAGAGCGGACGGACGGCGAAACGAAAGTGCCGGGGCTGGTGATCTTTGGACCATTCGAGGAAGATGAAACCTTTCTTCGAGTCATCGCCGATGATCTGCAGGGGGTCACAGTAGCCCGGAGCCAGGTCTTGATCAGGATTGAGCCGGAGCCAGACGGAGACCGTCGCCGACCAGTCCAAGGTCGAATAGGCGAGGGATTTCGCCGCGGCAAACTCCGGTCGCACGGAGCCCTTGCGATGGAAACGCAGCGCGGAGCCGAAGCGGCCCTCGGAGATGCGGCTGACGTCGGGCCCGTCAGCGGCAGGGCGGAGCGCGCTTCCGGCGCGGACCAAGCAGGCCGGAGCATCGGCGGAAAGCGCGGCGTCATAGCCTTGGTCGAAACCCGCATGGAACGAAAGCCCGCGACGCAGCCCGTCGTCGGCGACGGCGGACGTCAGTGCCAGAAGTAGTATCGTGCGGAGCATCATAGCGAGCGGACGACGATCTTCCGCCAGCGGATTTCGCCGCCGTGGGTTTGGAGCATGATGGGTCCTTTAGCCGGAAGCGGTTTACCTCGGTCCCAGTAGTTTTCCATCTTGGCGCGGTCGACGACCAAGCGGCCATTGAGCCAGACCGTGGTGATGTCGCCTTGCTGGATGATGCGGAAGGCGTTCCATTCGCCGAAGGGTTTGTCGGCGGCCACGAGCGGATCGCGTCCGGGAGCGCCAGGCGTGTTATTGAAAAGACCGCCCGAGCCCAGGTGCGGCTTACGGTCGGGCTTCTTCGGATCGAAGACCTGGTTGAGGTCCCAAATCTGCACCTGTGGAGTGCCGCGGAGGTAGATACCCGAGTCGGCCTTGGCGACCGTCTTATATTCGAGGCGGAGCTCGATGTCGCCGAACTCCTCGTCGGTGGTCGCGTAGGGTCCCGTGCCAGCGTTGACCAGCTCGCCTTTATCCACCCGCCAGTGCTGCGGAAAATCTGTACGCTGCTTGGCGAGGTCGGCCGCTTTCTTCTCGCCGGTCAGCTTGGGGCCTTGGTGCGGATTGTGGCCGTGCCAGCCGGAGAGGTCCTGGCCGTTGAACAGGGAGCGGAAGCCCTCGGGCGGCGCGTCGGCCAAGAGCGGCAGGGAGAGCAGGCAGGCGAACAGGGAGCGCATCTTATTTGAGGGTTTCGATGAAGGTGAGCAGGTCGGCCATGTCCTGGGTCGTGAGACCGCCTTCGAGGCCTTCGGGCATCAGGCTACGACCGTCGGAGGAACTTCCGGTCACGTCGGCGCGGAGGATCGTCTTAGCGCCGCCGCCGGGCAGCTTGAGCGTCAGCTGCGCCGCGGTATCTTCCGCGATCACGCCGAGGTAGGATTCGCCGGCGCGCGTCTGCACCAGGAAGGACATGTATTGGGCGGCGATCTCCTTGTTCGGTTCGAGGATGGCCGTGAGCAGGGCGGGGCGCCCCTTGTTCTTCACCGTGAGCAGGTCAGGCCCGACTTCCATCCCTTGTCCGCCGGCCCGGTGGCAGATCACGCAGGCTCGTTGATAGACCGCGAGACCGCGGGTGGCGTCACCGGCGAGGTCCACGCTGGCGGCATACTTGGCCGTGATGACTTCGCGGGAAGGCGGAATCACCTCCGCGAGCGCCGTACGCGCCAGCGCGGCGACTTGTGGATCCTTATGTTTGAGCAGCGACTGAACCTGACCGGCGTCGAAGGCCGCGGCAGGCAGCTGCTGGGCCGCGACGGCGTTCAGGAGAGGCTTTACGCGGTCGGGACGTTGAAGGAGTTGGGTCATCGCCTTTCCTCGGAGCGAGGCGTCGAGCTCCTTCCATCGCTCGACAACCGTGAGGGTGAAGCTTGGGTCAGCCGTGGCGCCCCATTGAGTCAGCGCGGCCGCCTGGAGCTCGGCCGGCCGGTCGGCGGAGAGACAGGCCTTGAGGACGGGACGGCTGAGCTTGATGGGAGCGGCGGATAGCAAAGCGAGGTGGTCGACGCGGCGAGTGATTGACTGCTGGGGATCGTTGACGACGTCGCCGGCCTCGGCGAATAGACGCGTCAGCTTTCCTGAAGGATCGGCTTTCTCCAGTGAGGAGCCCGCACGGGCGAGTCCTTTTGCAAGCGCATTCAGGTGGGCAGGGCGGGCGCCGAGGCGGAGCACCAGATCGAGCTGGGCCGGCCGGTCTTCCGCGGGTTGGGAGATCGCGCGAACCAGGATGAGTTGCGACAGGAAGGCTTCGGCTTGTCCGGCTAAGGTTTCGTCGGACAGCGCAGGCAGCAGGCGGCGTGAAAGCACCGTGGGGTGGGCGCTGAGGATCGCCGGGGCGATCCAGGCGTGGGTGTGGTCGCGGCGGGCCAGGGTCACCAAGGCGTCCGAAAGATCGGTCGCATCGTCGGCCGGCGTCACCCGAGCAAGCGTGAGCGCCGTCTGGAACCGGAGACGAGCGTCCTCCGAGGTGGCATGACGCATCAGGGCGGTGACCGATCCGCGGCTCAGGGGATGTTCGCGGTAAAAGTCACCGGCCAGGAACGTGGCGCGTTCGCGGACGGCCGCGTCGGCGTCGCCGAGGGCGATGACCAAGAGCGTTTCCGGCAGTTGCTGCGTCGCTGCCATTAGGTTCAGCGCATGCAGACGAGCGAGCGGATTCGGGGCGGTCTGGAGCAGGCCAGAGAGCTGGGAGCGCGCGCCGGGGTCGCGGCGTTCATAAAGCAGGCGCGAGGCCGTATCGCGGTGCCAGCCGTTGGCGTGGGAGAGCGTCTCGATGAGCTGGGACGTCGTGGCCTTGGCCAGGTCGACGGAGCTTCGGCGGGTCCAAGTCTTGTCGTCAGGGACGAGGCGGTAGATGCGCCCGCGGTCGTTGCCGCTATTAAGATCGAGGTGTTTCTTGATTTCGTCGGGGATGGACCACGGGTGTTCGATCACCTCGCGATACATATCGCAGACGTGGAGGCAGCCGTCGGGGGCGTTGGCGAAGTTGACCACACGTACCCAGGTGTCGCGGCTCGCGGCGAACTCGAAGCCCTTTTCGTCGGTCGGGCGTTCTCCAGAGAGATTGACGCCATCGGCGGCGGGCGTGATCACCTTGCGGTGGATGAGTTGTCCGCCGGCGTCGCCCGTGAAGCTGTTATTCTTGAAGGCCGGCCCGTAGGCATCGCCGCGATAAATCGTGGTGCCCGTCGCCCCTGTGAAGTAACCGCTCACGCGACCGCCGCCTTCGACCATGCCAGGGACGGCACCGGAGACGCGCCAGCGGGTGCGGACAATGCGCCACGGTTCGTCCGGGCTGATGCGGAAGACTTCGGCCGCCCCGCCGTCTTTGGCGATACTGGCCCGAGGAGCGGGCAGGGGAAGGAACGGATTCTGGGAGGAACCGGTGCGATCATGGACCCAGTATTGGAGATGATCCGAGTTCGAGCAGGCGAACTTACGGCCGAAGTCATCGTAGCTCATCCCGTATTGAGCGCCGCCGGCTTCGAGTCCGAAGGTATGGGTCTTCGGGTCGAACCAGAAATCGTTACCGCCGAGTTCGCGGGCAGGGAGGTCCGGGCGAAGCAGGCAGGAGACCTTGCCGCGGTTACCGCCGCCGGCAAGGAGGTGGACGCGTTGGTCCGGTCCCCACTGCATGCTGTTGGCCATCCCTTGGACGTTAATCATCTTCATGCCGGTCCCGAAGCCCGTGAAAACTTTCGCGCGGTGATCGGCGACACCCTTGCCAGCGCGGTCTTCGAAGCGCCAGATGTCGGGCGTCGCGAGCACGTAAAGTCCGCCGTTGGCCCAGATCAGTCCAGTTGGCCAGGGCAGGTTGTCGGCGAAGACGCGGCTTGTCTCGTAATACCCGTCGCCGTCCTTGTCTTCGAGGACTGAGACGCGGCCGAGGTGGGGAATCTCGTCGCGCCGTTCCGAGTAGTCGATCATCTCGCAGACGAACATCCGGCCACGTTCGTCGTAGCAGATCGCGATCGGGTCGCGGACCTGCGGTTCGTGGGCGGCGAGCTGAAGTTTGAAGCCAGGTTTCACCTTCCAGGTCGCGATGGCCTTGGCCGGTTCGACGGCCGGGTAGCGAGGAAGTTCCTTGGCGGCATCGACTGTCGGTGCGCCTTTGGATTCCCCATAGGCCTTCTGGTAGGTTGTCGTGGTCTTGATGCCATCGGCCGCGCTCAGGACGACGCAGGCCCAGGAAAGGCCGAGGGTTAGGCGGAGTACGCGGGGTAGGCGCATGGGATATTTGATACTTTGAGGCATCACGCTCGCAACGCATTTGCGGAGGTTTTCGAATGACAGACTTACCTCGGGTCGTAATGGTCGGGTTCGCTCATGAAGTTCATTCCGCTCGGCATCCTCCTAATCCTGCTCGTCGGTTGTGCCACGCAGCCGGAGCTCGGCCGGTTGGATTCGGTGCGTACCTGGAAAACGACCGAGGCGAACCAGGGTGTCGCGGTCGACGCGGAGCATTTCTACGCGATCGATGACCGCGCGATCGGAAAATATGAGAAAGCGACCGGCCGCAAGGTCGGCGAATGGCGGGCGCCGGCAGGCTCGACAGTGAAGCATCTCAACTCCGGCGTCGTCGTCGGCGGACAGCTGTTAATCGCCCATTCCAATTTCCCGGCCAAGCCGGACGAGAGCACCTTGGAATATTTCGATGTCGAGACCCTGCGTCCGGCCGGGCGCAAGATCTTCGAAAACCCGCCCGGTTCGCTGACTTGGCTGGTGCCGTCCGGTGACGGCTGGCTGGCCTGCTTCGCGCATTACCGTATCAACAGCGATCCCGCTTTGAGCCGTCTCGTGCGGTATGACGCGCGCTGGAACATTCTCGCCACCTGGTCGTTCCCGTCGGATCTTCTTTCACGTTTCGGCGCCTTCAGTTGTTCGGGCGGAGGTCAGGCGCTCGACGGCCGGATCTGGGTCAGCGGACATGATGCGCGGGAACTTTACGTCCTCGAACTGCCGCCCGGTGGCGGACAGGCCCGATGGGTCGGTTCCGTCGGCTTCGTCTCTCGCGGTCAGGCTTTCGCTTGGGATCCCGGCCGGCCGCAGGAGCTCTATTCCATCCAGCGGAAGACCCGTGAGGTCATCGTAACGCGACTTGGCGGCGGACGGCCCTAAGCAGGCTTGTTTTTAGGGCCGTTTGGGCTGATGTTGGGCTCATCCCCATGCGCAGCCTCCTGCTTCTGCTTTGTGCCACGCTCGTCGCTGCGGCGGAGCGACGTCCGAACATCATCTATATCCTCGCCGACGATCTCGGCTATGGGGATCTCGGATGTTACGGTCAGAAGGTCGTCCAGACGCCCGACCTGGACCGCATGGCCAAGGAAGGGCTCCGCTTCACGCAGTTCTACGCCGGCGCAACCGTCTGCGCTCCTTCGCGCAGCGTGCTCATGACCGGGATGCATCATGGTCATACGCGGGTGCGAGGTAATGCCGGCCAGAAGAACCCGGCGGCCCAGGCCCTGCGTGAGAGCGACCTCACCGTCGCCAAGCATCTCCAAGGGGCGGGTTACAAGACGGCCCTGATCGGCAAATGGGGTCTGGGTGACGTCGGTGCGGCCGAGTCAGGCCTCCCTCGCAAGCAGGGGTTCGACGAGTTCTATGGTTTCCTGAACCAACATCACGCGCACAACCATTTCCCTGATTATCTCTGGCGTAACGAAACCAAGGAACCCTTGCCGAACGTCGTGACCACGGTCGGCGAAGCCGGCGGAGGCTATGCCACCAAGATGGAAAAGTTTGCGGACGACCTTTTCGCTGAGGAATGCCTCCGCTTCGTCGAGCGTAACCGCGACCGTCCGTTTTTTCTCTACTGGTCGATGATCGTGCCGCACGCCAACAACGAGCGCGCGGCCGCCTTGGGGGACGGCGCCGACGTGCCTGACTACGGACCCTATGCCGAAAGCAATTGGCCGAAGCCGGACAAAGGCCAGGCGGCGATGATCACGCGGCTCGATAGTTACGTCGGTCGCATGCTCGCGAAGCTCAAGGAGCTCGGTCTGGAGAAAGACACCTTGGTCGTCTTCACCAGCGATAACGGCCCGCATAACGAGGCCCGGCATGACCTGACCCGCTTCAATCCGAGCGGCCCGTTCAGTGGCATCAAGCGTGCCCTCACCGACGGAGGCATCCGGGTGCCGTTCATCGCCTGGTGGCCGGGTCGAATCAAGCCGGGCCAGGAAAGCGCGCACGTCGCCTATGCCGGAGACTTCTTCGCGACCGCCGCCGCCCTGTCGGGCAAGCCTGCGCCCGAGGGTCTTGATTCGGTCAACTTTGTGCCGACCCTGACGGAGCAGGGGAGCCAGCCTAAGCACGAGTTCCTCTACTGGGAATTCCACGAGGGCGGCTTCAAGCAGGCTGCACTATTGGAAGGCCGATGGAAAGGCATCCGCAGCGGCGGGCCTGATCGAACCGTGCGGCTGCATGATTTACTGAACGACGTAGCCGAGCAGAAGGACGTCGCGGCCGAGCATCCCGAGGTCGCCAAGCGACTCGGCGAATACCTGAGCACGGCGCGCAGCGAGTCCACGGATTGGCAGCCCGTCTGGCAGGCCGGCCCTGGGAAGAAACAGAATCCCAAGAAGAAATGACCATGCGACCCTTTATCTGCCTACTCATCACCTGCGTGGGACTCCTCGGCGCCGAGCCGGGTCTGGTCCGATCGGAGTTCATCTTCGAGACGAACCCCGTGCCGAGCTGTCATGCGACCACGATCGTCGAGGCCAAGGACGGTACGCTGGTCGCGGCATGGTTCGCGGGTGAAGCCGAAGGTAAGCCGGATGTCTCCATCTGGGTGGCTCGGCAGGTCGATGGCAAGTGGTCGGCGCCCGTGAAGGTGGCCGAAGGTACGCAGCCCGACGGCAAGCGTTTCCCCTGTTGGAATCCCGTCCTGTTCCAACCCAAGGAAGGCCCGCTGCAGCTTTACTATAAGGTCGGGCCGAATCCCGTCGAATGGTGGGGCATGCTCCGTCTGAGCGAAGACAACGGGAAGACTTGGGGTGAACCACGTCGCTTGCCAGATGGCATCCTCGGCCCGATCAAGAACAAGCCCGTGCAGTTGAAGGACGGCACCATTCTTTCAGGGGCCAGCGCCGAAGGCCTGAAGGTCGGACCCTCGTGGCAGATCCATTTCGAGCGCAGCCGCGACAACGGCGTCACCTGGGAGAAAATCAAGGTCGACCAAGGGCAGGGCGCTCCGGCGTCCATCCAACCAAGCATCTTGTTCTTGCGCGATGGCGGCCTGATGTCGGTCGGACGGACCAGGAACGCCAAGGTCTTCGGTACAGTCTCGAAAGACCAAGGATCGACCTGGTCCAAGGTCGAGCTCATCGACTTGCCGAATCCTAACTCGGGAACGGATGCCGTGACCCTGAAGGACGGACGTCATCTCATCATCTACAACCACACCGCCAAGGGTCGTAGCCCTCTAAACCTCGCGGTCAGCAAGGACGGCGTCACTTGGGAGGCCGCGATGGTGCTCGAGGACGAGGCCAAGGCTGAGTTCAGCTACCCGGCCATCATCCAGTCGGCGGATGGACTCGTGCACGTGACCTATACGTGGAAGCGTAAGCTGGCGAAGCATGTCGTGGTAGATCCTTCGAAGATCGTGTCTAAGCCCATGGACGGCATGGCCTGGCCGAAGGCCGCCGAAGCGCAAGGCGGGCAGGCCGGCTTGGAACGTCTGAAATATAACAACCCCGGACTCGTCGTAGACCTTGGCGTCGGCCTCTGGGCTTGGCCCTTGCCCATGGACGTCGATGGCGACGGCAAGTTCGAGCTCGTCGTCAACTGCCCGGACAAGCCTTCGAACGGTGTTTATGTCTTCCGGGCCGATGCCGACACTGCGAAGCGTCCGTTGCCCGTCTTCAAACCCGGCGTGCGTATCAGCAAAGGCATGCAGAATGTAGAGCTCAGCTGGGATGCGGAGGGTAAGCCTCGCGTGCTTTCGTCTGGCGTCGAGTATCCTGATTTCGCCAAGTCCGGCCTCGAGTCCGGCAAGAAGCTGCCCCTCCCGACCAACGTCCATCCGAACAAGGTGAGGGCGAATATGTGGAAATATGTCGACTATGACGGCGACGGGAAGACCGACATAATCGTCGGCGTCGGCGATTGGACCGATTACGGCTGGGATAACGCCTACAATGAGAAAGGCGTGTGGATCAAAGGCCCCCTGCGTGGCTTCGTCTATGTCCTGCGCAACGTCGGCTCCCATGATAAGCCAAAGTATCTTGATGCCGTGCGCGTGCAGTCAGTCGGCAAAGACCTCGAGGTCTTCGGCTGGCCCTCGCCTAATTTCGCGGACTTCGACGGGGACGGGGATCTGGACCTGCTTTGCGGTGAGTTCTTGGACGGCTTTACATACTTCGAGAACACCGGGACCCGGACGGCGCCCAGCTATGCCGCCGGACGGCGCTTGACCTTGCCGGCGAGCGTGACCACCGGGGCACGTTCGGCGGCGTGGAAGGCTACGCTCGAAGCCAAAGCGCTGCCGGGTTCGCCGCGTCCGCTGACCATGGACCTCGAGATGATCACCCCCGTCGCGTTCGATTGGAACAAGGACGGCAAACTCGACCTCATCGTCGGCGACGAAGACGGACGCGTGGCTTATATCGAGAACACCGGCAAGTTCACCGACGACCATACGCCGCTGTTCCTGCCGCCGAAGTATTTCAAGCAGCAGGCGGACGAGATCAAGTTCGGGGCCCTCGCGACGCCGGTCGGCTTCGATTGGGACGGTGACGGGGACATCGATATCATCTCCGGCAATACCGCGGGCTATGTGGCCTTCTTTGAAAACCTGAGCGGGAAGGGTGTGGCTCAGCCCAAGTTCGCCGCCCCGAAGAATCTGCAGGCCGACGGCAAGACCTTGCGCATCATGGCGGGTCGCAATGGTAGCATCCAGGGCCCGGCGGAGGCCAAGTGGGGTTACACCACCCAGACGGTCGCCGACTGGGATGGTGACGGCCTACCGGATCTCCTCGTCAATTCCATCCTCGGCAAAGTCGTCTGGTATCGGAACGTCGGCACCCGTACGGCGCCGAAGCTCGCCGCGGCCGCGCCGATCGAGGTCGAGTGGGAGGGTGCCCAGCCCGCGCTCGCGTGGGGTTGGCTGAAGCCGCAGGGCAAGGCCTTGCTGACTCAGTGGCGCACGACGCCCGTCGCCGTCGATTGGAACCAGGACGGCCTCATGGATCTGGTCATGCTTGATCAGGAGGGCTACCTCGCGTTCTTCGAGCGAGCCAAGGTCGACGGCAAACTCGTCGTCAGGTCACCGCGGCGGGCGTTCTGTGACGAGAAGGGGCAGCCCCTGCAGCTCACCAAGGGCGTCGCCGGCCGGAGCGGACGTCGCAAACTGTGCGTCACCGACTGGGATGGCGACGGAAAGACAGACTTCCTGCTCAATTCCTCCAGCGCCAATTTCCTCCGACAGGTCGGGACCAAGGACGGCAAGTGGTTGTTCAAGGACGAAGGACCCCTCGTGAAGCAGAATATCGAAGGCCATGACGTCAGCCCGACCACCGTTGACTTCGATGCGGACGGCGTCCCGGATTTCCTCGGCGGAGCCGAAGACGGCAAATTCTACTTCCTACGAAATCCCCGCTCCGCCGTTCAGCGCTGATCTTATTCACTCAGCGGGCGGTTCGATACTCCGCCGGTGCCGGGAGCGAGGCTATTGCCGCTGAAGCGGAGTCCGCGGGGCGTTTTCGGGCCGCCGGGCTGACCAGCGACGACGACCGCGTATTGGTAGCGGGGGGCACCGACGCAATGGAGCAGGTTGCCCTGGATGACCACATCGGTGAGGGGTGGATCGTCGGGTTGCTGGCCGGTATCAAATTTGAAGGGAGCACGTTGGTCGCCCCAGATCCAGTGCGCTTCGCCGTGGCCGAAGTCGGAGATGATATTGGCCGAGATCACCGATCCGCCGTCGGCGTTGGCCGTCTCCGGCTTGTCAGACTGGCCAGGATGGGCCGCGGCGCCGGGCATCAGGCCGATGGCCCAGAGGGAATTCTTCACGAACTGGTTTCCCGTGATGAGCACATTGCGCGAACCGTGCATCGCTTTCATGCCCATGAAGCAGTTGGTGATGACGTTGTGGGCCAAGATCACGTGGTCGGCATGTAGGTCGATGCCTTGGGCGGCGTTCTCGACGTGATTGCCAATGATGCGGGTGAGATCGCTGGCCTCGGGGGCGGTCACGATGATACCCGATCCTTGCTGCCAGTTGTCCGTATAGCCCGCGTCCCAGGTCGCTTGGCTGAGGAAGGTGCCCTTCGTCGGATTCTTCTTCGTCCAGACGCCGAGCTGATGCTTCTCCTTCATCTCCTTGGTCGGCCGAAACACCTCCTCGACGACCGTATTCCCTTCGATGAGCGTCCCTTGGCTGGCAGTGACCTGGATGCCCGTGCCGTCGGTGCAATTGAAAGCGTAGCCCCATTCCAGGCTATGGGTGCGATCATCGACGGACACCCGCATATAGTTGCGGATTAGGCAGCCCGTGATGCGGGCGAAGCGACATTCGCGAAGGGCCAAGGCGCCGGTGGCCGATTGGTTGTCGAGGATGCGGACTTGGTCGACGCGCAGATAGGAACAACGGATGGCGAGCAGTCCGGACTTACGGGCCACCGTCTTGCCGGGGGCGCGCGTGAGCGTCACGTCGCGGAGGAGCACGTCCTTCAATCCCTCGATCTCAAGGATCGGTTCCTCCGGGTTGCTCTGGACGATGCGGCCCGGGCCGCTGAGGCCGGCGCCATCACCACGGAGGACCAGCTTGCGCGAGATCGGGTAGTCGCCGGCGGGCAGCGTCAGCACTTGGCCCGGATGGGCATCGAGGGCGGCCTGCAGGTCGGGGTAGTCAGCGACGTTGACGGCCCAGGACGAGACGGTCGAAAGCAGGCAGGAGGCGAGGGCGGAGAAGCGCATCGGGGTATGCCTAGGACAACACCGGCCTTATCGGGTTGCTAGATTAATGATATCGGACAGCAAGGAGGCGCCCCATGAAACGCTGCGTCTTCCTTGTCGCCTTGGTCTTTGCCGTCGCCTCGCTGGCGGCCCAGACGGCTGACCGCCCCCTGACCGTCGGCGTCATCGGGCACACCGGCCAGGGTAACTACGGGCATGGCGAAGACACCGTCTGGCTCAAGATTCCCCAGACTAAGATTATCGCCGTCGCCGACGCTGATCCCAAGGGGCTGGCCGAGGCGGCCATGCGGCTCGGCGGCGTGCAGGCTTACGCCGATTACAAGGTCATGCTCGTTTCGGCTAAGCCGGATATCGCAGCCATCTGCTCGCGACATATCCATGAGCATCGGGACATGATTGTCGCTGCCATCGAAGCCGGCGTGAAGGGTATCTATATCGAAAAGCCGTTCGTGCGGACTCTGGCCGAAGCCGATGAGATCGTGAAGCTGTGCGCCGAAAAGGGCGTGCGTCTCGCCGTCGCGCATCGTAACCGCTATCACCCCGTCGTCGGTGTCGTGAAGCAGCTCGTCGCGTCCGGTGAAATCGGCGAACTCAAGGAAGTGCGTGTCCGTGGGAAGCAAGATCAGCGTGGCGGCGGACTCGACCTCTGGGTACTTGGAGGGCACGGCTTCAATCTCGCGACGCTCTTCACCGGGCCGGCTATCTCATGCGAGGCGACTATTCACGTCGAAGGACGTCCGGCGACCAAGGCCGATATCCGTCCCGGCGACGAAGGCGTCGGGCTAATCGTCGGGGACGAGATCCATGCCCGCTATGAGACCAAGAGCGGCATTCCGCTTTATTTCGATTCGAAGAAGGGCAAGCCGGCCAAGGGCACGCCCTTCGGGGCGCGTCTGATCGGCACCAAGGGAGTTATCTCCCTGCAAATCGACGAAGAACCCCTGGCCATCCTGGAGCGTGACGGCGTAAAGACGCCCATCACCACCGCCGGCATCGGGAAGCCCGAACCCATCAAGGACATCAGGCAAGTCAACGGCGGCCATCATGGTGCCGTGCGTGACCTGCTGGCCGCCATCGCGGAGAAGCGTGAGCCCCTCTGCGGTCCGGAAGCCGGGCGGGAGACCGTCGAGCTGACCTTAGCCGTCTTCACGTCATTCGCCGCTGGCGGCAAGAAGGTCGCGCTGCCCCTTGCCGGCCGGGCTCATCCCTTGCAATGAACCTCATGCGTAACCCTCTCGCGATTCTACTGCTCACCCTCGGCCTCGGCCTCGGCGCCGCGGAACTTCCGGTCATCAAGGTCGCCGTCTACGACGACAAAGGCGCGACCGGGAAGGGTATCCCGTGCGTCACGGAGATCATGAGCAAGACAGCCGACATCAAGCTCACCCGGCTCAAGGGGGCGGACATCGCCGCGGGTGGGTTGAAGGGCTATGACCTCGTCATGTTCACCGGCGGTAGCGGTAGCGCGGAAGCCGCCGGCCTCGGCGAGAAGGGGCGCGAGGAGGTTCGGGATTTCGTGCGCCACGGCGGAGGGTATGTCGGTATCTGTGCCGGGGCGTATCTGGCTTGTACTGGTTTCGAGTGGGGCGTCGGCGTCCTGAACGCCAAGACCGTCTCGTCCAAGTGGCGGCGGGGTCAGGGCGAGGTGAAGGTCGAGGGCGAGGCCTTCGGCGAGAAGCTGACCGATCGCGGGGTGCGCTATGCCAACGGTCCGATCATCAAAGCGGACGTCCGTAACGATCTGCCCGAATTCGAGACCCTAGTCTCTTTTCGCAGTGAGCTGGCCGAGAACGAGACCCCGGTCGGCGTGATGGTGAACGCGCCCGCTATGGTGCGGTCCTCTTTCGGCCTGGGACGTGTCTTTACTTCGAGTCCGCACCCCGAGCAGACCGCGGGCTTAGAGCCCTTGGTCGAGAAGGCCGTCCGCTGGTCCGCCCGATCGAAAGGTCCGACCGAGGAACTCTGGAAGCGGCTGGAAGGCATGGAGGTCGACAAACTTTGGCTGCCGGGCGCGATCGTCGATTGGAAGACCGGACTCCCGACCGGACAGCCCATCAAGGATGCCAAGAGCAAGCACACGCACTGCAGCCAGTTCGTCGCCGCCGTCGCGGATCGTCTGGCGATCCCGTTGCTCCGCCCGCCTGAGCATGGCGTCGTGCTGCTCGCCAACGCCCAATTCGTTTGGTTAGCCTCTGATGCCGGCAAGAAGGCCGGCTGGGTGGCCATGAAGGACGGGGCGGCGGCGCAAGCGGCGGCGAACGACGGTAGGCTCGTCCTCGCTTCGCTCAAGAATCCCGATCCCACTAAGTCAGGGCACATCGCCATCGTCCGTCCCGGAAACAAGGATGCCGACCTGTTGGCCAAGGATGGGCCTGACATTATGCAGGCCGGCGGGACGAACGCCCTGCGCACGACCTTACGCCGGGGCTTCGGCAATCATAAGAAGGAATACGACCAGATCGCCTTCTACGCGCACGTGGTCGAACTGCCGACCGGCAGATAGTCGCCGGGCTCAGCGGATGGTCGCCTGACAGACCATCTCGAGGATGCGCGGGATGCTGTAGTTCTCGTAGGCGCCGTTCTTCGGAGGGGTCGGGGGAGTCGTGTGCGTGCCGAAGGAGTCCGGCGGCTGCGGGATGCGGGTGAGGTCGGGGTTCCACTGGCCGTCCTTGCCGCCTAGTTTGTAGATCACCAAGTCGAGAGAGGGCACGACGTAGAGGCAGAAACCGCCGGCGCCCGTCTTGTAGAACGCGTCGCGCGGCGCGCCGACGATCTGGCCGGCTTGGTTGTGTTCGAACTGGAGGCTGAAGGGGAAGTGCGGGTTGTAGGGCAGCGACTGCTGGCAGAGCTTGATGTAGTCGGCTGGGATGAGTTGGCGGTCCTTCCAGCGTCCGCCTTGGGCGAGACAGTAGCCGAAGCGGGCGGCGTCGGTGGCGCGCAGGGCGATGGAGCCGGCGCCGTTGGCATGGGCCATCGTGACGTCGCCGCGGTAGAGGCAGTAGCCCCAAGGACCCCAGCCCATCGGCTTCCCGAATTTCTCGTCGATGTAGGCCGGCAGTTCCTTACCTGTCACGCGGCGGAGGACCATCGAGGCGATGTGCGGAGCGGGGGAGGAGTAGGAGTAGCCTTCGCCGGGGGTGGTCCATAACGGTACGCGGAGAGAGGAGCCATCGACGTCACGGATATCCTGGCCCTTGGAAGGCTTGAGCGGCTGGGCCGTACCGCGGATGACGCCGGTAGGAGTCTGACCTTCGCCATTATGGCCGGAGGTCATGCAAAGCAGTTGGCCGAGGGTGATATTGGCCTCGCGAGGATCGCGCAGCGGGAATGCCTCCGGCAGGAATTCTTGCGTGTAGACCTTCGTATCGAGCCCTTGCGGGATCTTTGACTTGAACTCCTGCAGCATCACGCCGCAAGCGATGCTCGTGAAAGCCTTGCCCGTGGAAGCCATGTCCGGGTTGGCGTTGCGGTGCGCCTTGCCGAAATATTTCTCGAAGACTAGGTAGCCTTTCGAGATGACGACCAGTCCGCCGTTCTCCGTGTTGGAACGTTCGACTGCCCGGTAGGCTTGCTCGAGCTTATCCATGTCTACCCCAGCGAAGGCGCGGGCTTCGGCAGCGTCCTTCGGCGTGCGCCAGCCGCCTTGGGCGTCGGAAGGCGGGAAGTAGTCGGCGGCGGAGGCGGAGAGGGCCAGGAGGGGGAGGAGAAGGGCGAGAGGCTTCATCGGGGTGAGGGGAGGTTGGAGGATGGAGGATGAAAGAAGAAGGATGAAAGGAAGGGGGGGCATGTGGGCAAGGTGACATGGGGACACGGGGCAAACATTAGAGGGCCGGAGGCTCAGAGGCTCGGTGGACCAAAAATACACCTCGGGTCTCAGGTCTCGGTGATCGGGTAACGGGTGCGGGTTATCAGGTGCAGGTACGGGTGCGGGTCCTGAACCTGTACCAGGTGCTGAACGCCTGAACCTGGGACCTGACGGCCGAGACCTGGGACCTGAAAATTGAAATTCCGGTCTCCGGTTTCCCTTTGCTTAGACTGCCTTGTGCTGGGCGGTGGTTGACGGAATGAGTGGGCGGGGGCATAGAAATGATATGACCCGACTGTTACCCCTCGTCGTGGCGCTGTTGTGGCAGCCGCTTTCCGCTCAGACCGCCAAGAAGGCGACGCCGGATTCGCCCATCAAGATCGCCGCACGCGCCGAGCGAGCGGATGCGATTTACCATCAGGGCGAAAAGGTCGTCTTTAACCTCGCGGTCACCGACAGCGGTAAGCCGGCCGCCGGCCTCGTCGAGTGGTCCATCCTGAAGGACGGACTGGCCACCGATCAGAAGGGCGTGAGCGAGCTCGTAGATGGTAAGGCCGTGGCCACTGGATCGTTGAATGAACCTGGCTTCATCCAGGTGCGCGCCGTCTATCGTGCCAACGCCAAGGCCAAGGCCGCCCCTATCTTTGGTCTCGGCGGTGCCGCTATCGATCCGACCGAGATCAAGCGCAGTCTGCCGGTGCCGGATGATTTCGACGCTTTCTGGGATGGCATGAAGAAGAAATTGGCCGCCGTGCCCGTCGAGCCCAAGCTCGTCTCCGTCAAGTCGCCGATCAAGGACATCGAGTCTTTCGACGTCACCGCGCCGGCGCTCGGACTGCAGATCTCGGGCTACATGTCCAAGCCCGTCGGCGCCAAGCCTAAGAGCCTGCCCATCATCCTTACCGTGCACGGTGCGGGCGTGAGCGATAGTTCGCTCGGTGGCTCCGCCAACTGGGCGAGCAAGGGCTTCCTCGCCATGGACATGAACGCGCACGGCCTGCCGAACGGAAAGCCCAAGCAGTTCTATGCGGACCTCTACGCCGGCCCCATGAATCCTTATCGCTACGAATTCCGTAACGACCGTGAGAAAGCTTACTTCACTGGCATGATGCTGCGACTCATCCGCGGGATCGACGTCCTGACGGCCCAGCCTGAATGGGATGGTAAGCGCGTGATCGTCTTCGGCTCGAGCCAGGGCGGCTATCAGGCTATCGCGGCAGCCGGACTGGATGCCCGTGTCACCTTCTTCGCGGCCGGGGTGCCCGCAGGCTGCGACCACAGTGGTATGCTCGTGAACCGCATCGCCGGTTGGCCCAAGATAGTCCCCATGGTCGATGGCAAACCTGACAACAGCGTCGTCGAGGCCTTCCGTTATCTCGACTGCATGAACTTCGCGACCCGCACCAAGGCGGCCGGTTGTTACTTCACCGTCGGCTTCATCGACACCACCTGCCCTCCGACCAGCATCTACGCCACCTATAATCAGCT